>CAMUHA010000001.1 GCA_947088515.1 uncultured bacterium
GATGGAAAAAAACATATTAGTAAAAAAAGTATATAGAATAATAAATTGGAGTGATATATTAGATGACATATATATGAACACATATTCTAAGGCGGATACAATTAAAACGCATGTCCATGCGCATGCATATATAAATAAGTATATGTTTGGCAACTTTGGTTTAATTTTAATTTTGTATAAAGATGTTGAATATACTGAGCTGATTAAGGAAACCTTAGAGGTAAAATATGCAATCAGGTCACTGAAGAACAAAACAAAAAACGGAATAATTTCAATATTTTTTAATGTTGAGCATGCTATGTATAATGCAAAAGAAACTGAAAAAGATATAATAAGAAATTTATTTCCAATACAAAACAAAGACTCATCTCAAATTTTAAATATATTTTTTAGCTATGTACATTGTCCTGATACTGCTGAACAATACGAGGAAGATTTTAAAGTGTTAAGTAGGTACATGATAAACGAATTGAATCAACAAGAAATTGATATGATAAAAAAGTATTGTTCATATTTTTAGAGTACAAATGTGATTTTACATGAAAGGAATATATTAGATAATGAGTGATATAGCATTTATTAGCTTACCCTTTCAGCCTATAGGGCTGATTAAAACTCCATTTTATTTTTCCACGGCAATTATGGGTGAGTATTTGGCAAATTTGTTAGGTGGTACATATTATCTTGGCATCAATTCGCTTCATTCTTTTAAATCTTATAGTGAAAAACAATATCATGAATTTGAAAAAAAGTTTAACTTTATTGAAAATAAAATTTTGTACTATGATAAGGTACATATTAATAATATTTCCGAAGTTGTAAATCAATTGTATCAAACTCATAATATTTCTATCTTTAATGAACCAACTGCTATTTGTGAATGTGGAAGAGTAGAGATGACAAAAACAGAAATAGAGCGCTTTTATGGTATAAATATAAGTATGGATCTAGTAGAAGAAGGAAATGGAGGATTTATATGTAAACAGTGCCATAAAAAACTTATTTTTCATAATATAGAAGACGGAGTGGAATATTTGACAAAGCTTATTCCCAAAGGCACCATTGAAGTTCACATTTACAAGAGATCATAGACTCTCTTTTTTTATATTAGGGAATGACTGACGATAATATTGCAACCAAAATGGGTATTGCCGTTTGACCGTGTGTTCTTGTCTGCATAAGTTTGCGTGATCTGGTGCGTATGTAGTGCTGGATGAGTCTTCTTGTTGGGGTGGGAAAACTAATATATTTGATGAGTTGAAGGCAAGGATAATAAACATTTCCTGTCGAAAATCAACTGTGCCCAGCTTTTAGCTTAACCCCACAGGAGTGTTTGCTTGTGTAAAACGGGGGCTTGGGGTTGATAAAAATGGACATTTTATCTTGTCCCTAGAAGGTGAAATGGACATTTATGCTTTATATATGATGAAAACTGGGTGTATAGGCGAGCACAGTTTCTGACACAAAAAATATTTATCATAATACGTAACTACGAGTATGAACGCCTGGAAATTTTATAGCTGTTAGCAGGCATGCCTCATCTATCAGGGACAGATATTCTCTTTGTGGGTGAAACACATAAAAGCAGTGTATTTTTTGAATTTTTGAAGTCGCTGGATGAAAAAAGTCCCAAAGGTGATAAAATTCGGTTCATTCTGGATAATCAATTAGCCTATATTTTAAAGGAAATTCAGAACGTTTTTAATTTGCTGTTACACTGTCCCATTAGTAATGAATTAATATTGGGGAGGGATTTTTTAGCAAAGTGTCCCGACAAATGCTGGTAAACATCATCCCTGCAATGGCAGTAATTGCTTTTTTGCTATGTTGTTTTGAGCGGTGTTAGTGCTTGTTTGCAAAATAGATTTTCTTTTTTTAAAGCGATAGCCCCTCATTTTTGTGTGCTATCGGTCAATCCATTATGGTATAAATGAATAGTGTATATAATTGTTCCATAAACTTATCTCTTCCGGGGGATCAAACCCAATCAGTGGCATTCATGACCTTTCGGAATCTCAATAAATGAGATGCCGTCTGGAATATGATTACTGAATATCGTGCGGAATAAGAAATTAGAGAAAAATGGTCAATATAGCATGTTTTATGCCTTAACAGATGTCATTTCCCAAGCACCAAGATGCTGTAACATCAAAAATCATTTCCAAATTGAAAAATAACTTTTGGGTTGGAGGCACGAAGCATTACCAGTTATTTGAGAGGTTTGTCCATAGTTTTATAAAAAAGTGGATACTGGAAGCCTTATAGAATAAGCGATTATGACTTTAAGAGGATATTATCGAAGAAAGGCGAATTATAAAAATGGAAAAAGAAAACATAATTGAATATAAATTAAAAGGAAATAATAAATTATTTTATGCGCCAGCCTACAACAGATTTTGGATTAATAATCTTAATGCAAAGTTGAAAAAAGATTATTATGATGTGCTGCTGACGGATTTGAGAATCGAAATTACATATTTGTGTAATGGAAATTGCAAATATTGCATTGTATATGGCAATGAAATTGAAAAAATTGAATCTTTGAATATGAAAGAAGTTTGGAATGAGATTAAGAAGAAAAAATGGATGAAAGAAATTAAAACTATTTTTTTAATTGGAGGGGAACCATTTCTTTTTTTTAATCAGATAGAATATTTATTAGAAAATTTTAACGGTGAAATAAGAATTTCAACAAATGGCACCTTGATAACAAAAAAAATTGCAAAAAAGTTAGCAGGACATAATGTTTTAATTTATTTGTCTTTGGATGGCCCAGATTTTGATGAAAATATGATGAGAATATACAAAGACGGAAGATACATGTATAATGATACCATACAAGGATTGAATAATCTATTAGAACAAAATGTAAAATTTGGAATATTTACAGTTGCAACAAAAGAAAACGTAAAAAATATCATCAATTTGATGATTAGATTGGTTCAGAGGTTTCACCCTTATCGAATAGGGTATAGTTTACCACATTGGATAAAAAATAATAGTTATGAAATTTCTGCTATTGAATACAGAGATGCATTAATTGAATTATTTAATCATAGAAATGAAATTGATACAGAAATAATGCAATTAAAGTGGAGAATAAAGCCTTTGATGGATGGAAAAATAAAAAGATTTTCATGCTCAATGCATACTTCGCAAATGACTATATTATCAGATAATACAATTGTTAGATGTTCCAAAATAGACCATGATAAAATATATAAGATGTTGTCAAATGGATTTTTTGATTGTAATTGTCCTGTAAATCTAGCGAGGAATAAAGGGAATCCCTGTTCAGAATGTATAGCGCTTTCATGTTGTGGTGGGGGTTGCCCTTATGATGGGCTAAAAAGATTTGGTAGTGTAATTGATAGACGGGAATGTGTTATAACCCCTGCGCTTATAAATCAAGCCGTACAGGAAATAATAGTAAAAATCAATGCAGATAATTACATTACTAATGATGGGCTTGCCCCACAAGATTTTATTAGAAGTATTTTAATGTAAAATTGAAATTGTATTATAGAAATAAAAATCTTTTTAAACAATTTGTGGGAGAAGATTTCCCGTTTGCTTCCTCCCGAACAATCTAGTACTGCGTACTCATAATTTTTGTGCAAATCTCTGAGGATTTTTGATACGTGCTATTGAAAAAACAGACCAGAATATTTTCACAAAAAATTTGAGTACGTAGTACTAGAGCGTGTTTGAAAAATCAAGTTCTTTGTTCATTTTAACCAAATAAGTATGGAAGTAATGCAGATAAAGCCAAGATATGTATATGGGAGTTTATCATACCGTGTGGCAATCCTACGGTATGATTTCAAACAGAGAAATAATTTTCAACCAGATGCCTTTCCTGGACGGTATGTTTGGTTCGCCGTCATGCTCATAGATATAATCAATAAGCTGGGAACTGTCGTATCCTCGGTCAGCAAGGACACTGCCCCCTTCTATATTTATGTGTCCCAGAACTGGGACTGCAAGATTTATATCATTACGCTGGACCTCGCTGGTCATTATGTAAACTGGATATCCATAAGCGTCCACTGCAGCATGTATTTTTGTATTTGGCCCGCCGCGGCTATGGCTTATTTCATTGAGAGGACCGTTTTTTCTAGCTCCTGCGCTGTGCTGGTGGGCCTGCACGATGGACGCATCCAGGGAAATCTCATTTAGTTCAGCATCCGTAATCAGTATGCGAAAGATATTATCAAGGAAACCATCGTCAATCCATTTCGGGAAACGGCTGTAAACGGTTTTCCACGGGCCAAAACGTTCCGGCAAATCATGCCAGGAGGGCGCCGTTCCGTGCAATCCAAATCATAGCATTCAGCATAAGACGGTTATCTTTTAGCGGCCTTTCACGTTTGCAGGCATATTCAGTGGGAAAATAAGAAGCTATCTGTTTCCACTGCAGGTCTGTTAATTCATAACGTCTTAACATAAGCTCACTCCCTTTTTTTATTACAAAAAGGGAATAAAAACATATGTTTTGTGCAATTTTTATTTTTCAAACACGCTCTAGTATATATGTATTTAAATAACTGGACTCAACATACTGTCTGTAGTATAATGCCTATATAGCAAGGAGGAGGATATTATACTATGGGAAAAAGACTGTCAGCATAAATTTTAGCCTGGAAGAGCGAAAATGCCTTGAAACATAGACCTATACCCGTACTACTTAGGCCCAAGCTTTTGTCTGTGTCCGTACATTACTGATGAAAGCTTACGGATATACGGTTAACGACATTGCTAAAGGGTAGTGATGAATCGTAAAAATTTGATGCTTTGTATTAGTAAATAGAGCTGTCTCGAAAGCTCTTTAAACATTTGGGAGAGTCAGGAATTCAATAAAAGGATGGTAGCCTTGTAGATGACATAGAAGGGGATAAAAGAAACTGACATCAAACAGTATAGGACTAGGTATTATAGTTGAAACCGCTCCCCCTGATTTTGAATAGAAGATGTATATTTTTTCTTTTGTATATGAATAGTTATCATTTCATTTTATGATGTAGGGAGCATTGGAAATTGTTTACAGCCATTTCCGTAAAAGAATTGAAGAGGGTACCCCTTGATAATATTTTCCATGTTTAAAGTATTGATGCAGAAGTGGAGGGCCTTTCTCTTGATAGTTCGAATGCTCAGGCACATATCAGTACAGTAGCGTTGCAAAAAAGGACCTAAACCAAATTGGCCATAGCAGAGGTGGAGCCTGTGCTAAAATCTATGTAACAGTAGACTTCTATAGTTATCCAGTATAACTTATGATAGGTGAAGACCAGAGGAATGATATCGCTTGTGTTTCTCCTGTTTTGGAAGAGATAAGGGTATATAAGGAAGACAGATACCTATCGACAAGGATGATGATAGCCAGATTCAGATTGACTACAGATAAAAGTGGGCGGGTAATTAACAATTTTATTCAGAAAGGGGGGTAAACAAAGGTGCGTCTATCTGTTTTTTCTGTGTATTGATTCAATACTGATGAGAACTATGTCAGGTCTATGCAGCAGTTATCGGGAGGGAGCTTGCAGATGCCGTTTGTAATGAAAGGGCATCTGTTTCTCATATATATAGGGGAGAGCTTAAAAAGAACTCGTTGTAGTGTTATATTTAATATTCAAATTACGGAATTTATTCAAAAAAATAACGCATAACTATGTAAAATCGCTTATGAATAGTTAGTATGCAGCTTATATTTTTGAAGACTAGGTTGTATATAAGGATTTTTATAATAAAATTTAAAATAAGAAATGCTCAAGTACACATTTTATAAAGTTTTGTAACTTGAGTAAAGCGAAAGGAATGGATATATAAATGAAGTTTCAAGAGTTGACATCAAAACCAGAAATCAGTGAAATTCAAGAGCAGATATTATTATATTGGAAAAACGAAAAAATTTTTCAAAAATCAGTAGAAAGTAAATTGGGAGAGGAAATAGTGTTTTATGACGGGCCGCCGTTCCCAACAGGAAAACCTCATCACGGAACAGTCTTAGTTTCATTTATTAAAGACATGATAGCAAGATATTGGACGATGAAAGGTCATCCTGTACCTCGTGTTTGGGGATGGGACTGTCATGGATTACCGATTGAAAACCAAGTTGAATCTTTGTTGGGAATTGAGAATAAAAATGAAATAGAAAAGGAAATAGGAATTAATGTATTTAATGAGAAATGTTTCGAACTAGTTTCAAGCAATAATGAATCATGGAAAGAATATGTTGAACAAATGGCGCGTTGGGTGGACTATGATGGTGCATATAAAACAATGAACCCACAATTTATGGAAAGTGTTATGTGGGCATTTAAACAATGCTATGATAAGGGGCTGATTTATAGAGACTATAGGGTAACGCCATATTGTATGCACTGCGAGACATCCTTGTCTATTTCCGATACTAGGGAATCTGATTCAACAAGACTAAGACAAGATAGGTGGGTTATTGTAAAATTTAAAGCTTTAGAGGTTATAAATAATACAAATGTTTATTTCCTTGCATGGACTACAACTCCGTGGACATTGCCATCGAATTTGTGTCTTGCTGTAGGGGAAAAATTAATATACTCTTACGTTAATACAGAAAATGGCATATATGTTGCATGCAAAAATACCCTTTTAAATTATCCAAAGATATTTGGAGAAAATCCAGATGTTATCAGGGAATGTAAAGGTATTGATTTGATTGGAAAAGAATATGAACCTTTGTTTAAATATTTTGCAGATTTAAAAGAAGAAGGTGCATTCAAAATAGTATCGGCAGAGTATGTTGGGGCAGACGAAGGTGTTGGTATTGTGCATACTGCACCTGCGTTTGGAGAAGACGATTATTGGACATGTAAGAAGAATAACATTCCATTGGTAAATCCAGTTGATGAAAAAGGTCAATTTACTGATATTGTAGCCGATTTTTATGATGCAAACAGTGGGAAAAATGTCATTGAGATGAATCCAATTATAATTCGATATTTGTATGACAATAAATTAGCAGTTGCTGACGGGACTATCGAACATAATTACCCTCATTGTTGGAGATGTAAAAGGCCATTAATATATAAGGCAATGGATGCTTGGTATTTGAACATTGAAAAATTAAAAGAACGATTAATTGAGACAAATGAGAAGATAAATTGGGTTCCAGAAACTATTAAACATGGAAGGTTTGGAAAGTGGTTAGAAAATGCAAGAGACTGGAATATCTCTCGAAATAGATATTGGAGTACCCCCATCCCAATATGGGAGTGTGAATGCTGTGGTGAGAGAAAGGTATTTGGCAGTATAAAAGAAATTTATGAAGCAAGTGGTATTAAGTTGGAAAATTTGCATAGGCAGTATATGGATAAAATTGTATTACAATGTGAAAAATGTGGTTCTGCTATGTATCGCGTTCCAGAAGTGTTGGATTGTTGGTTTGAAAGTGGTTCAGTACCTTTTGCGCAGAAACATTATCCCTTTGAAAATAAGGAATGGTTTGAATCTCATTATCCAAGTGATTTTATTGTTGAATATACTGGGCAGATTAGATGTTGGTTTTACTATTTACATGTGCTAGCAGTTGCTTTATTTGATAGACCCGCTTTTAAGAACTGTATTGTACATGGAACTATACTGGCAAAAGATGGAAAAAAACTTTCGAAGTCATCAAAAAACTACACAGACCCCATGAAATTAATGAAAGAATTTGGGACAGACTCATTTAGATTATATTTATATAAAACGAATGCGATGCTTACAGGTGATCTGTTGTTTAATGAAGAAGGCATATTGGAGGCATATCAGCAGATTATCTTGCCATATTGGAATGCTTGTAAGTTCTTTATTTCCTATGCCAATATTGATGGTTTTGAAAGGGGAAAGGCGGTTTCTCCTGTTCCAAAGAACCAATTGGATAAATGGATACTTGCTCTGCTTTATAATGTAGAAAAGAGTATTTCAAAGAATATGGATTTGTATTATGTAAATAAATATGTAGACAGTTTGCTTCCTTTGGTGGAAGGATTGACTAATTGGTATATTAGGAGGTCCAGACGTAGATTTTGGGCCAAAGGAATGTCAGAAGACAAGCTATCAGCATATCAAACATTATATTATGTTTTACTCAATTTGACCAAGATATTTGCCCCGGTTGCACCTATTATTTCCGAAAAAGTATTCCAGGTACTGACCAATGCTGAGTCTGTACATCTTGAAGAGTGGCCGACTATACCAGAGGAATATTGTGATGATGGATTACTTGAAAGAGTAGGATTAGTGCAAGATATTATTTCTCTTGCCAGGTCAATAAGAAATAAAAATGGAATAAAAAACAGACAGCCGTTAAATACGTTAAATGTTGCATTCTCATCAGAAGGAAAGGTGGAGTTGCTCCGTGAGTTCAAAGATATTATTGCGGAAGAGCTTAACGTAAAAAATGTAGTTTTACTTAAGAATGTTGATGAAATTGCAACAATAAAATGTAACCCCAATTTTAATGAAATCAGAAGATTATATCCAGAGATGATAAAGGAATTAGTACAGGCAATTAAATTTGGTGAGTATAAAATAATGAAAGAAGGTGTTTTGATTAATATTGATGGTAAAGATAGGATTTGTGACTCAAAGATTCTTTTAATTTCTTATGTTGCTAAAGATGGATATCATTTTGCAAGCGATAGCAAAGTTGTTGTATCCTTAGATTTAAAAATTTCTGACGAACTAAAAAGGGAAGGGCTGGCACGAGATATTATAAGAAACATTCAAGATGCAAGAAAAAGTCTGGACTGTGATATTACGGATTTTATAAAGGTATGTATGCTGGGAAATGTACCGCAAGAATGGGTTGAATATATTTGTAAAGAGACGTTGAGCAAACTTGTCACGCTTGATGAATGTGCATATGAGTTTTGCTTGGAAAATGATGCAGGAGAAATAATAACTATTAAGATTGATAAATAGTTATCATGCCAAAAATATTTGAAGATATGAATCACAGTCTTTGGAAGGCAAATACACAGTTAGTTATCAGACTCAGACTTCCTATATTGAAAATGGAATGTATACCTTGTTGCGAGATTTATTTTCGCAGCAAGGTTGTATACATGATAGGAAATCAGGCATAAAAGGAAATACTATAAAATGTATATATTTTATAAGGAAAAAATTTGCTTAACATTATTAGGATGTTTGACAAAAGAAGTGAGAATAGCAATTATTACCCCTATTGATTCGGCTTTTAGGAAATTAAAACTTTTTTTGCATGCTGAAGATGAGCGCATAAGCTGTTTTTTTAAAAATAGTTTTTTTTATACAATTAATGGTACAAAGGGGATAATTGTACATATTCCGCAAGGGAGATGTTCTCAGGATGTTATGTACGTGTTTGAAGGGATACAAGTGGTCTTTTTTGGATATGCTGGAAGTTTGAATAAAGAAGTAGATATTGGTGCAATATTAGAAGTTAAGATGGCGATTGAATCTTCAATAAATCAATTTATACTTAATTCAATAAGTGATTTTAGACAAGTTAAGGTAGGGTATTCTCCATGCATGCTAGGGGACATAGCAGTTGAATATCGTAAGCTTGCGTCAATGCTGGGATGCGATATTGTAGAAATGGAAATTGTAGCATGCGCTAGAGCTGCAATTAAAACTAATAATATGTTTTCGGCGTTTGTTGTTGTTTCGGATATTCCTGAAGTTGAGGACTTTTGGAATTTAAATAATAAAGTAAGGAGTGTATTTAAGAAGGGAAAAGATAAATTGATTGATTATATTGTAGATTATATTAAGGAAAAATGAATTTTTTTATTTTATTATTGAATCATAGCTATGGTTACGTAAACGGTAGATTATTGCAGATAACTTGAGCCAAAGCTCATTCCGAAATGTCAGAGGGACATCGCTGGTATTGAAGAAAAAGAGTTCTCCCTTTATGCAAGGGGCATGAGTACAAGGGATATTCATGGTCAGATACAGGAGCTTTACGGGATGGAACTGTCCGCAGAGATGGCCAGTAAGGTCACAGACAGGATAATTCCGGAAGTCAAAGAGTGGCGGTTGCGGCCATTGAACCCCATTTATCCATTTCATTCATGGACTGTATCCGTTATAAAGTCAGGGAAGACGGACGAATACTGAGCCGTGCCGCCTACATTGTACTGTGCATTACTGCGGGCGGTATAAAGATATCCTGCGCATTACCGTAGGCGCCAACGAGACCGGCAAGTTCTGGCTGAGAATGTTAAATGACCTGAAAAATTGCGGCGTGCAGATGTTGGAAATGATTTTTCAAACACGCTCTAACCTCCATCCTGCCGCAAAGTTTTTGATGGTTCTCTCATACTGGAAGAGAACCATCCTTGAAGAACCGCTGTTCTTATCCGCAAGTGGTGGGATCTAATACTCCTGGCGCCATTCTTTTCGTGGTAAGGCAAAGATTTCCATAGCCGTTGTTGTCATCTGCGCAAGTTATTTTGCGACTATTCCTAAACCGCTTACTAAGTAACAAAAATGAATATTCAAAACTATTTATTTTTGACGAGAGCTGCGGCTGACAGCAAGAAGCTTCTGGCGCATCTCCTCTTCAATTCTTCCAAGCTCCTGTTCAGCGTTTCTCCTTTTGGCGCGTCCGTCCTCCTGGATTTTCATTACTTCATCCAGTGTGCTGATAAGCGTCTTGTTTGTGGCAGTAAGGGTTTCAATATCCACAATGCCCCGTTCGCTTTCTCTGGCAGTTTCAATGGTTGCCATTTTCAGGGTTTCCGCATTCTTTTTAAGCAGGGCATTGGTCATATCCGTTACTTCCCGTTGTGCTCTGGCAGCCTCGCTGGAATGATTCAACCCAATAGCAATTACCATCTGGCTTTTCCATAAAGGAATTGTGTTGACCAGTGTGGATTGTATTTTTTCTGACATGGCAGTGTCGTTGCTTTGGATTAGACGGATTTGAGGAGCCATCTGCATGGAGATGGTTCTTGTCAGTTCCAGGTCATAAATTTTTTTCTCAAAACGTTCACACATGGAAGCATAGTCGTTGGCGGCCTGTGTGTCTTCCGGCAGCCCGCTTTGTTCCGCCTTTTTCAAAAGAGCGGGAAGCTCTGCGGTTCGGGCCTGCTCCAGCTTTTGTTTACCTGCAAGGATATACATGGATAATTCTTTAAAGTAATTCAGGTTTAGGTCATACATCTTATCCAGCATGGCGGCATCTTTCAGCAAAGTCACCTGGTGGTTTTCCATTACCTTGCAGATTTTGTTAATATTGGTTTCCGCTTTGTCATATTTTAATTTTAAATTCTCCAGTTTGTTACTGCTTTTTTTGAAAAAGCCAAGAAATCCTTTTTCTTCTTCTTCCGCTTCAAAATCCTTTAATTCAGATACTACATCCGCAAGCATCTGACCGATTTCACCCATGTCCTTGGTGCGTACATTGTTTAAAGCGCCTTCGGAAAAGTCCGCAATTTTTTTCTGGCTGCCTGCCCCATACTGCATTACCATCTGGGTATTGGTAATATCAATCTGGGCGGCAAAGGCATCCACCATTTTCTGTTCTTCCGGCGTTAAGACCACTTCCGGTATTTTCGGTTCCTCTTCCTGAACGGCGGGAACGCTGTCCGGCTCACTTACTGACTGGGAAAAAGGGTCAAGGGTTAAAGAAGGGGCTTCTTTCAACATTTCATCCAAATTACTGCTCATATTATCCTCCTATTTAAAGTTCCGCAGCCGCCCATCCAAGTACCAATACCGTCAGACCAATTCCTGTCTGATACCAGCCAGTAATTGTTCAGGGCGTCTGCTGATTTTAAGGTTCCGCAGCCGCTCATCCAGGGGCAGAATCCGGCAGAGAAAATTCTGTCTGTAGACAGCCAGTATTTTCTCTGGGTGCCTGTCCAGGCGTCTGCTGGCTTTATTTTCTTTGTAGAATTATATCTTGATAATTTTCTATGAAAATTTCATATCATTTGTAAGTCCTTCGCGGGCAAGCATGGTTTTCAGGACTTGGGCGTCTGTGGTGGCATCAAACACAGCATCCTGAAACAGATTGTTCAAAAGTTCTGTAAACGCCTGATTGATGGTATCCAGCGTATTTTCGATTTCTGCTTTGGCAGCGATGATATCTTCGCCAGGGGTGCTTACCTTGTCAAATTCTTCATAAGCTTCCACCAGCTTTAAAGTGGTGGGCAGGTAATAATCCATTAGCTTGTGCATACGGTGCATTTGCTCAGGGTGTTCCCGGACACTGTCAAAAATATCCTTTAAAAGACCTTCCAGGCGGGAAAGCTTGGCAGATATAATTTCTCCGGGAATACGTTCATTCAAAGCATTCAGCTTGCCGATACATCCCATACCCTCCGCTATCATGGCATTTAATTCCGATTCCTGCTCCCTGGATATTTCCGGTGGGGAATTGTCTTCTTTTGCAGGGGCGGGATTTTCCTGTATGGGAGCCTGTTTTTCTGCAAGCGCCATCCGTCTTTGGTTTTCCTCTGTTTCCAGGTATTGTCTGTAAACGGCATCGTTTAACATAAGGCATGTCTTTTTTTCATCCAGATGTCCTTCAGGGAACATGCCAAGATGCAGCATTTTCTGAAGGTCTTTGATAACATACCGGACCTTCCGCCCGGTGCCTTTTGCCAGCTTTTCAATGTTGCCATACATTTTCCGGTCACATAGCTGCAGGTACCGCTCTGCACGTTTCAGACGGCCTCTTTGCATGACTCCAAACTGAATCATGCCAAAAAAAACAAGCAGAAAAACAAAATTGACAATCCATCCTGCCGCATGAGTGGCTGCGCCGGCAAACATAAGCATCAGGCGGACAAAGGCTACAAGTCCGGTGATGCCAAGTCCGATTCCGCCAAAGACCTGATACAAAACATTGGATACATTACCAACTTTTTTAAATTTTACAGGTGGAAGTTTTGCCTTTTGTACAGGAGGGGCTTTTCTGTGGCGTACTATTTCCTGGGGATTGGTATGCGGGCTCTCTCCCTGCCGGGGCTGGGCCTGCCATCGGTGCATATGTCTTTGCCAGTTTTGTTCCTGATGCCGCAGCTTTTCCTTTGCTCTCTCCTGGGCTTTCTGCCAGGGAGGGATGTCTTTGGCTTTTTCGGAATAATCCCCCTCGGTACATCCTGCCGTCTGGCCGGGCGGGGGATTGGTTTCTGTATTTTCACCAAATGAGATATGTTTTTCAACTTCCTTTCCCACTTCATTTAATGTATTTGTTACTGTCTGGGAAACCAGAGAGTTTAAATTGCTGAAATTCCCGCTTTTAAGGGCTTCCGACAATGCTTCCTTGATTTGCTCCCCAGCGCTGTTCCAACTCTGATTGTCGCTCATAATGTAAAACCTCTTGCTATCCTTCGCATATAAATTTTCTCATAGACCTATTATCACACATTAGACACTGCACCGCAATAAATTTCTTATGATTAATAAAATAAGATATGGGCATAAATCTTGTGGATTTTAGTTATGTGTAGTATAATAAACCGGAAAATGCTTATACAGGCAGATGAATTGGAGGAAAAGAAGAGATGATAGCCAAAAAAGCGACAATGCCAGTATCACCGACTTTTGATAAGGACTTGTTTAAAAGAAGTGTGCTTTACAATGTGAAAACCCTTTATAGAAAGACCCTGGAGGAAGCCAGTCAGCAGCAGATTTTTCAGGCGGTTGCCTATGCAATCAAAGATGCAGTGGTTGACAATTGGTTAACTTCCCAGAAAGAGTATGACAAACAGGACCCCAAAATGGTGTACTATCTGTCTATGGAATTTCTTATGGGACGTGCCCTTGGTAACAATATTATCAATCTGCAGGCGTATCAGCCTGTAAAGGAAGCAATGGAAGAGCTTGGGCTTGACTTGAATGTGGTTGAAGACCAGGAGCCGGATGCGGCCCTTGGTAACGGCGGTCTTGGAAGACTGGCAGCCTGCTTTTTGGATTCTCTTGCAACTTTAGGGTATCCGGCATATGGCTGTGGCATCAGATACCGTTATGGTATGTTCAAACAGCAGATTAGAGACGGCTATCAGGTGGAGGCGCCTGATAACTGGCTGGTGGATGGGAATCCCTTTGAACTGCGCAGGCCCGAATATGCCAAAGAGATTAAGTTCGGCGGCTATGTAAGTGTACGTATTGACGAAAATGGAAGAAGCAATTTTACCCAGGAAGGCTATCAGAGCGTAAGGGCGATTCCTTATGACCTTCCCATCGTGGGCTATGGCAATGGTATTGTAAATACCCTCCGTATCTGGGATGCAGAGGCGGTAGAGTGTTTTAAACTGGATTCCTTTGATAAGGGCGATTACCACAAGGCAGTTGAACAGGAAAATCTGGCAAGAAATATTGTGGAAGTTCTCTATCCCAATGACAATCACTATGCAGGAAAAGAGCTTCGATTAAAACAGCAGTATTTCTTTATTTCCGCTTCTGTCCAGGAGGCAGTAGCCAAATACATGAGAAATCATGATGACATTAAGAAGTTTTATGAAAAAGTAACATTCCAGCTAAATGATACTCATCCTACTGTGGCAATTGCGGAACTGATGAGAATTTTGATGGACGAACATTACCTTACATGGGATGAGGCGTGGCAGGTTACTTCCAAAACCTGTGCGTATACCAATCATACGATTATGGCGGAAGCGTTGGAAAAATGGCCAATTGAGTTATTCTCAAGGCTTCTTCCCAGAATTTACCAGATTATAGAGGAAATCAACCGCAGATTTATTCTTAAAATACAGGAAATGTATCCTGGCAATCAGGAGAAAATCCGCAAGATGGCAATCATCTATGATGGTCAGGTAAAGATGGCCCATCTTGCAATTGCAACCGGCTATTCGGTAAACGGTGTTGCAAGGCTCCATACAGAAATTTTGAAGAAACAGGAGCTTAAGGATTTCTATGAAATGATGCCGGAGAAGTTTAACAACAAAACAAACGGCATTACCCAGAGGCGCTTTTTACTGCATGGCAATCCGCTTCTTGCAGACTGGGTGACAGACCATATTGGAAGTGAATGGATTACGGACCTTCCCCAGATTAACAAGATAAAAATATATGCAGATGATGCAAAGGCACAGCAGGAGTTTATGAACATTAAGTACCAGAATAAAGTTCGTCTGGCTGATTACATTATGAAGCATAACGGAATTGAAGTGGATCCCCGCTCCATTTTTGACGTACAGGTTAAGAGGCTCCATGAGTATAAACGCCAGCTGCTTAATATCCTTCATGTAATGTACCTTTACAATCAGCTGAAGGATAACCCGGATTTGGATTTCTATCCAAGAACTTTTATCTTTGGAGCGAAGGCGGCAGCAGGATATTATAATGCCAAGATGACCATTAAGCTGATTAATGCGGTGGCAAAGGTTGTAAACAATGACCCTGCGATTAAGGGAAAAATTAAGGTAGTGTTTATTGAAGATTACAGAGTATCCAATGCAGAGCTTATTTTTGCAGCAGCAGATGTGTCCGAACAAATTTCCACTGCAAGTAAGGAGGCATCTGGCACTGGTAATATGAAATTTATGCTAAATGGCGCTCTTACCATTGGAACCATGGATGGCGCTAATGTGGAAATTGTTGAAGAAGTGGGAGAGGAAAATGCGTTTATCTTTGGACTTTCCTCTGATGAAGTTATCAAATATGAAAACTTTGGCGGCTATGACCCTACAGAAATTTTCAATAATGACCCGGATGTGAGAAGAGTTCTGATGCAGCTGATTAACGGAACCTATGCACCCAATGACCCGGACAGATTCAGAACCCTTTACAACTCACTGCTTAATACGATAAGCACATCTAAGGCTGATACTTACTTTATATTAAAAGATTTTAAAGCATACGCAGAGGCGCATAAGAAGGTGGAAGCAGCTTACCGTGATGAAAAGGGATGGGCAAGAAGCGCTATTTTGAATGTAGCGTGCAGCGGCAAGTTTACTTCAGACAGAACCATTCAGGAATATGTGGATGAAATCTGGCATTTGGATAAAGTTGTACTGCCGAAGAGAAAAGAGAAAGAAAAAGAAGAAGAAAAATAAAGTTTTTGAGGAAGAAACAGGCTTGCCTGTTTCTTCCTATTTTTTTGGCTTTGAGAATAGTATAGATGGATTGGAGTTACAATCCAAATAATATCTTTTGTGTAATTTTACAAACCAGTAAAATTGAGGTATACTTTTAGTAGTAATAAATTGGCAAAAATCAGGAGGAAAATATGCCGGAACAGTTTTCAAGGACGGAATTGTTATTTGGTAAGGAGGCAATAAGAAAGGTAGAGCGTGCAAGAGTGGCGGTATTTGGCATTGGCGGAGTGGGAAGCTATACGCTGGAAGCACTGGTAAGGAGCGGTGTTGGAACCATAGACATTATTGATAATGATAAGGTCTGTCTGTCCAACTTAAACAGGCAGCTGATTGCCACTCATAAGACATTAGGACAGTATAAAGTAGATGCGGCCGAACAGAGAATGAAGGAAATCAATCCTGATGTGGTGGTCTATAAATATTACACTTTTTATTTGCCGGAGTCGTCCGGACAGTTTGATTTTACGAAGTATGATTATGTGGTGGATGCTATTGATACCATTTCAGGGAAAATTTCGCTTGTGATGCAGGCAAAGGAGGCGGACATTCCCATTATCAGTTCTATGGGAGCGGGCAATAAGGCAGACCCCACGGCTTTTCAGGTGGCGGATATTTACCAGACCTCTGTGTGTCCCCTTGCAAAAGTTATGCGCAGGGAACTAAAAAAACGTGGTGTGGAAAAATTAAAGGTGGTGTATTCAAAAGAACCAGCGCTTACATCAGCAGAAGATGGGATAGTTGATTTGGTAAATGGTGCGGATTCAAACCAAGATAAAGAGGAAAAACAGGTCCGGCGGCGTCTGGCGCCAGGAAGCAATGCCTTTGTCCCATCGGTTGTGGGACTGATTATGGCTGGAGAAGTGATAAAGGACCTGGCAGGGATTGGGAAGTGATACTGTGATTTAATTTTCACAGGCAAATTTGCGTTTGTGTCTTAATCTTTGGGCAAAGCAGAAATGGAGGGAAATCTATGCTGAAAAATTTTATTTTCACAAACAAGCCGGAAGAGGACGAGCTAAAAGAAAGATTAAAAGCTGCAAGGGAAAAGCTGTTTAAGCAGCAGACCCAGCTAAAAGAGCATAAGGTACCGGTACTTGTGTTAATGGAAGGCTGGGGGACAGCGGGAAAGGGAAGTGTCATTGGTCATATTATCCAGAACATTGACCCAAGATTTTTTAAAGTTGCAACTACAGACCAGCCTACAGAAGAAGAAAGCAGGAAACCGTTTCTTTACCGGTATTTTGCAAGGCTGCCGGAGGCAGGAAAATTTATGATTCTGGATTCGGGCTGGATGGAGGAAGTGACCAGAAAGCGCCTGCATGGAGAAATGGACAGGAAGGTTTATGAAAAACGGATAAGCAGCATTAAAAGATTTGAAAGGCAGCTGACAGACAATGGATATCTGGTAATGAAGTTTTTCTGTCATATCAGTGAAAAGGAGCAGAAAAAGCGGATAGAAGGGCTGCTTATGGATATTGACACCAGATGGCGTGTGGATGAGCATGACAAGTGGCAGAACCGACATTATAAAAAATGTATGGATGTGTTTGACCGGTATATGGAAGATACCAATACACCTTCCGCCCCCTGGTATATCGTTAATTCCAAGACCAGAAAATGGGCGGAGCTGCAGATTTTGGAAACGCTTACTCAGGGAATAGAGATAGCCCTGCAAAATAAGAGTCTGGCGGTGCCGCTTCTGCAAAATGTATTTCCTCTAAAGAAGATGCCAAAGCTAGCGGAAATACCATTGGATGATTTCCTGGAGGAGGGAGAATATAAAGAAGAGCTTGACAGGCTGCAAAAGCATCTGGGAGAACTTCACAACCGCCTTTACCGGAAAAAAATTCCTGTTGTAATTGCCTATGAAGGCTGGGATGCAGCAGGAAAGGGCGGTAATATCAAGCGGATTACCGGGGCCCTTGACCCCAGGGGGTATGAAGTGCATCCAATTGCAAGCCCGGAACCTCATGAAAAAGCAAGACATTATCTGTGGCGTTTCTGGACAAGGCTGCCCAAAACCGGACACATTGCAATCTTTGACAGAAGCTGGTATGGGCGTGTGATGGTGGAACGTCTTGAGGGATTTTGCAGCGAAAATGACTGGAAAAGGGCCTATAATGAAATCAATGAATTTGAGAAGGAGCTTCATGACTGGGGGGCGGTAATTATTAAGTTCTGGGTACAGATAGATAAGGATACCCAGCTTGCCCGATTTACGGACAGGCAGAATACGCCGGAAAAGCAATGGAAAATTACGCAAGAGGACTGGCGAAACCGTGAGAAATGGGATGATTATGAGATTGCTGTTAATGAAATGATTCAAAAGACCAGCACCACATATGCTCCATGGCATATTCTGGAGTCTGTGGATAAAAAATATGCCAGAATTAAGGCACTCCGGATTGTGACAGAAGAACTAGAAAAGGCGCTTGGATGTGATTAGTAAAAAGTTTAAACGGTGTATGAAAAAGGATGTATCCGGAAAGCATAAACGGGTCTTGCGGAAACATAAGAGTATTATGGATTGTCTGGAAGAAATGCTGGAGGATGCCATAAATGACACCTTTGAGGAAAAGGATTATGATGAAAGCAGGCTATCACGGCTTGAGGTTAAATGGAAACGTTTTTTATCCTCGTCCGTAACCTCGCGCCACAGGATTTTGGAGGATCAGCAGAGGATTAAAAGCCTGATTTCGGATATTTCCCATCAGACCAGAACGCCTCTTTCCAATATTCTGCTTTATTCAGAGCTTTTACAGGAAAAGGAGAAGGACCCGGCGCTTTTGCCGATTGTCCAAAATATCAAAGAGCAGTCGGAAAAACTTGATTTTCTTATCCGTTCACTGATAAAGGCTTCCAGACTGGAAAGTGATGTGCTTGCGCTTTGTCCCAAAAAACAGCCGGTTGCGCCTATGGCGGAAGCAGCAATTGCATCGCTGCGGGAAGAGGCGGAGAGAAAGGGGATAAAGATTTCGGGGGATGATTTTTGGGGAACGGCCTGTTTTGACAAAAAGTGGACCCAGGAGGCCCTTGAGAATATGATTGATAATGCGGTAAAATATAGCCCCCAGGGAAGTGAAATCAAGGTTTGGACAACGGATTATGAAATGTTTGCGGCAATTCATATTAAAGACCAGGGAAGTGGCATCCGGGAGGAAGAACAGTGCCGGATATTTGAACGTTTTTACAGAAGCATGGATGCAGCGGAGGAGAAGGGACTGGGACTTGGGCTTTATCTGGTACGGGAGATTGCCATAAGGCAGGGAGGTTATGTCAGGGTAAAATCAAAACCAGGTATGGGAAGTACATTTTCCTTTTATATGAATAAGAATGAACGGAGATGAGCTGGCCTTGGCCGGCTCATTTTTATATGTGTAGGGCTGCCATATGATATTGCTTTAAATTCTTTCAAAACTGTTAGATTTATGAAAGAAGCAGGAAAGAATTATATGATATAGTCATTATATCAAAAATTTTTGGAGGTGCTTGTATGGTTATCCTGGAAACAAAGGGACTGAAAAAATATTATGGTGAGGGAGAAAGCCTGGTAAAGGCATTAGACGGTGTTGACTTAAAGGTGGAACAGGGAGAATTTACAGCAATTGTTGGAACCAGCGGAAGCGGAAAGTCCACCCTTTTGCATATGCTGGGCGGCCTTGATTATCCCACAGAAGGAAAGGTTTTGGTTGATGGCAAGGATATTTCAGGGTTAAAGGAGGATGCACTGGCTATTTTCCGGAGAAGAAAAATTGGTTTTGTGTTTCAAAGCTACAATCTGGTGCCGGTCTTAAATGTATATGAAAATATTGTGTTTCCTGTGCAGCTGGATGGAAATGAAGTGGATGAAACTTATATTGATTCCATTGTAAAAACACTTGGGCTGGAAGGGAAGATAAATGCCCTGCCTTCCCAGCTCTCCGGCGGGCAGCAGCAAAGGGTGGCAATTGCAAGGGCGCTGGCGTCAAAACCTGCCATTATTTTAGCGGACGAACCTACAGGAAATCTGGATACCAGTACCAGTCAGGATGTTCTGGGGCTTCTTAAGGTAACGGCAAGAAAGTTTGAACAGACTATTGTTATGATTACCCACAATGAAGAAATTGCCCAGATGACAGACCGGATAATACGGATTGAGGATGGAAAGATTATATCGGGAGGAAACCAGGCATGAAAAAGGTAGCAAACAAGAAAGTTATCCGTACCCTGTATTATCGCACAATGCGGGAAAAGCGGTGGAAAAATCTGATTGCAGTTCTGGCAATTGCCTTAACATCAGTGCTTTTTACAGCGTTGTTTACTGTGGGAGGCTCTCTGATAACAACGTTTCAGGAATCTACCTTCCGGCAGATTGGAACCAGCGCTCATGGCGGTTATAAGTATCTTTCTGTGGAAGAATACGAAAAAATAAAGGCGGCAGGCGGCTATAAAGAAATTTCTTATGACATTGTGGCAGGATTTGGGGGATCCCCAGAGTTAAATGCCATTCAGACAGAGGTACGTTATTCCGAAGATAAAGGGGCAAAATGGAGCTATTGCTATCCGGAAAAAGGAAGGATGCCGGAAGATATCAATGAGTGCGCCGCCAGTAGTAAGGTACTGGAAGCCCTTGGAGTTCCCCTAAAACTGGGGGAAAAGGTGCCTATCAGCATTCAGACACGCGATGAAGCGGGGAATGAAATTGTTTTGGAAGAAGAATTTATTTTAAGTGGGTTCTGGTATTCCAATGATGCCTCCCATGCAGAGGAATTCTGGATTTCAAAGCCCTGGCTGGAGGAACATATTGCTCTTTTGCATAAGAATTATAACAAACGCTTGGAAGAGGAAGGGGTTTATTATGCCGAAGGCACTATACAGGCAGCAATATACTTTGACTCTGCGTATGACATTGAAGCGCAAATGGAGGAATTGACCAAACGTGCGGGATTTATGGAAGATGAAGTTAGCATCAGTGTGAACTGGGGATATGCAACGTCTTCAGTGGACGGGATGACTCTGGCAATAGGGATTGGCCTTCTGGGAATTATTATTTTATCCGGTTATCTGATTATTTACAATATTTTCTATATAAACGTGACTGCAGATATCCGCTATTATGGGCTGTTAAAAACCATAGGAACCACAGGAAGGCAGCTTCGTCATATGGTCCGGGGGCAGGCTTTTCTGCTTTCGGGGGCAGGCATTCCTCTGGGGCTTTTGTTTGGGTGGCTTGTAGGAAAAGGCGCGCTTCCTTCTGTATATGCAGCGTTGGAAACAAGCGGCGTGAGAAGGGTGACGCTGAATCCGGCCGTATTTGCAGGTTCGGCATTGTTTTCCCTGCTGGTGGTTTATTTAAGCTGTATCAAACCCTGCCGTCTGGCAGCAAAGGTGTCTCCCATTGAAGCGGTGCGGTATGTGGAAAGTATCCAGTGTAAAAAGAAAGAAAAGAAATCAGCCAGGGTTTCCATGGGCAGAATGGCAGCGGCAAATATGGGGAGAAACAAGCGGAAGGCCGTTCTGGTAGTTGCCTCCTTATCCTTAAGCCTGATACTGATTAATGGCACCTATTGTCTGGTAAAGGGATTTTCTTTTGATGAATATGTATCAATGTATCTGCTTAGGGATATGCAGATCGGTCATTATTCTCTCGTAAACATGGCGGCGCCGGTAAGAGACTATCAGGCAGTTACGCCGGAAATACTTGCGGAAATTAAGGAAATTCCAGGGGTGGAGACTGTCTTTACCATAAAAAACTCTGGAGGTACGGCAGGAATGCCGGAAAAAATGAAAGATAGATATATAGAATTTTATAATTCTGAGGAAATGGAAGATATGCCATGGACAAAGGATATTATAGAGCCAGTCAAGGAAAGCGGGGAGGTAAATACAAATAGCTATTGTATGGAAGAGTCACTTTTTCCGTATATGAAGATTCTGGAGGGGGATTTTGATGCGGAAAAATATATGCAGGGAGGATATGTGCTGCTTTCAATGAATTATCTTTCAAAATGGGCTTTGGGGTCTGTGGGAGATAAAATCATGGTGAAAGGTTATGAGGCGGAAGGCGCACCGGAAAAGGCACCAGAAAAGGCACCGGAAAAAGAGCTGGAGGTGATGGCGATTGTGGAATTCCCCTATTCTCTTGGCACACGTTCCACAATTGTCGGCGCCGCAGAGCTTTTGGTCAGTGAAAAGGATTTTGAGGAATTGTATATCACAAAAGGCTTCCTTCATGCCTGTCTGGATGTGGAAGATGGAAAGGAAGAGCAGGTGGCGGATGAGATAAATGGATGGATAGCGGCACAGCATCCGGAGCTTGCGCTTACTACGAAAGAGTCTCTTAGACAGGAATTTTCCAAAGAAATGAGAATGTTTTCTGTGATAGGCGGGCTGCTTGGTTTTATTTTGGCTATTATCGGAGTTTTAAATTTAGCTAATGCAATGATAACGGGAATTTTATCCAGAAAACAGGAATTTGCCATGATGCAGGCAGTTGGAATGACTGGCAGGCAGTTAGAACAGATGCTGACAATGGAGGGAATCTGGTATGGTATCTGGACGCTGGCCATTGTGGCTACGATTGGTAATGTAATAAGTTATGGACTGATTTATATGCTGGGGAAAAACATGAACTTCTTTGTATGGGAGTTCCATATACTGCCTCTTGTGGTGAGTGTTCCTGTGCTGGCAGCATTTTCAGCGCTCCTGCCGGTTGTGTGTTATCATGCTTTGTGCAAAAAGAGCATTATTGAAAGACTTCGCCTGGCGGAGGTTTAGAAGCAGAAAATTGAAAGGCAGCGGCATTACAATTCTTTTAATGCCGCTGCAATGCGTAAAGCGCCCTGCCCATCAACAAACCGCCGCATAGCGTCATGGGCAGTTTTTCTTTGGGAAAAGGAACAACTGACTTTAGGGGAGTTTTCCTGGATAGAAGAAATGGCAGTGTCAAAACAACAGTCAGAATATGACATACATGTCATAGAATCAATAAATGACAGCACATTTTCGAAAACCTTGTCGGGTTCGTTCCTTATATCCCCCATATATGGAATTGCCCTTTCCTGGTGAAAGGCGTTGGCAGAAGGAATCTGGTTGTCGGCCATGGTGAAGCTTACAGATGGAATGCCAAGGGCACACAGCTCGTAAAGGGTGGTGCCGGCAGCAGAAACTGCCAGGTCGCATTTTTCCATCAGGGAGGCCATATCACTAACCGCTTCATGGAGCTGCAAAAGGGGAAGGGATGCAGCAAGCTGCCGAAGCTTTTGGGTATCCGTATTTAATTTACCCACTGCCAAATGGAAAGTAATATCACGGATTTGCGGGACTGACAGGCTTGGGGGGCAGGATTTTCCGGTATGGATGAGGAGAATCTGCCGGGCAAAGTCCAGACAAAAATGACAGGGGTCACTGCCGCCTGTGGTTATAAGTATATCTGTTACCTTTGTCTTGATGGTTATCTGTCTGTTTAGAAACTGTGGGCGCAGGGGAGTATAAGCAGCGCCAAGAAGGAGCTTTCCTGCATTTTGATAAGCGGCTCTGTAGGAAGGCATAAGCTCATCTGGTATAATATCATAATTGATAACCAGGTCAGCCGGGTAGTCAAAAAGCTGTAAATCATCCAGATAAGCGGTTTTAACTAAAGGCTTTAAGGAGGAAAAATATTTATCTGTTATATAATAGGAATCAATAAAATAAACGATTTCTTTATTTGTGACATTTGTGTCATGAATAAAAGTATTTATAGCAGGGTAAGGGAAGGAAAGCAGGGAGATAATTTCTGGAAGTTCCTGTTCCAGATGATTATAGGCGGCTGACTTTAAGTTTATGACGGGAATGTGGTTTGCTGCATTCCCGTCAGTTTTTTCCACGGTATTTAGAAGTCCCTTAAGCAGCAGGGAGCTTTCTTTATCAGAAACCAGAAAGCACACTTCCATACCAGCCCTTTGGCAGGCAAGGGCAATGGAAAAACAGCGTACCAGATGGCCGGATGCTATTTGACTGTTTCCATCTGTTCTAAAGCATATTAGCCGATTAGCTCCCATGAGAGTGGCGTTCCTTTCTTCAAGAATTTTCTGGCCGTTTTGCCTAATATTTCCTCATAATACATGGTATGAAGTCCATTTAGCCCATTGCCGGGACGGATGGAGCGGACGTTTGCTGCTGTAAGAATCTCTCCGGCAGCGATATCCTTAACAGCAAATAAGGAACGTGAACCGCCATGTTCCAGCTTCTGGGTGTCGGTAAGACAATATTCGCTGCTGCCAAGGGCCTTTTCCATAATGCGGATATCTTTTACCAGATGGGCAAACTCCTCAGGCTCCATGGAAAAGGCTCCGTCAGGGCCGCCGTCAGACCGCCGCAGGGTGATGTGCTTTTCCACCATCTTTACGCCAAGGGCAATGGAGCCGGCGGAGACGATGGTTCCCATGGTATGGTCAGAGATTCCCACCAGGCAGTCATAGGTTTTGGCCAGCGTGGGGATGACATTTAAGTTTACATCTTCGTAAGGAGTGGGGTAGGCGGAAACGCATTTTAAAAGAATTATATCTTCATTCCCCTCTTCCCTGCATACGCAAATGGCACGGCTTATATCCTCCGGGTAAGCGACTCCGGTGGACAAAATTACAGGCTTGTGAAGCCGGGCAACCTTTCGGATTAAAGGAATGTCATTAATTTCGTAAGAAGCGATTTTGTATGCCGGCACATCCATTTTTTCAAGAAAATCAACAGATGTAAAGTCAAAAGGGGAGGAAAAACATTCCAGTCCCAGCCTAAGCGCCTCTTCTTTAAGCCTTGGCTGCCATTCCCACGGTGTGTATGCCTCGCTGTAAAGCTTGTAAAGAGTGGTTCCGTCCCAGATGGTTCCTTCATTGATTTGAAAATGGGGGTCATCACAGTCAATAGTGATGGAGTCAGCAGTATAAGTCTGTAGTTTCACTGCATCGGCGCCTGCTTCTTTGGCGGCATGGATAATTTCCAGCGCCCTGCCATAGTCCTGATTGTGGTTGGCGGAGAGCTCTGCCACAACAAAAACAGGAGAGGTTTCACTGATGGTCCGGGTTCCGATTTTGATTTCTTTATTCATAAATTACCTCATAAAAATTTTTCTTTTAATGTCTGTGGGACTTTTAAAAATAGTTTTTTTGTAAAAATTCCTCATTTGTCCAGGTTTCTCTTGCTTTAAACAAAGAGTGGTCTTCCCGTTCCACATAGACAGCCGGAAAATAGTTGATAAACAATGGGTTCAGGCACATGGTATACCCGCCGGCTGTGTCGTAGATAACCTTATCTCCGGGAACAAGAGCCGGGCCGTCATTGATTTCAAAAAGCTTGTCGTACTCCATGCAGGTGGCTCCGCACACCCATTGGGAAGGTTCTGTATTTCTGATGGAAGGGTCAGAAAGATACTCCATATGGTGGGGGTAAACGTGTCTGGTGACAAGCGGGTTTAAGTTGGTGCGGCTGCCATCTGTCACCACAAATTTCCGGCCACGGATGTCTTTGACATCAATTACGGCGGTTTCAAAAGTGGTGGCGCGGGAAATAAGGGAAACGCCTGGCTCTGCAATCAGTATTGTTTTCCGGGGGTCAAAGTGGGCAGACAGTTCTTTTCCTATTTCTTTAAAGTAGTCCTGGTAATTTGGCATATCATCCCTGCCGCCGAAGTAGCCGCCGCCCATATCTACATAAGAAAGGGAAAGGTTATATTCTTTGGCGATGCGAACCGCCATTTTGGCAAGGGCGCCAAAGACCTGTACGGAACGGGATTTGGTGGAGGTGTGCAGATGAAGACCGGAAATCCTCACATTGGGAAGCTGGGAAAGGCGGTCAATCACATTTTTTAAAACCCCGTTTTCATAGCAATAGCCAAATCTGCCGCACTCTCCAAAGGCAGGTTCTTCCTCCGTACAAAGGGATGCAATATCACAGTTTACCCGCAGTCCGATTTTTAAATGCCGGTTGGGATAACTGGCGCTGAATTCTTCCATCCAGTCAAGCTCATAGTTCGAATCCAGATTGATATATCCCCCGGAAAGCAGCAGAGATTCAAACACCTTTTTATCCTTAACAGGGCCGTTATAAATAATTTGTTTTTCTAAAAAACCCATCCGAAGGGCAAGGTCGTATTCGTTTTTTGACACTACTTCCGCATAAAAACCGTGGGACTTCAGGTAAGTAAGAAGCCATGGAAGGGAGTTGGTTTTTACGGAATATCCCGCAATATAGTTGCCCCAGTTTTGGGACAGGGAATCTTTTAAAAGTGAAATATCATATAGTAAATCCTTTTCCCTGATTAGAAAAAAAGGCGTTTTGGGCTGTTTCATTGACAGTTACCTCCTTTGATGGATGATGCGCTGCTTTGGTGCAGCGTTTGGTACTTAAGCTCTGCCATCTGCCAGTCTTCCATAGTATCAATATCCTGAACCTCCATTTCTGTCAGCACAAGGGGAAGAAGGGAGGGAACATCCGTTGTGCCTTCCCTGAAAAAGGCGTCTGTCCGGCAGGCATAGAACTGGCCGCAGTCATGGTAAACGGTTGGAAGGTCCTGACTGCGGGCTGCGGCATATTGGGGAAACTGCCGCTTTAGAAAGCCGTCTGTGCCGATGAGAAGTCCCCGCTGGGGCGGGTAAGAAAAAGGAACTACAGGCATAACGCTATCTGCGCTCTCCAACAATTCCATGGCGATGCGCAGCCGCTGGCCGCTTAAAAAGGGAGCCGTAGGGTAAATACAGCAAAAAGAGACAAAATTCTGTCCCAGTTTTTGATAGGATTGCAGCACTTCCATAATCACATCGTCTGTGGAAGCATAATCTCCTGCAGTTTCCGGCGACCGGAAAAAGGGAACGCTGGCCCCTGCCTTTTGGGCAATTTCTGCAATTTCTTTATCGTCTGTGGAAACCATAATTTCATCAAAAACACCAGCGCATCTGGCAGCTTCAATGGAATAATGCAAAATAGGCTTCCCGCAGAATTCCTTTATATTTTTACGTGGAATCCGTTTACTGCCGCCCCGGGCGGTAATAATTGCTAGTCTTTTATTGTTCAAGTTTTCCTCATTTCTGCTTTGTGTTTTGCAAAGCTGGTTGTATTGGCTCTATACTGCAGACAGTTTGATTATACAACATGAAAAGCAAATTATAAAGACTGTGAAGTATAGTCAGAAAATTTTATGAAGCAGATGACAGGCTGTGGAAAATGTAATATTATAAATATAAAACAGTATTGTCTAAGCGAAAGGTAAATGAAGGGAGTTATTCCGAACTTGAGTGTCCAGAAACAGAAAAAGAGAATTTATATTTGCCATACTTATTATCATGCGTATATTGCATGTCTGAAGGAACTGAATCTGCCGGAAAATGGAAGCGGGGCAGTAAGGGGGCAGGCGTCCCTGATGTTAAGTTCCCTGTCAAATGATTTTGGCAATTTAGCAAAGAGAGTCACAAAATCGGGACTTTTTGCGGAGGTGATTCCATACGAGGAAAAGGAAGAGCGCTTTTTCCCGCAGCTTGAAAAGTATCATAAGGACAGGGGAAATATTCTGCTTAATATGCTTGCGAGAATAAGGTTTACCAAAATGATGGGGCGTCTTCAGGCGCCCTTTGTGCCTGTGGATTTGAAAGAATATGAGGATATTTATGTGTTCTGTGATTCAGACCCCATAGGGTATTATTTAAATGCCTTTAAAATTTATTATCACGCCCTGGAAGACGGACTTGACTGCATACGGTATTATGACACGGCAAGATACGATAACCGCAGGCACTTTAAGCTGAAAGCATGGATGGCGGCAAGAAACCTTATCTTTATCCAGAATGGATATGCAAAATATTGTCTGGACATGGAGGTTAATGACATTTCTGTGCTGCAGTATTCCTGTCCCAAATATATTGAGAAACCGCGGAGGGAACTGACACAGGGGCTGAAAGAAAAAGAAAAAAAGACATTGGTGTCAATTTTTATAGAAGACAGGGAGGCGCTGGAAAAAACGCTTTTATATGGAAGGGGAGATAAACATAAAGTTTTGGTTTTGTCAGAGCCTTTATGCGATATGGAAACAAGAGCGCGGATTTTTCAGGATATTATAAAGGAATATGGCAATATTGGGGGAATGCAGGCACAGATTCTGATTAAAGTCCATCCAAGGGATACGCTGGATTACAGGAAGCTTTTTCCGCAGCATATTGTACTTGACGGTAAATTTCCCATGGAGATTTTAAATGATATACCGGGGCTTATTTTTGACAGGGTTGTCACTGTGTTTACTGTGCCATCGGCCATTATGTTTGCCAGAGAAAAGATTTTTCTGGGGGAGGATTTTATGGATAAATATGAAGCACCTGAAATTCACCGTCAGAATGAACAGATTTGACCCCAAGAGCCCGCTTAGGCGCTGGACGGTTTTTGTCTGTGCAAATACGCCCAGGTATGGAGGAATTTAAATGGAAGAAAATAAAAAAACGCTGACTGCTTTGGCAGCGGCAGGTGTATTGATACTTGTGGCGGTGATGGCATACCCGTTTGTCAGGGATAAAATCAGGGAATACAGGCAGAAGGATGTTTCTCTTGCAGAAGAATGGGAGGCAGGGGAAGAAGCCGAAATGGGGCAGAGTTCAGATGGCAGGAAAACTGGCGATGGGGAAAGCGTTCTCCTGGAGGTGGAGGAAGAGACGACTTGCGTCGGAGAAAATATACCAGAGGTTTATTTTGAGCTGGAGGGCGGGCCGGAGAATGTGCGTATTTCGCTTTGGCAAAGCGGGGAAGGGACCTGTTATTTTTTCCTGCCAGGTTTTGCAAAGGGAAAGAAGCTGCTTCTTAAGGGGACCGGAGGCGGCCATATCCAGATTGATGGAACCGGACTTTATGAAGGAGATGGGGTAAGGGATATACTAGAGACAAAGCCTTATGATTTTGTCTGGTTTGATAAATCCGGCAAAGCGGCTTTGGAGGCCTCTGTGGTTTTTATGTATTCTTCTTCCCTTCCGGCGTTGTTTATGACAACTGCGTCAGGTGAAACCACAGAGATTGACCAGGATAAAAACCATGTTTATGGGGAAGCCGGGACAATAACGCTTTATGATGAAAACGGAGCGGAAATTTATGCGGGACAGGTAGAGAGCGTCAAAGGGAGAGGAAATTCCACCTGGGGACTTGCCAAAAAACCATATCAGTTCCGGCTTTGCGAAAAGGCAGATTTTTTTGGAATGGGGGAAGGGGCAGGGTGGAATCTTCTTGCCAATGGCTATGACGAAACCAGACTGCGCAACAAGATAACCCTTGAGATGGCGAAGGCGCTTGGAATGGCCTATGTGCCTGACGGTCAGATACTGGATTTGTATATCAATGATGTTTACTACGGCAATTATTATCTGACAGAAAAAATAGAAGTAAGTGACAGGAATGTGGCCATCCGTGATATGGAAGAGATTGTGAATGCCGCATACAGCCCGGAAGAATTGGAAAAGCTGCCACAGATAGAGGCGGAAGACGGTCTTCGTAAATGGACGAAAGTTGCCTGTGAGGATGACAACCTGACAGGAGGGTATTTATTTGAAAGGGAGCTGCCTGCCCGGTTTGAAAAGGAGGCAAGTGGTTTCATTACCAGCCAGGGAGACTGCTATGCGTTAAAAAGTCCGGTTTACGCTTCCGAAAACCAGGTGAATTATATTGCCGGTCTGATGCAGGAATTTCAGGATGCTGTGGAAGAAAGGGACGGGATTCATCCGGTAACAGGAAAGCATTACTCTGACTACATTGATGTGACTTCCTTTGTGCAGAAATATCTGGTGGAGGAAATATCTAAAAATTATGACGGAGGTGTCACAAGCAGCTTTTTTTATAAGCCGGAAGATGGAGTGAGCAGCAAAATTTTTGCAGGTCCGGTGTGGGACTATGATGTGGCATTTGGCAATTGTAATCTGGATGAAATTGCCAGTAATCCAAGGGGGATTACACGGCTGAATGACCATGTGTATGGCACAGACGTTTTTGCCCAGCTGTATGAAAAAGAAGATTTTTATGCCCGGATAGTAACCCTGTACAAAGAAGAGGCAGTTCCTTATCTGGAATATCTGTTGAAAGAAGGGATAGACCAGATGGTAAAGGAAACGAGAGCATCAGCGCAGATGGACAGCCTCCGGTGGGAGAGCCTGGAAAACCGTTACCAGTATTACCAAAGTTATGACAATGATGTCAGATATTTGAAGTATTTTATTGAACAAAGAATGCAGTTTTTGAATGAAGTGTGGCTGGAGGGCCAAACCTATTATAATGTAGCATTTGTGGTGGATGATGAAATATGGCAGATTGACTGTGTAAAAGAGGGGGAAGCGCCGGGAGGCGAGCCGGCGCCGTCCAGATACAGTTCTCTTTTTATGGGGTGGGTGAATGAAGAAGGGGTTCCCTTTGACAGATTTAAGCCTGTTTATGAGGATATGACATTTTATGCCGCATGGCAGGAGCTGCCAGTGGAGGAGGTTATATTGAAATAATAATCGGGAGATTGATTTTGCAAAGGAGTCAGCATAGATTTGCTTTGCGGCTGCAGGTATGGTAAAATATAGGGAAATTTTTAACAGATAATAAACAGACCGGAAGATGTGTGATGAGAAAAATAATAAAAAAACTGATGGCGCTGCTTGATGGGCGGCAAAAAAAAATCATGGCGCTGCTCGTTGTGCTGATGCTGATTGGGGCAGTGCTGGAAACTTTGGGGGTTTCCATGGTGGTTCCTGTAATGAATGTGATTATGGATGAACACGCGGTGGAAAAAAATAAATATCTGCAGGTAATCTGCGATATTTTTCATATAGCTTATGACGATATCAGCGGCCTTACGGTGTTTATCATGCTTTCGCTTGTAGGGGTTTTTGCGCTGAAAAATATTTTTCTTTTTTTCCAGCAAAAGGCACAGCTGCGGTTTGTTTATACCAATCAGTTTGCCACTTCAAGAAGAATGATGATTAATTTTGTGAAGCGGCCTTACGAGTATTATTTAAATGCGGACACTTCTGTAATCCAAAGAAGCATCACATCCGATGTGAACAATATGTATGGACTGATTTTAGCGCTTCTGCAGCTTTTTAGTGAGGGAATTGTGTTTGTGTGTCTGGTGGCAATCAGCTTTGTTACCGATATTTGGATGACGGTTACAGTGACCATTCTTCTTGTGGCGGCGCTTGCAATAATCAAGGGCGTTTTGAAACCGATTATGAAAAAAGCGGGAGAAGAGAATCAGGATTATTACAGCGGCCTTTATAAATGGATTGACCAGTCTGTAATGGGAATTAAGGAGATTAAGATTGCAGGCAGGGAAAGCTATTTCATTAATGAATATGCCAAATGCGGGGCAGGCTATGTAAGTGCGGTACAGCGGTATAATCTGTATAATGCCACTCCCCGGCTGCTGATAGAAACACTTGCTATAGCGGGGATGATTTTTTATATGATGATTCAGATTCTTAAGGGGGCGGCTGTGACAGATATTATGCCTCAGGTGATGGCCCTTGGGGTAGCTGCCGTGCGGCTGATACCCTGTGCCAACAGGATAAATAATCATTTAACTTCTATTTCTTATTTTGAACCGTTTTTTATGGGGGTAAGCGATAATCTGCAGGAGGAAATCCGGGATGAAAATATTAATTATGATGCAAAAGCTTACCAGGGGAAAACAGAAGTAAAAAAACTGGAAATCAGGGATAAAATAGAACTTAAAGACATTGTCTATAAATATCCCAATTCACAGGTTCTTATTTTTGACCATGCCAATATGGAGATTCCAGTGGGGCGGTCCGTTGGGATTGTGGGAACCTCCGGCGCCGGAAAGACTACGGTTGTGGATATTATGCTTGGGCTTTTAAGTCTGCAAAGCGGACAGATTCTAGCAGATGGCAATGAAGTGCGGGAGCATTATCAGTCCTGGCTGAAAAATATTGGCTATATTCCCCAAACAATTTTTATGATAGATTCCACAATAAGGAAAAATGTTGCCTTTGGTTATGGAGATGAGGAGATAGATGATGAAAAGGTGTGGCGTGCCCTAAAAGAAGCCCAGCTAGACGGGTTTGTAAGGGGGCTGCCGGAGGGCCTTAATACCAATATTGGAGAAAGGGGAATTCGTATTTCCGGCGGACAAAGGCAGCGGATTGGCATTGCAAGGGCCCTGTTTGAGGACCCGGAGGTGCTGGTGCTGGACGAAGCTACTTCCGCTCTTGATAATGAGACGGAGGCGGCGATTATGGATTCCATTAACAGGCTTCATGGCAGAAAAACGTTGATTATTATTGCCCACCGTCTTCAGACGATAGAAAAATGCGATATGGTGTACCGGGTAGAAAACGGCAAGGCACGCAGGGAGAGATAAATATAGGGAGGAAATAATGGCTGGGAAAAAACGAATGGCAAATTATGAATTACTAAGAAGCCTTGCAATGTTAATGGTGGTGGCTTTGCATTTTTTCTCCCGTTCTGACAGCCTGATTGCGCTGGGGGTCCCTCTGGATGGTGTACGGATTGTGGGAACTGCGCTGGAGTTTTTCTGCATTGCGGCCGTGAATGTCTATGTGCTTATCAGTGGGTATTTTGGCATAAAAAGCTCCTTTAAACCCAGCCGGGCGGTGAAACTTCTTTGCCAGATATGGTTTTATGCGCTTTTGATTCCTTTATTGCTTTATTTGGCAGGTCTCTCTACCCAGGCATCAGAGCTTGGAATTTATGGAGTGATAAAGTACGTTTTTCCTATAGAGACGGAACATTACTGGTTTGCAACCTCATACTTTTTGCTTTACCTGCTGACGCCGGTGATTGGGGCCGGGGTAAAGAATATGACCAAAAAGCAAATGCAGATTATGCTTGGGGGTCTTCTTATTTTATTCTGTGGGATAAAAAGTGTAAGTCCGGCAGGGTTTGTAATTGACAGGTATGGATATGACCTGCCCTGGTTTATCTGTGTATACCTGCTTGCCGCTTATCTGGGAATGTACGGGTCGGGATTTTTGGAAAAAAGAGGATGGCTTCTTTATCTGGGGAGTGTGGCAGCAGGCTTTGGCATTCATATAGCGATGTATTTTCTTGCGGCTGGGCGGGAGAGTCTCCAGTATTATTTTACAGTTCCCTTTCATTATAATTATATTTTTTCCCTGACAGGGGCGTTAGGACTTTTTTACGGTTTTTCCAGGCTGAAAATTAAGGAAGGCTGGATGGCGGGAGTGATACGGAAGGTGGGGACGTTAAGCTTTGGCGTATATCTTTTGCATGAGCATGTGGATTTAAGAAACCGGTGGTATGAGTGGATTTTGATGCTGGTCCATCCGGGAAGGGGAAGGGCAATGCTCTCTTTCCTGTGGGAACTTACCTGCAGCATTGTAATTCTTTTTGCGGCGGGCGTTGTCATTGACTGGATAAGGAGCAAATTGTTCAGGTTATTTGGAGCTATGACCCGGAAAACCTGGGTTTATAAAAAACTGAAGGAAATGGACGGAGCTTTTGCAAAAAGTCCGGCTGGGAAATGAGGTGTTGCGGATGGGTGACAGAAAAGTGGACCTGATGGGGAAAATGCGTATAGGAGCAGCGCAAAGGGAGGAGCTGCAGCTATTGTGGAAGTTTGTGCAAAATGTTCTGTTCCCGCTGATTCTGTTGTTTTTTCCTTTGCTTAAGGCAAGGCAGGGAGTTGATTTAAGTGATACTGGGTATAGTTTGGGGAATTACCGTTTTTTTGGACAGGTGGATGGTGTATGGACATTTCTTACTTTTTTGTCCAACGTGACAGGACATTTGTTTACCAGGCTGCCTATGGGCGATACCATGTTTGGAATGAAGATTTATACATCCCTGATAGTAAGCGGCATGGGGCTTTTGGGATACCGTTTTTTTAAAACAAAAATGCCGGCATGGATGGCCTTTTTAGGTGAAATAGCGGCGATAAGCTTTTGCTGGTGCCCTACAGTGATTTTGTACAATTATCTTACGTATCTGCTTTTTCTTGCAGGCGCCATACTGCTTTTCAGGGGGCTTGCAGGGAACAGGCGTATATGTCTGTTTCTGGCAGGTATTCTTTTGGGGATAAATGCGCTGGTGCGTTTCCCTGGGAATGTACTGGAGGCAGGGCTGATTGTAGCGGTGTGGTACTACGGATGGCTGAAAGAAAAGCCTGTAAAAAAGATTGCAGAAGAAAGCGGGCTTTGCATTGCCGGGTATCTGGTTTCATTCCTTGCGGTGTTGGGAACGATTTTGGCAGTTTATGGGCCGGACACCCTAGGAAGTATGATAACGGGGGTTATGGGCATTTCGCAAAATGCCTCTGACTATACATTGGGGGAAATGCTTCTGGCGATTCTGGACGCTTATTTTCACGGCTTTCAGTGGATGCTGTATATGATTTTATGTATTTTGCCGGGGATTCCGTTTTTTGTTATCAGGCAGGAGCGCTTTTTGGGGATTAGAAAAGTGATTTACTGCATCTGTATTCCCATATTATTTTGGGCGCTTGGCAGGTGGGGGATGTACAATTTCAAATATTATCAGAAAGAGGCAGCTTTGCAGTGGGGAGCAGTGTTTTTGCTTCTGGCGATAATGATAATGATATGGATGCTTTTTACAAGGGTGGTGGATGATGAATGGCGTCTGATAGGCTGCATAGCGCTGCTTGTAATTCTGATTACCCCTCTTGGCAGTAACAATCATATCTGGCCAGTGTTAAACAATTTGTTTTTTATTGTACCGGTTGTATTCTGGATGGTTTACCGTTTTGTAAGGTGGGGGAGACCCTTTTTGGATACCACAGGAAAGGTGCCGTTGTTTCCGGTAAAGGCAATGGCTATGGGGGTAATGGCAGCCTTTTTTATACAGGCCTTCGGAATTGGATGTGAGTATGTTTTTCTGGATGGGGAAGCCGGGGAAAAAAGAGAGTATAAGGTATCTGCCAATCCGGTGCTTGAGGGGATGTATACCAATGAGATGAACGCTGAGACGCTGGACGAGATTTCTTATTTTATGACGGAGCACAAGGAGGAATATAAAAAAAAGGAACTGATTCTTTATGGGAATATTCCTGGTCTTGCCTATTACCTTGATAAACCGCCAGCTGTTTATACCACATGGGCGGATTTAAATTCAAATCCTCTGACAAGGCTTAAGGAAGAGCTGCAAATGCTATCCGCTTCACTGAAAGGAAAGGAAGAGGAACTGCCGCTGGTGATTTTGACGCCATCGCTGGCTGCCTATCTTTCAGGCAGTGAAGAGGCAATGGCCTGGTGGGGAGTGGATGTTACAGCTTGCAGGGAGGATGAAAAACTGGAAGCAATTTGGGAGTTTATGAAGGAAAACGCATACGAGCAGGTATTTGTAAATGAAGCTTTTGCAGTTTATGAATAAAAAAGGATAAAAAAGCGGACGCCCGGCCAAGAGCCACTGCCGGATAAAGGCGCAGGAAAGGGCGGGAGCGGAACTATAAATAGGAGGATTTAAAAATGATAAGGTTTAATGTTCCGCCTTTTACAGGCAGAGAAATGGAGAACATGAAAAAAGCAGTGGAGAACATGCATATTTGCGGAGATGGTGAGTTTACCAGGAAGTGCAGCAGTTATCTGGAAGAAAGTACCGGAACATCCAAGTGTCTTCTTACTACATCCTGCACCCATGCTCTTGAGATGGCGGCGTTGCTTTGCAATTTAAAGGAGGGGGATGAAGTAATTCTTCCGTCTTATACATTTGTTTCCACAGCGGATGCCTTTGTGCTCCGGGGGGCTAAGGCTGTGTTTGTGGATATCCGGCCGGATACCATGAATATTGACGAAAAGCTGATAGAAGATGCCATTACAGAGAAAACTAAGGCAATTTTTCTGGTTCACTATGCGGGAATTGGCTGTGAGATGGATGTAATTATGGATATTGCAAAGCGACATCATTTGATGGTAGTGGAGGACGCTGCACAGGCGATAATGTGTACTTATAAGGGAAAGCCTCTTGGAACAATCGGTGATTTTGGCTGCTACAGCTTCCATGAAACCAAGAATTTCAGCATGGGGGAAGGGGGCGCTCTTTTAATCCGGGATGCCCGGTATATTGAGGAGGCGGAAATTCTGCGGGAAAAGGGAACAGACAGAAGTAAATATTTCCGGGGACAGGTGGACAAGTACCGCTGGATGAATTTTGGCTCTTCTTATCTGCCCAGCGATATGAATGCAGCCTATCTCTATACACAGTTTGAGCAGGCGGATGAAATAAATAAGGCGCGTCTTGCCAGATGGAATCAGTACTATGAACTGCTTTTACCTCTGCAGGAAAAGGGAGTTATTGAACTTCCCGCTGTGCCGGAGGGCTGTGTGCACAATGGACATATGTTTTATATTAAGACAAAGAACCTGGAAGAACGCACCAGGCTTGTTGATTTCTTAAAGGAAAATGGCATTATGGCGGTATTCCATTATGTTCCTCTGCATTCAGCGCCTGCGGGTCTTAAGTTTGGACGTTTCCATGGAGAGGATAAATATACCACAAAGGAAAGTGAAAGATTGCTGCGTCTCCCTATGTTTTACCAGCTTAAAGAAGAGGAAGCGGCATATATTGCAGAAAAAGTAAAGGAATTTTATGAAGCTTAATATGTGGATAAAAAAGAATGAAAACAGGATCATTACTGGCGCGGCTGTGGCGCTTTTGGCAGTTTTTGTGGCGGTTTCGTTCGATTATTTTTACGACCTGAATGATGACGTACTGATGAAAGATATTCTGGCGGGAGCGTACACGGGAACGCCGGAAGGACATAACATTCAGATGCTCTATCTTGTGAGCGCATTTATCAGCCTGTTTTATAAAGCGGCCAGAGGACTTCCCTGGTATGGGCTGTTTCTTTGCTTTTGTCATTTTGGCTGTTTTTCTCTGATTTTGTCAAGAAGTCTTACTTTTTGTAAAAGTGTGGGTGGAAAGATAATCATGGCAATGACAGAAGGGCTTTTTTGGGGGGGACTGTTCCTGGAACATCTGGTTTTTGCCCAGTATACAGTAACCTGTACCCTTCTTGCGGGCACAGCGGCTTTTCTGTTTTACACCACAGATATTGAGCTGGATGGGAGGACGTTTATAAAGAAAAATATTCCGGCGGTTTTGCTTGTGTCCATAGCATATCTAATCCGTTCAGAGATGCTGCTTTTGGTTCTTCCTATGATTTGTGTGGCGGGAGTTGCAAAATGGGGAAGCGAGGAGCAGATTTTTACCAGAGAACACCAGATGAAATATCTGACAGTGATTGGATTGATTCTGGCTGGAATTTTGTTTGGACAGATTACTTACCGGATTGCCTACGGTTCAGAAGAATGGCGTACTTTTATTGAATTTTTTGATAACAGGACGGAACTTTACGATTTCCAGCAGCCCCCGTCCTTTGAAGAACACAGAGAGTTCTATGAGGGGATTGGTCTTACAAAAAGCGAGAAAGTTCTGCTGGATAATTACAATTTTGGCATGGATGAAGAGATTGACGAGGTTATGGTTGGGGCAATTGCGGAATATGCCGGGAAGGTTAAAAGCGCGGAAACTTCTTTTTGGGGTAAGCTATCTGTAAAACTGCGGGATTATATATACCGTTTCACTCATGGCCGAGGGGCAGCAGGCAGTGACTATCCATGGAATTATGCGGCGCTGCTTGGGTACTTTATGGTGTTTGCCGCTGCAGTTCCAGGAAAATATACAAAGGAAAAGATACAGGAAAGCGGGAAGGGAACATACCTGAAAAATGTGTTGGGTATCAGCTGGAAGCTTGGGCTGCTTTTTGTGGTGAGAACTCTTTTGTGGATGTTTATCCTTATGCGGGACCGGGCGCCGGAACGGATTACTCATTCGCTGTATTTAATGGAATTATGTGTTCTTGGAGCGATGATATTTGCCCACTGGCAGAAGATTTGCCGTCTGAAAAGCAGACGCATTCTTGCGGCATTTGCAATTGTGGGATTTGGCGTAGCTGCAATTCTTATTTTGCCGGAAAATATACAGAAGGTTTCAAAAAAGCAGGCAGAGAGAGAAGCGGTGAATGACCGCTTCCAGGAATTATATGATTATTTTGGAAACGAGGAAAATAAAGATAATTTTTATCTGATTGATGTATATTCCTCTGTATCTTATGACTCTGTTCCTTATTCAGAAAAAATGTTTAAAAATGTGGACAACTCTATAGATAATTACGACATTATGGGAGGATGGGCCTGCAAAAGTCCTCTGCAGAGAAAAAAGTTTGCTAAGTTTGGCATGGAAGATATGGAACAGGCTCTTCGTGAGAAGGAGAATGTGTATTTTGTCCGTCAGAAGGAAGAGGATATGCAGTGGCTTTTGGATTACTATAAAGGACATGGAACGCCTGTGAAAGTGACACTGACAGATACGGTGGCAGAAGTTTTTGAGGTCTATAAGGTGGAAGCAAAAGTGCCGCAAGCATAGCTTGCGATATACAGGCATAAGTTTGGAAGTAAACCTCCAAACGCGCTATTGATGCAGTATCGCAGGCGGTTGCCTGCGATATGCGGGGGAGAAAGAATGAAAACAGAAGAAGAGGAAGTTTTTTCTATGGAAGGGCAGGACATTTATCTGCGTCTGATGACGGAGGAAGATACAGACAATATTATTAAGTGGCGCAATACAGATTTTGTGCGCCGGAATTTTATTTATCAGAAGCCTTTTACCAGGCAGGGCCATGAAAACTGGATAGAAACCATGATAAAAGCAGGAAAAGCTGTCCAGTTTATTATTTGCAGGAAATCGGATGATGAGCCGGTGGGAAGTGTTTATCTAAGGGATATTGACAGAACCCACAAGAAGGCAGAATATGGGATTTTTATTGGTGAAAAGGAAGCGTTGGGAAAGGGGTATGGAACCCAGGCGGCAAAACTGATGATAGACTATGCTTTTCATAAGGCAGGGCTTCATAAATTGATGCTGCGTGTTCTGGCAGAGAATGGACAGGCAAGGAGAAGTTACGAGAAAGCGGGATTTGTGGAAGAAGCCTATTTAAAGGACGAAGTGCTTCTGGAGGGTGGCTTTAAGGATGTTGTTTTTATGGCGGTAATTGGGAAGTAAAATATATTTTCTTATTGTTTTGATGACAGATTCTCAAAAGGAGTGTACAAATTTGGGAGGGAACAAAAAAGCTTCCTGTGGGCATTGAAGATTTTGCCAAAATCCGTACAGAGGGATTTTGTTATGTGGATTTGCAAGTCAGATGCTGTAAGATGAGGCTTTATAATAGAAAGAGAGGTTTTTGTTTGAAAACATTAATTAGCTTTGTAATTCCCTGTTACCGTTCCCAGGCAACGCTTCCTGGTGTGATAGAGGAAATCCGGGAGATGATGGGGAAAATGGAAAACTATGCCTATGAGGTAGTTTTGATAAATGACTGCTCTCCGGATGGGACGTTTGAAACCATTAAACAGCTGTGCAGGGAATATGACAATATTACAGGGATAAATCTGGCAAAGAATTTTGGACAGCACAGCGCACTTATGGCAGGATTCCGCCATGTGAAGGGGGATATCGTTATTTGTCTGGATGATGATGGGCAGACGCCTGCAGATGAGGCAGACAAGTTAATTTCCGGGATTTTGCAGGGGGCGGATGTGGTGTATGCCAAATATGGGGAGAAACACCATTCGGGTTTCCGCAACTGGGGAAGCCATGTGAATGAGGTTATGACCCGTATTATGCTGGATAAACCAAAGGATTTATATATTTCCAGCTATTTTGCCGCAAGAAAATTTGTGGTGGAGGAAATGACACGGTATGAATATGCCTTTCCTTATGTGATAGGGCTTGTGCTTAGAAGTACCAAAAATATTATTAATGTGGAGGTAACGCACAGGGACAGGCAGGCAGGGGCATCTGGTTATACTCTGGGAAAGCTATTGGCTTTATGGTTTAACGGCTTTACAGCTTTTAGTGTAAAGCCCTTAAGAATTGCAACGGTGGCTGGGGCAGGCTGTGCGGCGCTGGGATTTTTGTATGGGATTTATACGATTATCAAAAAGATATTTTTTAATCCGCCTGGTCTGGTAACAGGCTTTAGCGCGCTGATGGCAGTGCTGGTATTTATGGGCGGAATGCTGATGCTGATGATGGGGCTTGTAGGGGAATATATGGGAAGAATGTATATTTCCATGAACAATTCGCCCCAGTATGTAATACGGGAAATTGCAGGGAATGACGTTCATGAAGAAGATGGCGGAGATTAAAGAAAAAATTTTGGCGGCGGTGATTTCTTTTGGCGGTGTCTGGGCATTTCCAAGGATGCTTTCAATAGAAGAGGCGTGGATTGGATATACTAACAGTATTGTCTCTGTATTTTTGTTTGCTTTTCTGTTTTGGGGAATCAATGGAATTTGGAAGAGAGGATTTGAGGGAAAGATTAGCAGGTGGGTTTTGCCGGGTGGCTTTGGGGTTCTGTTCTCAGCCTGTATGGTTTTTGGTGCGCAGCTGGATGGGAAGGAAAGTATTTCTTTTCAGGATAAAGAAATGTGGCTTGGCATACTGGCGCTTTCTGTGAATTTTACTTTGCTGGTAAGGTTTCTTTGGGACAGAATGTGGGAAGCAGGAAGGAAAAATAGAGACAAATGCACGACGGGAGAGAGCAGCTACTTTAAAGATGTGCATGAAATTTGCAGTAAAAAGATGTTTCCAGGAAGTTTGCTTAAAAGGGCAGGAATTATTTTTCTATGTTATCTTCCTGTATTTTGGGCAGTTTATCCCGGTTTTTTTGTTTATGATGCTCAGGATGAGTATCTGCAGGTTTTGACAAGAAACTTTTCCACTCACCATCCCCTCGTACATGTGCTTTTACTGGGAGGCATTGTACATCTTTTTTATAAGCTCACTGGTTCTTATAATATTGGAATTGCATGTTATACATTGCTGCAAATGACAGTGATGTCACTTATTTTTGCCTGGTGTGTGGAAAAGCTAAAACACAGGGGAATGGGGAAAGCGGGCCGGGCCTTACTTACTTTGTATTTTGGCGTTTGCCCGGTGCTTGTGATGTTTTCCTTATGCAGCGCCAAGGATGGGCTTTTTACGGGAATGTTGCTTATAATGGTAGCGCTTTTGCAGGAGCTTTGGAAAGAACCTGACGTTTTTTGGGGGAAGAGGCATAGTGTTTTTCTGTTAACGGCAGCCTCTCTAATGATGATGCTGCTCCGGCATAATGGTTTTTATGCGTTTCTTGTTTTTGGACTTATCAGTATAGTTTCTCTTTGTCAGTTTAAAGGGGGAAAAGACGGGGAGGAATCTTTAAAAGAGGAAAAAAATAAGGGGGTGGGAGGCAATATCAGCTTTCCGGTAAAACCAGTATTGTATTTTGCGGGAGTGACGGCATTATATCTGCTGGTAAATTCTTTTCTTACGGGAGTTTTCCATGCGGATTCTTCCGAAAACCAGGAAATCCTGACGGTTCCCATTTCCCAGATGGCAAGGGTTTACAAAGATGAAAAGGATAAATTGCCCCAAGAAGAGAGGATGCTGGTGCAAAGGTACCTGCCGGAGGGCGCACTCTTAAAATATATGCCAAAGGTGTCAGATGGTGTTAAAATTCAATTTAACAATGAAGCTTTTGAGGAAAACAAGGCCGGTTTTTTTAAACTTTGGGTAAAGTGGGGAGTCAAACATCCTTTCACATATCTGAATGCCTGGTTTATGACTTCTTATGGCTTCTGGTACCCGGATACGGTAATTGATGTATACCGGGGAAACTCGGTTTTTACTTTTACCTATGGGGACAGCTCCTATTTTGGTTATGAGGTGGAAGAGCCGGGGACGAGGGAGAGCCGGATTCCCTGGCTGAATGAGCTGTACCGGAAAATGTCTCTGGAAATTTTCCAGCAGAAGATTCCGGTGGTTTCTATGCTGTTTTCCCCAGGCTTTTTATTCTGGGTAACGGCTTTTTTGCTTGGTTTTTTGTGCTATCAGGGCAGAAGAAGGAGTGTAATGCCCTTTTTGCTGCCGGCCCTTTGCTGGCTTACCGTAATTCTGGGACCCACCTATCTGGTCCGGTATGTGGTGTTTTTGTGGGCTCTGCTCCCCCTTCTTTTGTGGGAAGTTTTCAAAGCCTGGAAGTAAACCTCCAAACGCTCTGACGGTGCAGCGCTGAAGGTATACGCAGTATGCGGGGCATAAAGATGAAAAATTTGATAAATAATTGCATTTGTGATATACTACCAGTGCATAATTTGACTATTTTTGGAAATAAACGGCATGGTATGCAGGGGTATAAGTTTGGAACGCAGGCATAGCTTACGGTATGCGGGGGGAGAAGGATGAGAAAGAAAATTTCTGTAAGCAAAGCAATACAGGCAGTGATAGCAATAGTGGCATTTTGTCTTCTGATATCTATCTGGCCGCTTGGATTATGGCATGAGAGGGCGGTTATATCTGTTCCGCCCCAGACAGGAATGATGACAGAAGTAATTGACGGGGAAAAAACAGCGCTCCAGACCATTGCCGTCCAGTTTGGCCATATAGATACCATCAGTGTTTATCTGGGAGAAGGGTGCGTGGGAGAAAGTTTTTTTCTGCGGATACTGGATGATAAATGGCAGCCGGTATGTGAAGAGAGAGTTGTTATTGATTATGACAATGTGCCGGGGTTTCAGGAGGCGGTTGTTGATATTGATGCGGAAGTGGACAAAGTGTACTATGTGATTTTACAGGGAGATGATTCGGAAATTTTTGCAGGCTGTGAGTATATTTCCGACATGCCCTATATGGGAACCTTGTATTATGCAGATTCTTCTTTGGACAGCAGAAGCCTTGTGGCTGACTATAATTACAGCATTCCGCTTAGAAAATCAAGGGCGCTCCTTTATGGGCTTCTGATTATAGGAATAGGGGCGCTTCTGGAAGCGGCTGTGTATTTCTTATTTAAAAACAGGAATGATAAGCAGGTAAGAGTAGAAAAAGTATTTAAGACAGTGATGAATCCTTTGATAGGGGCTGGCACAATTGTGTGTCTGGGCGCCGTTCTTATGGGGGTATGCGGCAGATATCTTCTGGATAATACCGTGTATTTTGTGAGCGCTCTTTTACTTGCCGGGATTTTACTATATGGAGTTAACCACAGCAGAAAAGGGCAGCGTCCGGTGATAACACTGGATTACCTGAAAAGCCATATAGGGGATTTGGTTCAGTCTGTGGCTATTGCAGGGGCCATATATGGATGCTGTGAATACATGAGCGGGCTATATGACGTTCATCATTTGGTGGCAGAACGCAAAGAAATGTTCTGGTTTGCCATTGCCATTATCGCAATGTTTAAGTGGAAGGAAATTGCTAATGTATACAATCTGGTTTACCTGATTGGGGCAGGGGCTTATGGCGCCTACTATTACCGTTCCCATCTCACGGAAGGGATGGAGGACCTTGCGGCAGAAGCGCTTAAGCTTACTGTGTTGGTTGCCGTTTTACTTGGACTGGTGGTTATCCGTACAGTGATTGCCTTATGCAGGAAGAAGCTGGCAAGGCCCTGTTGGTGGTATGCAGGTATTTTAGCGTTGTTTTTTGCCATGATTATTATTTTCAGGAATGGAAGATGGTGGGGAGTGGCAATGGTGAGCGCATTTGGCCTGTTTTACTTAAACTATGGTATGTGGGACCATAAAGAGAGGATACTAGTAAACATTGCAAGGGGTGTGGTTTTCCAGTTTGCCGCATCCACCGGCTATGCGTTGTTGCATCGGCTTTATGTGTCTTACCGCAATGCAAGATACACCCATATTTTCCACACAGTAACTATCACCGCGGCTTATCTTACTATGGTGGAGTGTGTGGCTATGGTGATTGTTCTTAGTAAGCTGGCAAAAGGGCGTAAGCTAAAAGACTGTTGGAAAGAACTGACGCTTTTTGGAGTAGTGTCATCCTATATGATTTTTACTATGTCAAGAACTGCCTATTTTGCAGTGGGAATTACACTTGTATTTTCCCTGGTCCTTATGTCGGCAGGAAGAAAAGGGAGAAGGATACAGAATGTGGGAAGAAGCTTTGGAACGCTGAGTGCGGCGGTTTTAATCTGTCTGCCTGTAACTTTCAGCCTCCAGCGAAATCTGCCTGCGCTTGTCAGCGACCCTTTTTTATATGAAATTGAATATTCCCTTTATTGCCCGGATGATGTAATGCGGGGAAGAAAGCTGGATTCCCCCAACTTTATGAGGGTTGGGCGTTTTATAGATGTATTTGGTGAAAAGATTCTGGGCATACCGGAAGGAACTTTCGATGTTTATGGAGAAATTGCAGAGTATGAAAGAACCCATGTAAATGGAATAGAAATAAAAGATTCTGCAAAAGCAGGTTTTAGCAGGAAAGAGGAAACAAATCCGGCAGTTACAAAAGACGGGCTTTTAGTGGCTTCAGCAGATTATGTGCCAGAGGGCGTGCCGGCAGAGGCTGTAAAGGAGAATGACTTCAGTAATGGCCGTCTGGATATTTTCAAGTCTTATATTGAACAGCTGAATATGACCGGGCATGAGGAAATGGGCGCGATTCTTAAGGATGGAGAGAGAGCAACCCATGCCCACAATATCTATCTCCAGCTGGCATATGACCATGGGATTCCCACAGGAGTTGTTTTTGTTCTCACAGGAATTGCTACTTTTGTGGCTGCTTATATGTATTATAATAAGAAAAGGGATAAAATAACTTATGCGGCGCTGCCTGTTGTGACATGTGCAGCAATGGCGGTGGCAGGCATGGTTGAGTGGGTTTTTCATGTAAGCAACCCTTTTGGATTTCTGCTGATGCTGGTAATTACGCCGCTTGTATTTGCGAATGAAGGTTAGGCTATGAGTGAAAAAATAAGAAAAGTGAGAAAACCCTTTAATGTAAAACTTCTGTACCGGAGAACCTGTCTGATTATTTATGATATAATCAGTGTGGTGGGAGCAAGCTATTTAGCGCTCCTTATGCGTTATAATTTCGATATATCAGAGATACCGGAGTATTTTATAACGCCTATTAACAGGTTTCTGGCTGTAAATATTGTAATTACCTTATTTGTGCTGTATTTGTTTAAGATGTATCACAGCCTTTGGGCTTTTGCAGGGGAAACGGAGCTGCAGAATCTGGTAATGTCAAGTGTGGTTTCGGCAGTCTGCTACAGTGTGGGGCTGCAGTTTTTTAAAGTAACCGGACAGCAGGCGGTACCAGTGAGCTATTATTTTCTATATGTGTTTATGCTGATTAGTTTTATTTTTGTAAGCCGTTTTTCTTATCGCTTTTTCAGAAGCTTAAAGCATAAGCAGCAAAATAAAAACAATAGTATTTCTGTTATGGTGATTGGGGCGGGAGAAGCTGCCAATCTGATTATCAAAGAGATTGTAAACAGTAATTTTTCCACTATGGTTATCCGGTGTATTATTGACGACGACCCTGGCAAATGGGGAAAATTTATTCAGGGAATTAAGGTGGTCGGAGGCCGGGAGAGAATTATTGAATGCGCTGATATCTATGATATTGATGAAATTATTGTGGCCATGCCTTCCATTACAAGGGTTGAAATGTCTGCAATTTTGGATATCTGTAAGGAGACAAGCTGTAAACTCCGTTCTCTGCCGGGTATGTATCAGCTGGTAAATGGCGAAGTCAGTGTCAGCAAGCTGCGGGACGTGGAAGTGGAGGACTTACTTGGCAGAGACCCTATTGAGGTGGACCTGGACTCTATATTAGGCTATGTAAAGGGGCAGAAGGTTATGGTAACAGGAGGGGGAGGTTCTATAGGAAGTGAGCTTTGCCGACAGATTGCCTCCCATAAGCCCCGGATGCTGATTATTGTGGATATTTATGAAAACAATGCTTATGATGTGCAGCAGGAGCTGCAGGCCAAGTTCCCGGAGCTTTCCCTTTTGGTATTGATTGCTTCTGTGCGCAATACCAACCGTATGAACTGGATTTTTGAGCGCTATAAGCCTGATATTGTTTATCATGCAGCTGCCCACAAACATGTGCCCTTAATGGAAGACAGCCCCAATGAAGCGGTTAAAAATAATGTGTTTGGAACATGGAAAACCGCCCAGGCAGCGGCAATGAATGGTGTGAAGCGGTTTGTAATGATTTCCACGGACAAGGCGGTAAATCCCACCAACATAATGGGGGCAAGCAAACGGATATGTGAAATGATTATCCAGACTTTCAATAAACATTATGACACGGAATTTGTGGCAGTGCGTTTTGGAAACGTGCTGGGAAGTAATGGCAGTGTGATTCCTCTTTTCAAAAAACAGATTCTGGCAGGAGGGCCGGTAACTGTTACTCATCCAGATATTATCCGGTATTTTATGACTATCCCGGAAGCGGTTTCTCTGGTGTTGCAGGCAGGGGCATATGCAAAAGGCGGGGAAATATTTGTACTGGATATGGGAAAGCCTGTAAAAATCCTTGACCTTGCCAAAAACCTTATCCGTCTTTCCGGCTACCGGGTGGATGAGGACATTAAAATTGAGTTTACCGGGCTGCGCCCCGGTGAAAAGCTTTATGAAGAGCTTTTGATGGAGGAAGAGGGAATGACGGAAACGGCAAATAAACTGATTCATATTGGGAAACCCATAGAAATAGATGAAATGAAATTTTTTGTGCAGCTGAAGAAATTAAAAGATGCTTCACAAAGTGAAAACGTTGATATAAGACCAATGATACAGGAGATTGTTCCCACCTATCATTATAAGAAAACACTGTAAAAGGTGTGAGAGGAGTTTTAAGTATGGCAGGTAAAAGAATTTATTTGTCTTCCCCAACCATGCATGGGGAAGAACAGGCATTTATTAAGGAGGCGTTTGATACAAACTGGGTAGCGCCTCTTGGCCCGAATGTGAATGCCTTTGAAAAAGAAATGGCGGATTATGTGAAAATTCCATATGCGTCAGCGCTAAGTGCAGGAACGGCGGCAATTCATCTTGCACTTAAGATTCTGGGCGTTGGGCAGGGGGATATTGTATTTGCCCCTACTCTTACGTTCAGCGCCACCTGTAATCCCATAGCGTATGAAAAGGCAGTTCCGGTGTTTATTGATTCAGAGATGGATACATGGAATATGGACCCTGCAGCCCTTGAAAAGGCATTTGAAAAATATCCCAATCCCAAGGCGGTCATTGTGGTGCATTTATATGGAACTCCTGCAAAGCTGGATGAAATTATGGAAATCTGCGCTGCCCATCAGGTTCCTCTGATTGAGGACGCGGCAGAGTCTCTGGGAAGTACTTATAAAGGGCAGTACACAGGAACCTTTGGCAGGATTGGGATTTATTCATTTAACGGAAACAAAATTATCACCACTTCCGGCGGCGGAATGCTTGTGGCAAGGGAGGAAGATATTACAAAAAAAGCTACATTTCTGGCAACACAGGCAAGAGATCCGGCAAGGCATTACCAGCATTCCCAGATTGGGTACAATTACCGAATGAGTAATATTACAGCAGGAATTGGCAGAGGGCAGCTTTTACATTTGGAGGAGCATAAAGCCCGCAAAAAAGAAATTTACAGACAGTACAGGGAAGCTTTTGGGGATATTGCAGAGGTTACTTTAAATCCGTTAAATAAAGACGGGGATGCGAACTGCTGGCTGACCGGAATGAAAATAGACAAGTCCTGTGATGTTACGCCGAATATGGTGATGGATGCACTGGAAGAACATAACATCGAAACGCGCCCCATATGGAAGCCCATGCACTTACAGCCGGTATTTGCAGACTGTGATTTTATCACGGCAAGTGGAAGCAAGGCACAGGAGGGAGATTTGCCCAGCATAGCGGAGGAAGTGTTCGACACAGGCTTATGCCTGCCCAGCGACATCAAAAATACATCGGAAGATATGGAACTGATTATACGTATTATACGGAAATGCTTTGGACGTGTGTGAAAAGAACTTTAACAGTCATTTTTCATCGGCCTGCCGGAAGGAGAGGAATATGTACAGAAAATACATCAAAAGATTATTGGACATTATTATTTCCCTGTGTGGAATCATCTGCCTTTCTCCGGTTTATCTTGCGCTCATAATTTTGATTAAGAAAAAGCTTGGCAGTCCCGTTTTTTTTACCCAGGACAGGCCGGGCAAGGATGAAAAGATTTTTAAGCTGTATAAATTCCGGTCCATGACAGATGAACGGGATGAAAACGGAAAACTGCTTCCAGATGAAAAACGGCTGCCGGCTTTTGGAAAGAAGCTTCGAAGCACCAGTCTGGATGAACTGCCGGAGCTTTTCAATATCCTGAAGGGGGAAATGAGCATTGTGGGTCCAAGACCCCTTTTAATAAAGTATCTGCCCCTTTATAATGAATTCCAGAAGCACAGACATGACGTAAAACCGGGGCTTACAGGATTAGCCCAGATAAATGGACGCAATGCCATTACCTGGGAGAAAAAGTTTGAGTATGATGTGGAATATGTCAACAATCTCACCTTTTTGCTGGATATGAAAATTTTTCTGGGCACAGTAAAGGCGGTGCTGAAAAGAGAAGGCATCAGCAGCGGGACAGATGCAACGATGGAGGCGTTTACGGGTACGCCTGAAAAGTAGGATATGTTAAAAGGAGTAGGAGGTCAGCATGAATATATTATTTTGCAGTGTGGGGAGAAGATGTGAATTGCTAAAAGATTTCCGCAAATCTATGGGAGATGAACTTAAAATTGTGGTAACAGACCACAGTGAAGTGGCTCCTGCCATGGCTTTTGCGGACAAGGCATATAAGGTTCCCTTAATTCATGACCCGGAATATATTTCTGTAATACTTTCTATCTGTAAAAAAGAGGAAATTAATGCAGTAACAACTTTAATTGACCCGGAAATCATGCTTCTTGCACAAAACAGAGAGGCATTTGAAAAGCTGGGAATTATTGTGCTTGCCCCTTATGAGGAAACGGCACACAGGTGCTTTGATAAATATGAAATGTACCAGTTCCTCACCAAACATCAGATAAATACCATTAAAACCTTTGGCTCCTATGAAGAATTTCTGGATGCTTACCAGAAAAAAGAAATTGCACTGCCTGTTTTTGTAAAACCCAGAACAGGCAGCGGAAGTGTGGGAGCAAGAAAGGTAGAGAACCTGGAACTTCTCCGGCAGGTAACGGAGGCGGATGAAAGCCTTATTATACAGGAACTTATGACCGGTCTGGACTTGGATGCAGATGTGTATGTGGATACCATAAGCCATAAACCGGTCGCCATGTTTTCAAAGCGCAAGCTTTCCACAACAATTGGGGGCGCGAATAAAACAATTTCCTTTAAAGATGAGGCGTTGTTTGAATTTATAAAAAAGGCGCTGTCAGTTATGGAATTTAGCGGGCCTCTTGATATGGATTTCTTTTATCAGGATGGCCGGTATTATCTCTCAGAAATCAACCCCCGGTTTGGAGGCGCCTATCTTCATGCTTACGGGGCAGGTGTGGACTTTGTGAAGCTGATTGCAGAGAATGTGAAGGGAAATATAAATGAAGAAAATATTGGAAATTATGAAGAAGATGTGGTTATGATGATGTACGACAGTGTTGTAATAAAGAAAAAGAGTGATATTGATGCGTCTGTTGCAGAGGTATAAGTTTGGAGATGGAGGATTATTATGAAGATTCTGGTTTTGAGCAATTACGCCAACGGTCTGTATCTTTTCCGGAAAGAGGTTCTTGTGGCTTTTCTGGATATGGGATATGAGGTGGCGGTTTGCGTCCCGCCAGATGACAACTGTGGAAAAATCAAGGCGCTGGGCTGTCGGGTCATTCCTACCAAGTTTGAACGCAGGGGTAATAATCCGGTACACGATTTCCAGCTGTTTTTAAAATACAGAGAGCTGTTAAAGGAGCAAAAGCCGGATATTGTCCTTACTTATACCATTAAACCCAATCTGTATGGGGGACTTGCCTGCGCTCTTAAAAGGGTGCCTTACCTTGTAAATATAACAGGTCTTGGCACGGCTGTGGAAAAGCAGGGAGTATTGGGGAAAGCGCTGCTGTGCTTTTACCGGATTGCCACGAAAAAGGCCGCCTGTGTGTTTTTTCAGAATAAGGGGAACCAAAAGTTCATGCAGGAGAGAGGAATCGGACGAAAGCACAGCCGTTTGCTTCCGGGGTCAGGCATTAACTTAGAAGAGCATCCCTGTTCGCCTTATCCGACAGAAAAAGATGGGATTATCTTTCTTGCAGTGCTTCGTATTATGAAGGACAAGGGAATAGAAGAGTATCTAAAAGCGGCACAGCAGATAAAAAAGGAGTACCCTTTTGTCCGTTTTTATCTGGCAGGGGAATATGAAGAGGAAAGCAGGGCGGTATATGAACCGGAGATTGAGAGATTAGCCGGGGAAGGTGTGTTGAAATATTTTGGTCATATTGACAATGTGCCGGAGGTTATGGCCGGAAGTCATGTGATTGTGCATCCGTCTTACCATGAAGGGCTATCCAATGTACTGCTGGAAGGAGCGGCCTGCGGTCGTCTTTTGCTTGCTACCGATGTTCCAGGGTGCAGGGAAACCTTAAAAGAGGGAGTTAGCGGCCTGTTGTTTGCCCCGGAAAATACAGAAAGTCTTGTGAAAGCGCTGAAAAATATTCTTGGGCGTACAGAGAGTGAGCGCCGGGAGATGGGAATACAGGGTCGGAAATATGTGGAGAAGGTGTTTGACCGGAAGAAGGTTATTGCTATTTACAAAGAGGAGATACAAAAGGCCGTTCATTAGCTGTTAGTGTGGAAAATAATAGGCAGGCAGAAATGGAGTATAAAGATGGGATTATATGAAGATATTGTAAGCGGAAGAGAAAAACTGTCACTGGTAGGTCTTGGATATGTGGGGATGCCCATTGCTGTGGCTTTTGCCCGTAAGATAAAAGTGGTGGGATTTGATTTAAATGAAAAGAAAATCGGGCTTTATAAAAGTGGGATTGACCCTACCAATGAGGTGGGAAACGAGGTGATTAAAAATACTACAGTAGAATTTACGGCAGACCCGGCCAAGCTTAGGGAGGCGAAATTTCATATTGTGGCGGTTCCCACACCAGTAAATGACGACCATACGCCGGATTTAACGCCTGTGGAAGGTGCAAGCCGGATTTTAGGACAAAATCTGTCTAAAGGTTCTGTTGTGGTATTTGAGTCCACGGTTTATCCCGGCGTAACAGAGGATATCTGTGTGCCTATTCTGGAAAAAGAGTCAGGGCTTGTGTGCGGCGTGGACTTTAATATTGGATACTCTCCGGAGCGCATCAATCCTGGTGACAAAGTACACCGTCTGGAAACCATTGTAAAGATTGTATCCGGTATGGACGCAAAAACGCTGGATACGGTTGCCAAAGTCTATGAGCTTGTGGTGGAGGCAGGGGTTTACCGTGCCCAGTCCATTAAGGTGGCAGAGGCGGCAAAAGTAATTGAAAACAGTCAGCGTGACATAAATATTGCTTTTATGAATGAACTTTCCATTATTTTTAATAAAATGGGAATTGATACCCGGTCGGTGCTGGAAGCGGCAGGGACTAAATGGAATTTTCTTAAATTTTATCCCGGTCTGGTTGGAGGACATTGTATTGGGGTGGACCCTTATTATCTGACTTATAAGGCGGAAGAATTAGGCTACCATTCACAGATTATTTTGGCAGGCCGCAGGATTAATGATGATATGGGAAAATATGTGGCGGAAAGCCTGGTGAAAAATCTGATTAAAGCGGATATTCATGTAAAGGGCGCAAAGGTGGCAATTCTTGGCTTTACTTTTAAGGAGAACTGTCCGGATACCAGAAATACCAAGGTGATTGACATCTACAGAGAACTTGGGGAATATGGAATTACGCCTGTGGTAGTTGACCCGGCGGCGGATGCGGAGGAAGCAAAGCATTTGTACGGTATTGCCTTTGGCCTGATGGATGCAGTAAAGGATATGGATGCTGTTATTGTGGCGGTTGCACACAACCAGTTCCTTGGTTTGGATAAGGAGAAAGTTAGGAGCTTTTATCATCCGGCGCATAAAAAGAAAGTGTTTATGGATATTAAAGGATTGTTTGACAGAAATGAATATCTTACAGAAGATTTTATATATTGGCGTCTGTAAAAGTTTAAGTCTGGGTATAATGAAATGTGCAGATGAATGAAATGGTCTTTAGGTATGGGAAAATCAGTTATGGGAGAGTAAAATGGGATATAAAGAGTTAAAATTTGAAAAAGATGCAGTGTTTTTGGTAACAGGGGGAGCAGGATTTATTGGCTCTAATCTGTGTGAAGCAATTCTGGAGATGGGGTATCAGGTCAGATGTCTGGACAATTTATCTACGGGGAAATATGAAAATGTGGAACCATTTACGGCAAATCCCAGGTTCACTTTTATTAAGGGAGATATCCGGGAGCTGGATACCTGCGTGGAAGCGTCAAAGGGGGTCTGCTATGTTTTAAACCAGGCAGCCTGGGGCAGTGTTCCCAGAAGTATAGAGATGCCCCTTCTTTATGAGGAAATCAATATACGGGGCACGCTAAATATGATGGAAGCGGCTAGGATAAATGGAGTGAAAAAGTTTGTCTATGCTTCCAGCTCATCGGTTTATGGGGACCACCCGGTTCTGCCCAAAAAAGAGGGACAGGAGGGAAAGGTTTTATCTCCCTATGCCCTTACCAAAAAGGTGGACGAGGAATATGGAAGGCTTTATAAAGAGCTTTATGGGCTTGACACTTATGGAATGAGGTATTTTAATGTATTTGGAAGGCGGCAGGACCCGGAAGGGGCTTACGCAGCGGTTATCCCTAAGTTTATCAGACAGCTGATAGCCGGGGAAGCGCCTGTAATTAACGGGGACGGCAGGCAGTCAAGGGATTTTACCTATATTGACAATGTGATTGAAGCAAATTTAAAGGCATGTCTGGCGCCTTCAGAGGCGGCAGGAGAAGCCTACAATATTGGCGCAGGCGGCAGGGAATTTCTGATTGATGTGTACCATGAGCTTTGCAGGGCGCTGGGAAAAGATGTAGAACCGGTTTTTGGACCGGACAGGGCCGGAGATATCCGGGATTCCAATGCGGATATCAGCAAGGCAGAAAAAATGCTGGGATATAAACCGGAATACGATTTTGCAAAAGGAATCCGGCTGGCCATTGACTGGTATGTGGAGAATTTGTAAAGCGGGGAAATTATGAGAATTGCAGTCAGACTGGATGATATTACACCTGATATGGACTGGGAGCGTTTTTTTAAGTTTAAAACGCTTCTTGACCGGTATCAGGTGAAGCCACTTATTGGGGTGGTTCCTGATAACCGGGATGAAAATCTGAAAAAAAAGGATGACAGTAGTAAAAAACAGGTAAAAAAAGCCGGAAGTTTTCCGGCGCCGGATGATTTTTGGGCTTATGTTAAAGAACTGGAGGCGTGTGGGTGGGTAGTTGCCATGCACGGCTGTTATCATGTGTATACCACAGATAAGGGCGGTCTGTTTCCTCTCAATAACTTTTCGGAACTGGCAGGGGTTTCTTTGGAAAGGCAGCGGGAAATGCTGGAGGAAGGAACGCGTATTTTGAAGGAAAAGGGAATAGAGACGGACATTTTTATGGCTCCGGCCCACTCTTATGATGTAAATACATTAAAGGCCTTAAAGGAAACAGGGTTTGAGGCTCTGACAGATGGGTTTGGCAGTATGCCTTATAGCTTTATGGGATTGAAATTTTATCCGATTTCTTTCCGGCTGGAAAGTACGCTTCAAAAAAAACAAGGCTTTTCCACCATGGTGGTTCATACGGATACTCTTTCGGACAGGGATTTGGAAAGATATGAGAACTACTTTAAGAACCCAAAGGCGGAGTGGATAGATTATAAAGAATATTTGAGTCAGCCAGTAAAAAGACGGGGCTTTTTGGGGAGAGGAAAAGAATTTCTGATGGCGAAGGGAAAATTTTGGCTGGTCAGGGCAGGGCAGATGGGGCGAAAGGAAAGATAAAATGGCAGAACCGATTCGGGTGCTACATGTTTTGGGGAATACACAGCTTGGCGGCGCGGAAAGCCGGACGATGGACTTGTACCGTCATCTGGACAGGAGCAGAGTGCAGTTTGACTTTTTGGTCCATACGGAAAGGGAAGGATATTTTGATAAGGAAATAAAGGAATTGGGAGGGCGGATTTTCCGTGTTCCCCGTTTTCGCATGTACAATTATTTTTCTTATCAAAAGGCGGTGGCTGAATTTTTCAGGAAACACCATGAGTTTTGTATGGTGCAGGGGCACATTACGAGCACGGCATCCATTTACCTGCCGGCTGCAAAAAAAGCGGGGATTCCTGTGACCATTGCACATGCCAGAAGCGCTGGTGTGGATAAAGGGGTTAAGGGAATACTTACAAGATGGCTTAGAAGAAATCTTTCAAAGAAGGCGGACTATCTTTTTACCTGCTCCCGGCTGGCAGGCATTTCCGTTTTTGGCGCGCAGGCGGTCAGGGACGGACGGACTGTGTTTATTCCCAATGCTATTGATTGTAAGGCGTTTTCTTATCAAGAGGATACAAGAGAGAGGATGCGTCAAAAGCTTGGGCTGGAGGATAAGTATGTAATCGGTCATGTGGGGCGGTTCCATTATGCCAAAAACCATGAATATCTGTTGCAGGTATTTGCCGCCCTTGCAGGAAGGTCGGATAAAGGCGTTGCCCAAAATGTAAACGGGGTGGATGCCATCCGAAAAGAGAATGGGGTACATGCGAAAGAGTATGCGCTGATTTTGCTGGGAGAGGGAGAAGGCATGGAAGGGGCGAAAACGCTTTCAAAGCAGCTTGGCATTGGGGATAAGGTGCATTTTCTGGGAAATCACAGCAACGTTTATGATTATTATCAGGCAATGGATTATTTTGTTTATCCTTCCCGCTTTGAAGGATTGCCGGGAACTGTGGTGGAAGCGCAGTCATCCGGACTGCGGGTGCTGATGTCAGATTCCATTTGTGAGGAAGTGGCGGCAACAGAGCTGGTGCATGTGATGAGTATCAGAGAGGATGCCGCAGTCTGGGCAGATTATGTGGAGAGCACAGCGGATTATGACCGCAGAAGCTATGTGGAGGAAATGAAAAGCGCCGGGTTTGATGTGGCGGCGCAGGCACAGCGGATGATGAGGTTTTATGAGACGGGGGAGTGGGAATGAAAAGAAAACTGATGCTGATTTCCCCAATGCTTCACCAGGGCGGGTTTGAGAGAATCTGTGTTCTGACAGCAAGACTTTTAAAGGAAAGCTTTGATGTTGTTATTGTCGTTTTTTCCATGGAGGATATTGCTTTTGATATTTCCGGGCTTTCTGTGATAAATTTAAATTTAAAGGCAAAAGCGGGCAGAATAGGGAAAATGCTGAATGTGGTAAGGCGAAGCCTTAGGTTAAGCTTTTTACAGAAAAAGCTGGGAACAGACATTTCCTACAGTTTTGGCATGACAGCAAATATAGCAAATGCGTTAAGCTTTGGCGCAAAAAGGAAGATTACCGCCTGTCATTCTTTCGGGGAAATTAATAATGTTCCTTATATGAAGCTTGTGAGCAGCCATTCTGACAAGGTACTATGTTGTGCGAAGAAAATGGCAGATTTGGTACAGGAGAAATATGGCTTTGCCAATATAGCGCCCCTGTGGAATCCCTGTGACGGGGAGGCAGCTTTAAAATACAGCAGCGCCGGGGCGGACGAGGACATTTCTTTTTTCAGGGAGGGAGACAGGGTTTTAGTTTCCATGGGCCGGGAAGATGATGTGAAAGGGTTCTGGCATTTGCTTAAAATTTTCAAAAGGGTAAATGAGGAGGCGCCGGATACCCGCCTTGCCATAATTGGGGAAGGGGATTTTACAGAATATAAAAGTCTGGCAGAATCGTTAGGAATTAGAGAGAGGGTGCTTTTTGCCGGGCTTAAGAAAAATCCATTTCCCTATTTAAGAGAAAGCGATATCTATGTGTTGACTTCCTTAAGCGAAGGACTGCCAAATGCGCTTGTGGAGGCACTGGCGCTGTCTTTGCCTGTTGTGTCTGCCAACTGTCTGTCCGGGCCTGCGGAAATCCTTCATGAGGATTTTAAGGCAGCGGAGAAGGAAACGGATGTGTTTTTTGCGGACTATGGGGTTTTATCGCCGCCGCTTTCTGGTAAGAAGGACTTTTTGGTGACATGGAAAGAAGAAAAGGGTGTAAGAAAAATCAGGCTGGACCAGACACAGGAAAAGTTTGCGGGGGCAGTCCTTACGCTGCTGCAGAATAAAGAGATGTATGAGAAGTATAGGAAAAAGGCAGCTTTAAGGGCTGAGGATTTTTCCACGGTCCGTTATGTGGAAGAATTGTGCAGCTGTATGGAAAGGCTTTAAGGGGGCGGGGAAAATACAGAGGCAGGGAAAGGAAACTGATTATGTGCGGAATATGTGGTTTTTTCAGTAAAAATAAAATAACAAAAGAGCAGCTTTCCCGGATGAATGATACAATGTACCACCGCGGGCCGGATGACGGCGGAGTGGAAATTTATCCGGCAGGGGAAGGCTATGCGGTAGGACTGGCCCAAAGACGCCTTGCAATTATGGATTTGTCGCCCTTAGGACATCAACCCATGGATTCGGCTGATGGACGGTTAAGTATTGTTTTTAATGGAGAAATTTACAACTTCCCGGAATTAAAAAAGGAGCTTTCTGACTATCCTTTTGTGTCTTCCTGCGATACGGAAGTGATTCTTGCAGCCTTCCTTAAATGGGGAATTGATTGTATCAAAAAGCTAAACGGCATGTTTGCCATGGCAATTTATGACAGGCAGGATAAGAAGCTGTATCTGGTCCGGGACAGGATAGGGAAAAAACCATTGTATTATTGGTGGGAAGATGGAAATCTTGTGTTTGCATCAGAGCTAAAGCCAATCATAAATTGTCCTGGTTTCCAGCGGGAAATTTGCAGGGAGGTGATACCCCGTTTCCTGTATCAGCAGTATCTTGCGGGACCGGATACTATTTTTAAAAATGTAAAGAGAGTATCCCCTGGGGCAGTTGTCTGTTTTGCAAACGGTCATTTGAAGGAAGAAAAGTATTGGGATTTAAAAAAGGTCTATCATGAGAAAAAGCGTACCCCTGTAACAGATTATGGGCAGGCAAAGGAAGAGCTGAAGGAAAAGCTTCAGGAGGCTGTAAGGAAAAGGTTAGCGGCGGATGTACCCATTGGGACATTCTTAAGCGGCGGGTATGATTCCTCTCTGGTGAGCGCCCTTGCCCAGTCAGTCAGTATGGAACCCGTGAAAACCTTTTCTATAGGGTTTTATGAGGAAAAGTATAATGAAGCCCAGTATGCAAAGGAGATAGCTGCTTACCTTGGCTGTGAGCATACAGAACTGTACATTGATGAAAAAGACATGCTCTCTCTAATCCAGGATATTCCCTCGTATTATGATGAACCATTTGCGGACAGCTCCCAGATTCCCTCTATGTTAGTAGCAAGGTTAGCAAGGGAGAAAGTTACAGTGGCGTTATCGGGAGACGGTGGGGATGAACTGTTTTGCGGTTATAACATATACGATAAGGTATACATGTCCCAGCGGCTGGACCATGTTGGCGCTCTTGCATGGGGCATAGGCAATTGCTTTCATCTGACGGAAAAGTACCCTTTTAAGGTCAGGGTTATTGCCGGAAACCGCAATAAGGAGGCAAAAACGCAGTTTATTGCCGGCAATAATATAGATACAGCGAAAAAAATGGTCAGAGATGGGCAGGATTTTCTTCCCTGCTATTATGACTTTGAAACCATATATGAGGAAAAAAACTGGCAGGCGCGGCGGATGCTTCTGGATATGGATACATATCTGCCAGAGGATATTCTTTGCAAGGTTGACAGAGCTTCTATGCGATACTCATTGGAGGCAAGATGCCCGATTCTGGATAAAGATGTGATGGAATATGCTTTCAGGCTGCCCCACGAATTTAAGTATCTGAAAGGAAATAAAAAGAGAATTTTAAAAGATATTACCCGTACGCTGCTGCCGGAGAGGCTGCTGGACAGACCAAAAACCGGATTTGGAGTTCCGTTGGATAAGTGGCTTCGGGGAGCGCTAAAGGAGCAGGCGCTGTCATTTGCAGACAGGGATTTTCTTTTAAGACAGGGAATTTTTGATGCGGAGTTTATGGGAAGTTTTCTGGATATGTATATGAGAGTGGGGGATAAAGGCGCAGGAAGCGGCGAGAACTATTCAAGAATAATATGGGCATTTTATATGTTTCAGAAGTGGTATGAGCGATATATGGTTTAGAGTAAATAAACTATGAACTCTGATAAAAGGGCGCTCGGCGTTTTGGCAGAAAGTATGGCAAATGAGAACAGTTAGGGGAAGCGGGAACAGGAATGAAGGAAAAAAAGGGAAAAATATTATTTCATATCAATAGCCTTGGAAAGGGCGGAGCGGAGCGGGTGGTAACTGTGCTGTCCGGATATTTTGCGGGAGATGGGTATCAGGTTTTGATTGTCACTTTATGGCGTGCGGAGGAAGAGTTTCCGCTTCCGGCTAAAGTAAGACGGATAAATCTAGGAGACTTACCGGTTAGGGAGGGAGGCAGATTTACCCTTGCCCTGCAGCGTTTTTTATCTTTCAGAAAAAGTATAAAAACATTTTCCCCGGATATTGTGATTTCCTTTTGTAATAAAGCTAACTTCAGGAGCGCATTTGCCATGATGGGAATGAAGACGCCGCTTTTAACCTCTGTCAGGAATGACCCGGAAAAGGATTACAGGCCCTATAAGGCCGCCTGCTGGTGGATGGAGAAAAAGGCATCGGGCTGTGTGTTCCAAACCAGAGAGGCAAAGGAGTTTTTTCCCCGGCATTTCCAGAAAAAGTCCCGCATTATCTGGAATCCTGTGGATGAAAAATACCTGACTGCAAGGCAGAAGCAACAAGGCGGCAGGAATAAGAAACAACAGAGAAACAATAATATTGTTTCGGTAGGACGAATATCAAAACAGAAAAACCATTTACTTTTGTTAAAGGCTTTTTCAAGGATTATGGATAAGTTCCCGGCTGTAAAGGTTCAAATTTACGGGGAAGACTGTGAAATGCAGGTCAGGGCGGCGCTGGAGCAGTATATAGAGCAGAAGAAAATGAAAAAAAAGGTAGAATTTATGGGACAGTGTGACAATCTGGAGGATGTGATAGGAGATGCCGCATTGTTTGTGATGCCTTCTGATTACGAGGGAATGCCGAATGCACTGGCGGAAGCTATGACGCTGGGCCTTCCGGTGGTCGCTACAGACTGCCCCTGCAAAGGCCCGGCTGCGCTGATTGAGGACGGCGTTTCGGGTCTGCTGGTGCCGGTGGGAGACGAAAATGCGCTGGCAGATGCCATGGAAAAACTTTTATCCAACAGGGAGCTGGCAGAAGATATGGGACAAGAAGCCATGCAGGTGGCCGAAAAAATCAGTCCCCAAAAAGTATATGGCCAGTGGAGACAGTATGTGGAAGAATTAACGATGTAAGAAAGATACAGGTTGATATACGGGAGGATGGGAATGGCAAAAACGATTGCGCTTTATATCAGTAGTCTGACAAAGGGAGGAGCCGAGCGGGTGATTGCCAATCTTGCCGGATACTTTTTTAGGGAAAGATACAAGGTAGTTCTGGTAACTACAAGAAAGGCACAAGAGGAATACCAAATCCCGGAAGGCATTATCAGACGGATTTCAGAGCCGGAGGAAAAAGAGCTTGAAGGCGGCAGAATCAGAAATTTTGTCAGGCGGTATCAAAAGCTTCGCGCTATATGGAAAGAGGAAAAACCGGATGTAATTTTGTCGTTTATCGGCAAAAATAATATGATGGCAATTTTAACATCTGCAGGGCTTGGAATTCCCGTGGCGGTTTCTGTAAGGGGAATGCCAAAGGAGGAATACTACAGCAGAGGAATGCGCCTTATGGCAAGGTGGCTTTTTGGCTTTGCCGCAGGTGTTATTTTGCAGACAAGGGAATGTTTTTCCTTTTTCCCCCAAAGGGTACAAAAAAAAGCAGTGATACTTAAGAATCCAGTGAACCAGGTATTTTTCAGGGAAAGATTTCAGGGCGTGCGGGATAAAACAATTGTGGCAGTGGGCAGAATAGATGAAAATAAAAACCAGAAGCTGCTTGTGGATGCCTTTATGCAGATAGGAGATGAATTTCCCGGATATAAGCTTATTATTTATGGGGAAGGTGAAATGCGCAGAGAACTGCAGGAATATAGCAACAGTCTGGGAATGGAGGAGCGGATTCTTTGGCCCGGCAATGTGGAGCAGGTGGCAGATGCCATTTATAAGGCACGTGTCTTTGTGCTTCCATCCAATACAGAAGGGATGCCAAATACATTGATTGAGGCAATGCTTTTAGGGCTTACAGTTATTTCTACGGACTGTCCCTGCGGCGGACCTGCGGATTTGATTGTGCACGGAACAAATGGTCTATTGACGCCTGTGGGAGATGTGGAAAAGATGAAGGAGAGCTTGCAGATGGTGTTGGGAGATGAAGAGAGAGCTGATAAAATGGGAAAGGAAGCGGCAAAAATAAGGGAGGTGTTTGCTGAAGAAACCGTTTATGGAAGCTGGAAAAACTATCTGGAAGGTTTAACAAAAAAGAGTTAATACGGGAGATTACGGAACTGGAAACAGTAATCTCCCGGTCAGATGCCCAGAGAAAAAACTGTATGAGAAGCAGACAGGATTTTCTCTGCAGGTTATGGTATCTGAAAGGGAGATTACGGAACTGAAATAGGAGAGAAAAAATGTGTGGAATAGCCGGTTTTTGCAATTTTCGTGGGAAGGCACGGGAAAATATTGAGCGTATGAAGGAGCGTATGCGTCACAGGGGACCAGATGCGGGTGGCACGTATTTATCGGAGGATGGGAATGTGGTATTAGGCCACCGCCGTCTTTCAATTGTGGACTTATCCGAAAATGGCTCACAGCCTATGACTTCCCACAGCGGCCGGTTTGTGATTGCATATAATGGTGAAATTTATAATTATAAAAAGCTGGCGGACAAGCTTCTTATGGATGGAAAGGTAAATGCTTTTAGGGGAACCTCGGACACAGAGGTTTTGCTGGAAGCCTTTGAAGCCTATGGGGTCAGGGAAGCTATTTCACTTTGCAAAGGGATGTTTGCCATTGCGCTGTATGATAAAAAGGAACAGGCATTGTACCTGCTCCGGGACAGGGTGGGAGAAAAGCCTTTATATTATGGTATGGTCAACGGCAGCTTTGTATTTGCCTCGGATATAGGATGTATTTCGGTATTGGATGGATTTTGCAATGAGATAAACAGGTCTGTGCTGGACTTATATTTTGTGCATGGCTATATTCCTGCCCCTTATTCTGTTTATGAAGGCATTTACAAATTAGAGCCTGGTACAATTCTCAAAATAAAGGCTCCGTTTAAGGAATGGGAGACAGAATGCTACTGGTCTATGAAGGAAGTGGCTTATCAGGGACAGAACAATTTGTTTACAGGAACAAAAGAGGAAGCGGCGGACGAACTGGAGAGACTTCTTAAAGCCTCCATTGCGGAGCAGATGGTAGCGGATGTGCCAGTAGGCGCTTTCCTTTCAGCTGGTATTGACAGCAGTACTATTGTGGCATTGATGCAATCCCTTTATCCTGGAAAGGTAAAGAGCTTTACCATTGGTATGGAGGAAAAAGGTTACAATGAAGCTGTTTATGCAAAAGAGATAGCAGAGCGCTTAGGGACAGAACATACAGAGCTTTATATAACAGAAAAAGATGCAAGAGAAGTGATTCCAAAGCTGGGTTATATGTTTGGGGAACCTTTTGCGGACTCTTCCCAGATTCCCACATATCTTGTCAGCAAAATGACAAGAGAGCATGTGACAGTGTCCTTGAGCGGAGACGGAGGGGATGAGCTTTTCTGTGGATATACGACCTATGCCTCCATAGAACGGATATGGAATAAGATGAAAAGTATTCCATATGGTATCAGAAAACCGGTTGGGGAGTTAGCGCTTCACAGTCCCTTAAAAAATCATCCCATTTACAGAGTAAAGGGAAAACTTTTGGGGGCCAGGGGGCCTGCGGACTTATATATATGTTCCAATGAAACGGAGCCTTTAGCCAAAAAAATCAGTTTGACCCATAAGGAATGCAGTTATAAACACAGTGAGTATGAAAACGGATTTTTAAAGGAAACCAATCACAATATTATGCTGATGGATATGTTAATGTACCATCCAGATGATATTCTTGTAAAAGTTGACCGTGCGGCTATGGCAGTTTCCCTCGAAACAAGGGTTCCTATGTTAGACAAAGATGTGGTGGAGTTTGCCTGGCGGCTGCCTGTTGATTATAAACGGGGAGATGGAATAGGAAAAAAAGTACTTCGTCGTGTTCTTTACCGTTATGTGCCAAAACAAATGATGGAGCGTCCCAAAAAAGGATTCAGTATTCCTATTGACCAGTGGCTTCTGCAGAAGGATATGCGGGAGTGGGCGGAAAACCTGATAGACAGAAAAACACTGATAAACCAGGGGATACTAAACGCTGATGTGGTAGGGAAAATATGGGAGGACTTTACCCAAAGGGGAGAGTGGAGAATACAAATCTGGTATATACTCATGTTCCAGCTGTGGATGACACAAAGAGGCGCATAGTAACAACCAAATGGCGGGTGAAATAAAAAATAAATAATCTGAAAAGTGGAAAGATATTTGAGAGGAGTGGAAAACAATGGTAATTGGAATTTTTGGTGAGAGCTGTACAGGCAAAACCACCCTTGCAGACAAATTAAAAGAGAGCATAAATGCACAGGTTTATACTGGAAAGGATTATCTTCGTCTGGAAAAAAATGAAGCAGCTGCAAAGCAATCTTTCCAGACAAAGCTGCGTGAAGCGATAAACGGTGAGAATATCATCTATGTAATTTCGGAAAAAGAATGTTTGCCGCTTTTGCCTGATGGAAGTATTCGTGTTTTGGTAACAGCAGATTTGGAGGTTATAAAAACACGATTTGCGCAACGGCTGCATGGGAATCTGCCAGCGCCAGTAGCGGCTATGCTGGAAAGAAAGCATGGCAGCTTTGACATGGAACCCCATGACATCCATGTAATTTCTGAACATATGAACATTGACGAGGTATGCAGAAAGATTGCAGCCATGAACACCTAATGGGGTTTGCAACGGTATTATGCCTGCCTGTAAAAGTAAAATATTTTCTGCCGTTGCCTGCTTAACACTTCTTTATACTGATTGTCAAGTGTGTAAAAAATAAATTTTATTTTATAAAAGGGTCTGCATAAATAGTGTCATAATCATAATTCAAATAAAAGGACCTTTCCTGATTCAGCTTATCTGCATAGTTTTCTTTTGTCACCAGTCCGGTTCCTTCATAGATCCACTGCAGAATAAGAGAATTGACTTCCGGAGAATAGTGTCCAATGTCAGAATAGTTGTCAGGATTGCATATAATATCATATTGGTCAAAAAAATCATACAGTTTTACATTAGGGCATTCCAACAATAGTTCCGCAGCGGCTTTTAGAGCGTCAAACTCTTTGTTTATGGCGCCTTTGATATGGGAGGCATCCCAGTGGCAGATGCTGTAGGGGGGATAAAAAATATAAAATGTAACGTCAGGGTACTTGTTTACTATGTCAACCAGATTTACCGTAATTGTTTTTGCCACCATACTGCGTTCTTTTTCCCCAAATTCGCTGCTTTCGTCTTTAGGAACATTATTTCTGTCATAGGAAGTTAAAATAACGTCCAGCCCTGTTTCCCTTTGCCATGAGGAATATTCGTCCATGGAGGTGCCAGGGGAACCGGATACAGACAAGGCAAGGCAGGGCAGTACCCCATGATACAGAATGGATTTGTTAAACAGGTATGCAACATCGTTTAAGGGGTTTTCGTCATAAAGATAAACGGGGTAATCCCCATACTGCTGCCAGTCGTGGGCACGGAGCAGGCCGTTGGAATCAAGTGCAAGTAAAACGGTGTGGAGGCTCTCATTTCTCTGAAGGGTGCGGCTTAGATTTTCTGCTATCTCCTGATAGCCTGCCCCTGAAAAGGCTTCCTTTACAGAATGAGTGCCAAATAAGGCATCCATCTGGCTTGGCTTAAAGTTCTGGGCCATGGAGGTGCCTGTTATCAGGGCATCAAATTCAAAATGCCGGGAAATGCCGTCATTAATGTAACGCTCCTCATATAAACGGTAGGACAAAAAGGGAAGAGGCTTGTGATAATGAAAATAAGGGTCAATAACTATCATTATAATAGCAGTGGCAGACAGCAATGTTGTTAAAATAAGTATACACTTTAAAAACCATTTTTTGGCAGATAATTGTTCCATTCTTATAACCATGCTCCTTTCCAAAGCCCGGAGAGTTTGTGCATCGCACAAAACCTCCCGTATATCGCAGGCAATGCCTGCAGTACTGCATCAATAGTTTTTCACCAAAAAATGACCTCATTTCTTCATAACATTTTCTCCATACTTTTGTTAGGCTTAAGAATAAATATAATTAAAAGTTAAAATACAAAAATTCACTAATTTCCGACAAGGACATAATACTCCAGAACATTAACATTACCACAACGAAAAGCTTCCGGTTTGTAAGTTTAAGACAGGCAGCCTTTTCCTGCGTGTTTTTCAAAGTCATGCAGGCAGTTAAGGAAAGGCAGGTAAATACGCTAAGCGGCAGCCAGGGGAATAATTCCATGATACCACCCAAACCGGCACGGTATAAAAAGCTGATTTCAATCAGGCTCTGGAATTTTTCTGTTACCGGCTGGTATATAGGGCCAAAGCCGCCGAAGAAAAGCTGGCGCCAGAGCAGCCTGGCGTCACTGATGGAATCGGCGCGGAACAGGCTCCAGGCAAAAGTGACCAGAAGAAAGGTGACGCATATCTTTACAGCTTTAGGGACTTTTAAAGCGGAAATATTGGTCAGTCTTTCAAATACCGATGCCATACCATGCAGGATGCCCCACAAAATGAAGGTCCAGTTTGCCCCATGCCAGAGTCCGCTGATAAGAAATACAAAAAAGACATTCAGACAGGTTCTTGCGTTTCCTTTACGGTTGCCGCCAAGGGGAATATATATATATTTTGTAAAAAATCTTGTGAGGGTCATATGCCATCTGTCCCAGAAATCGGAAATAGACTGTGCCTTATAAGGAGAATGAAAGTTTACAGGCAGTTTTACATTCAGCATATAGCCCATTCCATACGCCATATCACAGTATCCGCTGAAATCAAAATAAATCTGTAACGAGTAACAGACCATGATAAGAAAGGCGCTTGGGGTATTCAGCGCTCCAATGCTGCCATAACCGATAGTGACTACTTTGGAAAAAGTATCGGCAACCAGTACTTTTTTGGCAAGTCCAAGGGAAAAGGCGTAAAGACCTTTACACATATTTTCGAAACAAATCCTGTGGTTTGCCTGATTGCGGAATTGGGGAATCAGTTCACTGTGATAGACAATAGGACCTGCAATCAGTTGTGGGAAAAAGGACACATAGGCGGCATACTCCCAAAATCCGTAATCCCTGCATTCCCCACGATAGGAATCAACCACATAGGATAACTGCTGGAAGGTGTAAAAACTAATCCCTAAGGGCAGCATCAGCCGCAGCAGAGGAAGATTGGTTTTGCATAAAGCATTAATATTGTCTATAAAAAAATCGTAGTATTTAAAGTAAAACAGGATGCCAATATTGAGAAGTATTCCCAGGCAGAGAAGAAAACGTTTTATAATTATTTTTTTAGAAAACAAAATGAGGGCTGATATGCCGAAATTGAAAAAAATGCTTATAATAAGGATAAATAAATAATTAATATTATTGTATCCATAAAACCACAGGGACATGCCTGTCAGAAAAACAAGGGCGGTTTTATTGTGCCCTGCGTAATTTAAACCATAATAACCTATTAATACTAAAGGAAAAAATAAAAAAATAAAAATGTAGGAATTAAACAGCATGAATATTTCCTTTCAAAGTCTAAAGCCGCAGTATCAATGGACTTATTATAAGCCCCGTTATATTATTTGGCAATAATAATAAAAGTTTAGGCAGAAATTTAAAAATTCCCAGAAAGTTGTGAATAGTATAAAAATGTGATACAATAAAGAAATTTATACAAGGCGCTAAAGGAAGATTTTTGACAGGAGGACGCTCATGAATATAATCAGAATGTCCGGGGGGCTGGGAAATCAGATGTTTCAGTATGCGTTATACATGAAACTCTGTTCCATGGGAAAAGAAGTAAAATTTGATGACATAAATGAATACCGGGGAGAAGGAACACGCCCAATTATGCTTGCGCTGTTTGGAATTGAATATCCAAAGGCAACATGGGATGAGATTATAGCGTTTACGGACGGCTCCATGCACCCGGTCAGGCGGATTAAGAGAAAGATTTTCGGAAGACAGGCATTGGAGTATTATGAGGAAGGGTTCTATGACCCTAAGGTGCTTTCGTTTGAGTCTATGTACCTGCGCGGAAATTTTAAGAGTGAAAAATATTTTGAAGACATAAAAGAGGAAGTAAAGGCGGTCTATCAGTTTCCGCTTTTGGAAGAGATGCACTTGCCGGAAAAACTCTATACAAGTACCAGAACATGTCTGGATGCCATTGAATGCACAGAGGCTGTGGGAATCCATATGTACCGGAGTGACTCCAGGCTGGAAGAAGAACTGTATGAGGGAATCTGCACTGAGAAATATTATGAAGGTGCAGTGCGGTTTATACAGGAGAGATGCCCGGATGCTGTTTTTTTTATTTTCAGCAATGAGCCTAAATGGGTAAAAGGCTGGGCAGAGCATCTGATAGAAAGTCAGATAACAGAGGGAATGGGCAGGAAAGAGATTGAGGAAATGGAGCGGCGCTTTGTGATGGTGGAAGCAAACACGGAGCATACCGGCTACCTGGATATGATGCTTATGAGTAAATGTAAGCACAATATTATTTCAAATTCCAGTTTCAGCTGGTGGGCGGCCTGGCTCAATGACAATCCGGGCAAAATAGTGATAGCGCCTGATAAATGGGTAAATGATAAAGAAAGCGAGGATGTCTATACCAAAGGAATGGCGCTGATTAATGCAAAGGGCAGAGTGAAACGTACCATAAAGTAACTAAAAGAGTTATATAGGCAAGAAAAGATTCGCAGATAGAAGGACAGATGAATGAATATAATAAGAATGACAGGCGGTATGGGAAATCAGATGTTCCAGTATGCCCTGTATTTGAAGCTGTGCGAAATGGGCAGGAAAGTAAAGTTTGATGATGTATCTGAATACAGATTGTCAAATGCAAGACCAAAGATGCTGTGGGCATTTGGAATTTCATATCCAAAAGCGGATAAGGAAGAAGTGGACGAGATGACAGATAGCTTTTTGAAACTATCCCACAGGATACGGAGAAAGCTTTTTGGGAGAAAGTCCAGGGAGTATCATGAAAAGGTCTGTAATTATGATGAGCAAGTCCTGGCAGAAGATGAGACATATCTGACTGGCTATTTCCAAAGTGAAAAGTATTTTAAGGATATAGAGGAGAAAGTGCGCCAGAGTTATGTTTTTACAGATAAAATCTGGGACGGGCTTTTGACGGAAACTGCACAGAAGATAAAAGGATATCAAAACCAGATTAAAAATACCATTTCTGTATCTGTCCATGTGCGCAG
>CAMUHA010000002.1 GCA_947088515.1 uncultured bacterium
GGCAGATTTTTCTCTGTGGGTAAAAGGCGCCGAAAGCGGGATTACGGAACTGGAATAGGAGGAAAAAATGTTTAAAATTAATGAGAATTATTTGAAGCTGCCTGGCAGTTATTTATTTTCAACAATAGGAAAGAAGGTCAATGCTTATGCAGCGGCGCACCCGGAGAAGAAAATTATACGTCTGGGAATCGGGGATGTGACCCAGCCCCTGGCTCCGGCAATTATAGATGCCCTGCATGGAGCCGTAGACGAGATGTCAAAGGCGGAAACCTTTAAAGGGTATGCGCCGGATTTAGGCTATGAGTTTTTAAGGAATGCCATTGCGGACAATGATTATAAAGCCAGAGGATGTGAAATTTCAGCGGACGAAATTTTTATATCTGACGGAGCCAAATGCGACTCTGGAAATATTCAGGAAATTTTCAGCACGGACAATAAGATTGCTGTCTGTGACCCTGTATATCCTGTATATGTGGATACCAATGTTATGGCAGGCAGGACTGGCATTTATGACAGCGCTGCGGAAACCTGGAGTGATGTAATCTATATGCCATGTACGGCGGAACATAATTTTGCGCCTGAAATCCCCAAAGAGACGCCGGACCTGATTTATCTGTGCTTCCCTAACAATCCAACCGGGTCAACGATTACAAAGGCGCAGCTAAAGGAGTGGGTGGATTATGCAAACAGAGTGGGAGCTGTTATTATTTACGATGCCGCCTATGAAGCCTATATTTCTGAGTCTGATGTTCCCCATTCCATTTATGAAATTGAAGGTGCAAGAACCTGCGCCATTGAGCTGCATTCCTTTTCAAAGAATGCCGGATTTACAGGCGTGCGCCTTGGCTTTACAGTAATTCCCAAAGATTTAAAATGCGGGGAAGTAACCCTCCATTCCCTGTGGGCAAGAAGGCATGGCACCAAATATAATGGCGCGCCTTACATTGTGCAGCGTGCCGGGGAAGCAGTATATTCCAAAGAGGGAAAAGCCCAGTTAAAGGAACAGGTTGCTTATTATATGAATAATGCAAAATACATTTTAAAGGGCTTAAAAGATGCAGGCTATGAAGTGTCAGGAGGCGTAAATGCGCCTTATATATGGCTGAAGGCGCCGGGACGGATGACAAGCTGGGAGTTCTTTGACTATCTGCTGGAAAAGGCCAATGTGGTGGGAACGCCTGGGTCAGGTTTTGGACCAAGCGGCGAAACCTATTTCAGGCTGACTGCTTTTGGCAGTTATGAAAATACAGTGGAAGCTGTGGACAGAATTAAAGCGTTATAAAGTAAAAAGCAATTATATGCTGGAAGAAAGATGGGAAAAAGCGAATAAAAAGAAAGAGAAAAGATCATTTGTATTTGGCATTATCAGAGTGTGGGATGTACGCTGATGATGCCAGGCAGGTGGTCTTCTGTTTTTGGTCAATTGCCTGCAAAGGCAAAAGAGTGTTTTCCCATAAAATGACCCAGCGTAATCCGTACCAATGAAAAGGGAGGTTAATGTGAACGAGTATCAGTTTGAAAAAGCTGTGGCACGAATGGTACAGGGGGATAAGAGATTTATGAAAATTATGTGGGATATATTTACCGGATTATCTATGAAGTGCTGCAAAGTAAAGAAAATGCAGAAGACGTGACAAGCGATTTTTTTATCAGGCTGTGGGACAAGGCGGAGCAGTTTAAGCCGGGAAGCGGCCACAAAGGTTATCTTGCCACCATGGCAAGAAATATGGCGATTGATTTTTTAAGAAAGCATAAAAGAGAAGAACTGACTGCTATGATGCAGGATTTAGGTGCAGGGCCGGATGAGGAACAGGACAGGGGCAGTCTGTATCCGGCAGATATGGGAAATAAAGTGGAGCAGGAAGTGATTGGAGGCATGACGGTAAGCGAAGCGCTTGAGACTTTAAAGCCTGGGGAGAGACAGATTGTCAGTCTGAAGGTTTTGGGAGAGCTTACTTTTAAGGAAATTGCACAGAGCCTGGGGATTCCCATGGGAACGGTCACATGGAAATACCAAAGCGCAATAAAAAAGTTAAGGAGGTGCGGATATGAGTAAGGATTTTGAACAGGCATATAAGGAACTGGCCCAAAATGAAATTCCGGACTTGTGGGACCGAATTGAAGCCGGACTTAAGGAGAAATCCGCACCGGAGCAGAAAAAGGCAGAATTAAATGATGTTAAAGTGGAAAAAACAACCAAAAAGAAAAACGCTTTCATACCTGTACACTATATGGGAATGGCAGCGGCCGTAATTGGTGCGGTTGTGGGGATTCCCGCACTTCTTGCCATAAGCCAGGTTTCGGAGAAGTCTTCTTCGGCAGGAGGGACAGGCAGGGTTATGGAAAGCGCATATGATACTGCCGCCGCAGGGACGGCTTCGGAAGAAATCTGCGAGGCGGCGCAAGAAGAGGCGGAAGCGGCTGATATGGCAGATGGAGCAAATGAAAATGGTGCACGGGAAGAAGCGGATGGTCAGGTAAAACAAGAAATGAAACAGGAAGTTCTGAAGGCGGAAGAAGCATTGGAGGATACGGATGCAGAAAAGGATGGCGGAACAGATGGAATGGAGACAAAAGGCGCTGGCAGCAGTGAAGCAGTCAAAACGGAGATGGCGGAAACAGAAAACGGGTTTATGGATGGAGAGGCCTTTAATCTGACTGTGGAAGTGATAAAAGAGAGGGAGGTTTATGATGAAAATGAAAAGGCGCCTTCCGGAATGCTGTTTTCGGCTATTATACAGGAAGACGCATCGGGCAGCTTTGATGCAGGAGAGCAGATAGAAATCTATGTGTCTGCAGATTCCTCCCTTTCTCTTGCAGCAGGCAGCTGGTTTCAGGTTGATATTGTATATGAAAGCGCTGAAGAATATCCCTTCCGGCTGCAGCTGTGTAAGAAAGTAGCAGAACGGTAAACATAATAAAAAATATTTTGGTTTACCGATAAAAATTACAGCAGGCAAAAGCATTTATTTGCTTTTGCCTGCTGTGCATGTTACTGCGGTCCGATATATTCCGCATCCCCAAGTCCAAGAATAAGGACAAAAATGGTATTTAAGAGAATAAGACCAATTCCGAACCCGGTGCCCTTGCCAAAAGCGTTTGCAAGCTTGATATACAATATAATCATAACAACAAGGTTTACACAAGGTACAAAGCACAGTAAAAATAACCAGCCGTTTCCCCAGGCGATATCAAAGAGACAGTATTGGGAATAGAATGGTACAATACTTGCCCAGCCCGGTTTTCCTGCTTTGGTGAAGATTTTCCACATTGCAACTATAGTTAAAACACAAATTACAAGGGAAACAATCATAGATACGGTGAAAACGCCAGTACCAACCATTGTCAGGAATAAATCTGCAGAGTTATAATCATAAGGCATTTCTCTAACCCCTCCTTTCACAAGAAAATAACCTCACAAGAAAATCATTCCATAATTTTATAAGAATATGTTTCCATGTGAAAGATGATGTCTGGCATCATCTATTCCTTATATAATAATAGATAAAAGATAATATGTCAATTTAGAGATTTTTATGTCAAATTTAACAAAATTTTTATTTTTTAAATTTTTTTGAAAAGTGTAAGATTTTAGGTTCTGGAAACGGAATATAAAGTGAAAGAACAGTAAAGCGCTTTACAGAAGAAAAATTCAGGGGTAACGATAGTATGAAAGCAAATGAAAATAATTTTCTTACCCTGCTGAAAGAACGCAGGGAAGAGGGCATTTTGTATGTGATTGATGCCTATGGAGGATTGCTGCAGTCCATTGTCAGAAAACGGCTGTACGCCTTTCCTGACAGAGTGGACGAATGTATGAATGATATTTTCCTTGGAATATGGCAGAATATCGGAAGCTTTGATGAGAGCAAAGGCAGTTTTGTAAACTGGGCGGCAGGCGTGGCGCGGCTGGAGGCAATTGACATGCTGCGTAAGGTAAAAAGACAATGGCATACAGTCCCTTTGGATGAGATGGAGTCTGAATTGTCCTGGGAAGATAAGGAACTGCTGAAACTGACAGAACAGGAGCTTTCTAAAGAAGTGGATGAAATTTTAAACTGCCTTTCACTAAAAGACAGGGAACTATTCAGGAGAATCTTTTTAAATCAGGAAGCGCCGGAAGAGGCAGGACGGGCAATGGGCATAAGCAGGGACAATGTGTATGTCAGAATGTTCAGGGGAAAGAAAAAAATACGCAACAGAATAAAGGAAAAAAAGGAGGCGGACACATGAACAGGAGCGCATACGAACTGGCAAATAAAATAAAGACGGCGCCGCTGGATGAATGCAGCGGGCAGATGGAAAGCCTTAAGGAAGAGGAGAAAGAGAAATATAAAAAAGCGGTTTTGGAAGGGATAAGAAAGGAAAAGGATATTGAGATGGAAATGTCGAGTGAAATAAACAAAGAAATAAAAATGGATGTGAGTGGATATGAAAGGAAAGGATGCAGGATATCATGGCTTACTACGGCTGCAGCCTGCGCTGCTGCCATGATTCTTGGACTGACAGTATTTGAAAAGGAAGTTCATGCAGTAATACAGCACATAAGCTGGGGAATTGGCAGTGCACTGGGAATTTCAGATTCTTTAGAAGAATACCGGAATGTGGTGAATATACCGGTGGCAGACAATGGTTATATTATAACCTTGCAGGAAGTAGTGGCAGCAGAAGAAAAGCTTGTGGTCAACTACACACTGCAAAGGGAAGACGGAAACCCGATGGAACAGATAACAATACCCTTTGGAGGTTTTTGGGTAAATGGAAAAGAAGCCATGTGCGCCTCTTCCGGCAGCGGGGAATTTTTGGATGAGAAACAGACTATAATAGGCATTACCATGTCATATGATATATTGGGAGTGGATATGTCAAAGGAAAACACTTATCAGATAAAATTCAGCGAGATAGGGACAGAGAAGGTTGTCAGAGGAAAATGGAATTTCCAGTTTACCGCAGATGGAATAGATTTAATTGCAGACACCAGAAGAATTTCCGTTCAAAAAGAATTTGCCATAGGGGATACTGTGACAGTAACTCTGGAGGAACTTGCCATAAATGACCTGGAACAGAGAGTCTCATATCATGTAGAAGGAGAAGAGCCTTATATATTGATGTTGATGGCGGAGGATGATGCCGGAAACAAAGCACAATTTGATACAAAGACTTTTCAGGGAAACAAAGGGTATATGCAGAATCAGGAATTTCTTTATGACGGACGGCTTGACAAAAATGCAGGCAGTGTGAAAATGACATTGTTTGCAGCAAAAATGCCCAAAGAGAGCGGAAGGTTCCAGGAGGAGTACCAGCAGGTGGGAGAGCCTTTTGAAGTGAAGCTGGATTAACATTATTCTGTATGTGAACAGAGGCTGTATGAAAAATATAAGGTGTGAACCAGATAAAAAGGTTGTAGTGGAAAAGGAAAATGGTATATAATAATCAGACATAAATTTATCTTGCAAGATACCCGCAAAGAGAAAATTTACAATAATTAAAAATCCTATTTTGCAGGGTGTCTGGATGTAGAAAGGAGAATTAAAAATATGTCGGAAAAAGAAATGCCCCCTAATGGGGGGAAAACAAAGTTTATAGTGCCTGTTGTAGCTGTCGCAGCCTTTTTGCTTGGCTTTGCGGTCTTCGGCCTGATAGGCGGAAACAGAGGTTCGGATGGCAACCGGGAAAGTGTGCCTTCTGCAGAGGAAATTGCAGATGCGCAGCAGAGAACGGAGGGAGTATCTTCCGAAAAAGACAGGGTAGGAGAGCTGCCAAATGCTCTGCCTGATGACGAAATGAACGGAGCTGTAAACGCTGAACTGGAAGCTTTAGCAGAAAAACATAATATATCGGTTGGAAAAGCGTCCTTGATTCAGGAAGTGATTGCCCAAAAGCCCGGACTGACATTTGAAACTCTGGCGCCTATGACTATCAATGAAATCGCCCAGATTATTTCTGATGATACGTCTTCTGGCGGATTATCCGGCGCATCAGATCAGATAGATGGCAACACACAGCAGAGTGCGCCGGAATCCCTGGCGGGTAATAATGCAGAGGGGGCTTTGCCCCGGACAGACGGCTCTGTATCTGGCGCGGCAGGCAGTACAGACTATATTGGAGAGGCGGCGGCAAAGGAAGCTGCGCTTACAGATGCCGGGATAAAGGAAAACGCCACCTCTTACATGAGCTGCTATATTGATTATGATGATGGACGCGCAAAGTATTATAAAGTTGAATTTATTACGGGGAATACAGAATACGAATATGAAATTGACCTTCATTTGGGAACAGTGCTGGAAAAGAGCATGGACACGATTAATATCAATAACAATCATAACAGTCATGGACAGATGGCAGGAAATTCCTACATTGGGGAAGAAGCGGCCTGGGAAGCGGCGTTAAACCATGCAGGATTAAAAGAAGACGAAGTGACAAGAAAAAAGGTAAAGCTGGATGAAGATGACGGCATTATGGTTTATGAAGTGGAATTTCTGATGGGACGGACAGAATATGACTATGAAATTCATGCAGTAAGCGGTGAAGTTCTGAAGGCGGAAACCGATAAAAATTAAGCGGGTAAACATTGGAATACAACAGACGGAAAAAGGGGGCAAAGCCTTTTTCCGTCTGTCAGAAAAACGCATTTTCGACAGGTGCGTTATGCACCATTGCCTATAACAGGCTGTCTGACAGCGCTTCCAGTTCTTTGATAGTTTCCTCTTTCAAGGCTCCGCGTATAGTAACAGAGCCGTCTAAAATGGTAATGTTGTTCATTTGGGAGAGGATATCTGTCATGGTTTTTTTGGCGGAGGGCGCCCAGGAACCATTTTCTATTAAAGCCACTGTCCGTTTCTGGAAGTTCTTTCCTTTCAGATGGTGAAGGAAGTCTTCCATAAACGGCATAACGCTGCCATTGTAAGAAGAGGCGGCAAAAACGATTTTCCCATAACGGAAAGCATCCTCCAGGGCTTCTGACATATCATCCCTTGCAAGGTCTGTAACGGTCACGCGGGGGCATCCTTTTTCTTCCAAAATAAGGGCCAGCTTCTTTGCCGCCTGCGCAGTGTTGCCATGAAGAGAAGCATATGCAATGAAAACTCCCTCGCTTTCCGGTTCATAGCTGCTCCAGATATTATATTTTTCCAGATAATGGCTTAGATTTTCTTTTAAAACAGGGCCATGTAAAGGACAAATAATCTGGATTTCCAGGGCCGCTGCTTTTTTCAGTACGGTCTGAACAGGCATTCCAAATTTCCCTACAATGTTAAAGTAATATCTCCGCGCCTCACAATCCCAGTCCTGCTCTGCATCCAAAGCGCCAAATTTACCAAAAGCGTCCGCGCTAAAGAGAACCTTGTCCGCACTTTCATAGACAAACATAACCTCTGGCCAGTGAACCATAGGCGTCATAAGGAAATGAAGCTCGTGGCGTCCAAGACAGAGGGTATCGCCTTCCTTGACAGTCAGCGCCGAATCAAGATTTAATTCAAAATACTGGGAAAGCATCTGAAAGGTTTTGACATTGCCAACCAGCCGGGCAGAAGGATATTTATCAAGAAAAGCCTTCACGCTGGAAGCATGGTCCGGCTCCACATGGGATACTACCAGATAATCGGGGGACCTGCCGTCTAAGGCATGTTCCAGATTTGTCAGGTAATCTTCCTGTTTCCGTTTGTCAACAGTATCCATTACGGCAATTTTTTCATCCATAATCACATAGGAGTTATAGGCAATGCCGTCAGGAACCGGATACTGACCCTCAAAAAGGTCGATATCTCTGTCATTTACACCAATGTAGAGAATATCATTTGTTATCATGTGCGTACCTCCTGAAATTTGTAATTTTGTTATTATTTACAGCTGCCTGCGGAAATATATAGGAAATAAAATTTTTGTTTCATATTTCCGCACAAGTTTTGGCTGCTGGCTTACATTATACACAAAAACAGAAGGGATGTCACGAAAGATATCTTTTTTATCCTTTTTTTGTTTTTGTTTTTTCCGTTGCCTTTTTGCTCTCGTTTTGGGCAGTCTTTTTATTTTTAATTTTATCCCTGATTTTAAAAAGTAATTCTAAAGCCATCTGGTTTGCTGCTTGTCCCATAATCTGCCTCCATTTGCTTTAACGCCTGTTTGTCATTAACTGATATTAGTTTAGCATGTGCACTGTTAAAAAACAAGAAACGTCCATATCGTTTTATATTTTTTACATGTTGACAGAAAGGTCTATAGATGATAGACTACAAATATGGTCGGTCTAATAAATGTAGACCAATTATAATATAAACAGAAACCAGCCTGCAGGCCGTTTGTACAGGCGGCGGATGTGAAATTATAAATCAGGAGGGTAAAGGAAATGGGGGATTACAAGTTATCGGAAGCCGAAGCGAAATTTGCGGAAATCATCTGGGACAGTGAGCCGGTTGCATCAATGGAGTTGGTAAAAATCTGTGAAAAGGAAATGAACTGGAAGAAGTCAACCACATATACGATGTTAAAAAAGCTGTGTGAAAAGGAGATATTCCAAAATGTGAACGCAATTGTAAGTGCAAGAATGAGCCGGGAGGAATTTTATGGCAGTCAGAGCAGAAAGTATGTGGAAGAAGTGTTCGCAGGCTCTCTGCCGCGGTTTCTGACGGCCTTTTGCAGGGGGAAAAAGCTTACGGCAAAGGAAGTGGAGGAAATGCGGCGTTTTATTGATGAATATAAAGAAGAAAATTAAGGAGGCGGCTGGATGGTCAGTATATTTATCAGGGTTTTAAATATGAGTATTGCCGCTTTGATATCCATTGTGGCGGTTTTGCTTTTAAGACTTGTTTTAAAACGTGCGCCAAAAATCTTTTCCTATCTGCTCTGGCTGGCAGTGTTTTTTAAGCTGTTGATTCCTTATTCCTTTCAGACACAGTGGGGAATTATTCCCCGCGTTTCCCTGGAAGGACTGGGCGTTGCGCTGCAGGGCTGGGAAGAGGGACACAGTCAAAACGGCGGGGGTGGGATGGCTTATCCGGGCATGGAAAAAGAAAAGGAAGGGGGAAATGTAAAAAACAATGACACAATGCCGGAGGATACAAAGAGGAAGGACTCTTTGGCAGCATTATATAAGGACAATGGTATGGGAGAAAAAGAGCTGCCGTTTCTGACGGTTGGTCTATGGACAAAAGCGGCAGGGGTCTGGCTGCTGGTGAGCCTTTTGCTGATATTATGTGGGGCTGTCAGATATGTTGCTTTTATGAAGTATATAAGGCAGTGTGGCAAAGCAGGAGAACAAATATGGGATAAAAACCCAAAATCCGGCTTTGGCGGAAATTACTCTGTTCTTATTTCCAGCAAAATCCGTGAGCCTTTTGTGGCCGGTTTTTTTAAGCCGGTTATTTACCTGCCATGCGCTCTGGAGCCAGCACAAAGGAGGCTTGTGACGCTTCATGAGGAAGTTCATATTGTTCGCAGGGATTATCTGGTAAAACTTGCCGCCCATTTGTGTGTGTGCCTCCATTGGTTCAATCCATTTGTATGGTTGTCTTATTATCTGATGGAACAGGACATGGAGACTTCCTGTGACGAAATGGTGTTGGCCAGAATAGGATTTGAAAGTAAAAAAGAATATGCAAAAACTCTTTTGTATCTTTCAGGGGAGAGGGGATGGCGGCCAGACACCCCATTGACATTCGGGAAAATAAGCGTGAAAGTGAGGATAAAAAATATAATGAAGTATAAGCAAATAAAAAAAGGGGTGGCAGCGGCCATATCTGTTGTGGCGCTTGCCTCATCTGTGTTGTTACTGGTAAACGGAAGCGAGAATAAGGATTTTACTGCATTGCCGGAAGAAAAAATGACAGCAAAAGGGGGAGTAACAGGCGGGAATGAAGGGACGCTAGAGGAAGAAATGCAGCTTCCTGCTGCTGAAAAAATGATGCAGAGTGACAATTCCAACGAACAGCCATCTGACACATCAGACCACCATTATTATTTGTCAAACAAACAGGCGGCGGAAGAAACACAAAACAAACAGAAGGCGGATTTATCCGAAAAAGAAAATGCCAAAACGCTTGTTCCTTTGGAAAATATGGAAGAAGCGTCCAATGAGCAAGCTGGAAGTGTAACAGACAGTTATGATTCCCTGCGCAGAACAGCAGAAGGGACAGGAAGCGGAAATATGGTTGCCTATAGAATGCCTGTAGAGATTGGGCGCATTTCCGACGATTTTGGCATCCGTACCCATCCGGTTAGTTCGGAGACGCTTTTTCACAGCGGCATTGACTTTGCGGCAGAGAAAGGAACTTTGGTGTTTGCGGCAGCAGACGGTATTGTATTTGAAACAGGTTTTGATAAAGTGGCTGGAAATTATGTGATTCTCCAGCATGAAAATGGGGAGATGACCTATTATGCAAGTTGTGATGAAGTTTTGGTAAACCAGGGAGATAAGGCGGCTGCTGGTGAGCAGATAGCCACAGTGGGGAGTACAGGCACAAGTACAGGCGCCCATCTTCATTTTGCATTAAGCAGGGAGGGAGCTTATATTGAGCCTGTATTTACAGATTTTGTTTCCGGCCAGTAAAATACCGTGGAAACTAATTTTATGGTTGAAAAACGGTCTCACATTTAGTAAAATAGATGTGGCAGTAAATAAAATGTCTGACATGTGACAGAAAAGGCAGCGCGGCTAAGCGGCCGCTGCTTAAAAGGAGATGTGGCAATGGAATTTATGTTATTGGCAGGCGGTATGCTGGTTATCATTATAGCAGTAGTGGTATCGGTAGTATCTTCGGTGGTATCTGCAGTTGCGGCAGACCAGGATATAGAGGACTGACTTTGTAAGAAGTTCCTTATATTGCAGTGAAAAGAAAAGGACTGTGCGGTGCGCAGTCTTTTTTCCGTAAAGGAATATTGCCGGTTGGTTCTTTTTAGAAATTCTTTATATTCCTTAATATTGCGTTTATTGATTTATGGCTGGGAAAGAAGTAGGATAATAAGCAGGAAAACCGAACAAAAGTTGAAAGGCGTGACCGTAATGAAAGAAAAATTTTACCGATTTATGCAGGGAAGATATGGAAGCGACCAGCTGAACCGCTCTTTGATGATTTTGGTAATAGTATGTTTTGTATTGTCATTATTTGGGGAGAAAATATTCTATATGCTGGGGGCTGGTATCCTTGTTTATTCATATTTCAGAATGTTTTCCAAAAACATCTACAAGAGAAGGGCAGAAAACACTGTATATTTGCGGTATGAATATAAGGTCAGGCAGAGGTTTGTCACATGGAAGAGGGAAATGCAGCAAAGAAAGACCCATCATATTTACAGATGTCCTTCCTGCAGGCAGAAGATAAGAATTCCCAGGGGAAAAGGAAAAGTTGAAATTAAGTGTCCCAAGTGTGCCCAGACCTTTATTAAAAAAAGCTGACAGAATTTAAAGCCAGATGGGAGAAAGCCATGTTTGGATATATTATTATCAACAAGGGGGATATGAAATTTAAAGAGTTTGACATTTACCATTCTTATTATTGTGGTCTGTGTCAGGCTTTGAGAAAACGGTTTGGCAGAGCGGGGCAGATTAGTTTATCCTATGATATGACATTCCTTGTAATGCTGCTTAGCAGTTTGTATGAACCGGAAACAGAAGTGGGTGAAATCAAGTGTGCCGCCCATCCTTTTGAAAAACATACCGTAAGAACCAACGCATTTTCTCTTTATGGGGCAGATATGAATCTGCTTTTTACTTATTATAAGTGCAGAGACGATTGGGAGGATGACCATAAGCTTACCCGTTTAGCTTATGGAAAATTGTTAAAAAAAGCTTATAGAAACATATGTGCCAGATATGGCAAAAAAGCAAAGCGCATGGAGAGCCTTATGCGGGAGCTTTTTATGCAGGAAAAGAGAAACAATCAGGATGTGGACCAAATGGCAGGCATTTTTGGGGACATTATGGGGGAAATCATGGCTGTCAGGGAGGATGAATGGCACGACAGCCTTAAAACAATGGGGTTTTATCTGGGCAAATTTATTTACCTTATGGATGCCTACGAAGATATTGAAGAAGATATCAGAGGGCGAAGATATAACCCTTTGATTAAGCGGTTTAATGACCCCGACTTTGAAGAAGAAGTTAAAACCATTCTGACTATGATTATGGCAGGATGCTGCAAGGAATTTGAAAAGCTTCCTGTAATTGAAAATGTGGAAATACTAAGAAATATTCTTTATTCCGGTGTCTGGTACCGGTATGAAATGGTAAGACAGAAAAGAGAAGAAGAACTGCGCAAGGAAAAGGAAAGAAGCAGCCGGGGAGTGGAAAATGCGAGATCCATATGAGGTTTTAGGTGTTTCCAGAAATGCCACAGAAGAAGAGATAAAAAAAGCATATAAAGCTCTTAGCAGAAAATATCATCCTGACGCCAATATTGATAACCCTCAGGCGGCTGGAGAGAAATTTAAAGAGATACAGCAGGCATACCAGCAGGTGATGCGGGAGAGGACGGAAGGCTATAGCTATCATGGAGCGGGCTATGGCGGAAGCCGCAGCGCCGGAGGCGCAGGATATTTTGGCGGCTTTGGAGGGTTCGGAGGTTTTGGTGGCTTTGGCAGTTCGGATACTGGTTATGAAGAGGACGGTTATTTAAGGGCTGCGGGCAATTATGTAAGAAATGGTTATTACAAAGAAGCTCGTAATGTTTTAGATGGTATGGAAGAACAGGCTAGAGGCGCCCGGTGGTATTATTACAGCGCCCTTGCACATGCAGGGCTGGGAAATCAGGTATCAGCGCTTGAACATGCAAGAAAGGCAGCGGTGCTGGAGCCAGGCAGCCGGACATACACGAATCTGGTATACCAGTTTGAAAACGGAGGCACATGGTACCGTCAAAGGCAGCATACCTATGGACATCCCTATATAGCAGGAGATGGACTGTGTCTTAAGATATGTATTGCAAATATGATTTGCAATTTGTGCTGTGGAGGCGGGGGGCTTTGCTGTGGAGGCATCCCTTATTACAGGTTCTGGTAATATGATAAAGCAGGCACGTCAGAAGGTGAAAGACTGATTGTGTTATGCAGGTGCGGAAGGAAGAAGCGATAGGCTTGCCGGAAGCATCTGCTTTTTATATTAAAAGTTATTTAGTGATTTGCGTCTGGCGGGAGAAATGATTCAGGGCTATCCAGACAAAGGAAGGTGAGTATGAAACGGATACTGCTGGTTGAGGATGACGATACGATTGTTTATGGATTATCAGAATTTTTAAGGGAAGAGGGATTTGAGGTAACGGCAGTTTCCACTTTGGAGGAGGCCCTTATGATGGACAAAAATGCCTTTTCGCTGGCGCTGCTGGATTTGGGGCTTCCTGATGGGGAAGGGTTTCTTTTTCTTGCAAAGAAGCAAAGAGAAGCGCTGCCTGTCATTATTCTTACGGCAAGGGAAGAGGAAAAGGACATTATCAAAGGGCTGGACATGGGAGCAGATGATTATGTGACCAAGCCTTTTAAAGCCGGGATTTTGCTGTCCCGCATACGGGCGGTGCTGCGCCGTCAGGGGAATATGGAGGAGAGCCGGGAAACATTGCGGTGTGGAAATATTGTGCTTGATAAAAACAGAACGCTTGTCTGGATAGGAGAGAGGCAGATTTCCCTGACAGCTGGAGAATACCGGCTGTTGCTTTATCTGATGGAAAATAAAAACAGGACGCTTACAAGGAATGCGCTGCTTCAGTACTTGTGGGATAATTGTGGGGACTATGTAAATGATAATACGTTGACGGTTACTATCAAGCGGCTTCGGGAAAAGCTGGGGGAAGAATCCCGGCAGGTGATTAAAACAGTGCGGGGAATTGGATACCGGGTGGAGGATTGTTAATGATGGGAAGGAAATCCGGCTTAGCTTTTGGGGCGGCAGTTTTTGTATTTTGCTTTTTCTTTTGTATGACGGCGGCATTTGGCAGCTTCTGGAAGGGGGAGGCTTATCTTTATGACAGGATAGCTGCAGTGGCAGCGGCGCTTCCCGGACAGCAGACCCAAATTGTTGGTGCGCTAAAGGAGAGGGGAGAGGACAACCTTGCAAAGGGAAGGAAAATTCTGGCACAGTATGGTTATCATGGACATTTGCCGGCGGCACATATTTATGCCTCGCTTGTAGTGGGAGCGTTAGCAGCGGCGGGCATGGGAACGGCGGGAGCGCTGTATTTTACAGGCAGGGAGAGAAAACGGCTAAAAAAAAGAGCTGAAAATCTTACAGAATATCTCCGTCAGGTGGAGAAGGGCAGTTATTTTACATTCCCTGAAAGAAGCCAGGACTTTCTCTCCAATCTGGAAGATGAAATCTATAAGACTGTATTAGCGCTTAGAGAAAGTCGTGAAAGACTGCAGCAGGAAAAGGAAAACCAGGCCCGCAGCTTTACAGATATTTCCCACCAGCTAAAAACGCCCCTTACCTCTTTGTCTGTGCTGTGTGAACTTTTGGCGCGCAGAGTAACAGACAAAGAGGCCGGCTTACAGATACAAAAAATGGAAAGGCAGACGGAGCGGATTAGTGAACTGACAGCCGCCTTACTTACCCTGGCAAGGGCACAGGCAGGTGTGCTGTCTTTTGAAATCAGGCGCATTCCGGCAGGAGAGCTGATATCCTGTGGTCTGGAACCCCTATGGCCGCTGATTGAAAAGAAAGGACAGCGGGTTAAAATATATGGGGAGAAGGATATTTACCTATCCTGTGACCTGGGTTGGATGAAAGAAGCGCTGGGGAGCCTGTTTAAAAATGCCTCTGAGCACTCGCCGGACGGGTCAGAAATTAGTGTACGGGTATGGGACAATCCGGTTTATACGGGAATTGCCATAGAAGATGAAGGAATGGGGTTTGACAGAAAAGACCTGCCTCATTTGTTTGAGCGTTTTTACAGGGGAAGCGTTGTTGGAAAAGAGGGGACAGGCATAGGATTATCCCTTGCAAAGTCCCTGATTGAGAGTCAGGGGGGAGAAATTCGCGGTGAGAACAGGAGAGAAGGCGGCGCCCGGTTTGTAATCTCGTTTTATAAAAATATGTAAATGTCACCAGATTGTCATTTTGCCCTGTTATAGTAAAATGGAAAGGCAGGGAAAACAATATGGAAATTTTAAGATGTGAGAAACTGACTAAAATTTATGGCAGCGGACAAAATCAGGTGAAAGCGCTTGAGGATATAAATCTGTCCGTGGAAAAGGGAGAATTTGTTGCAATCATAGGGGCTTCCGGCTCTGGAAAATCTACATTGCTCCATATGCTGGGCGGGGTGGATAAACCTGACGGCGGAAAAGTTTTTATTGAAAACACGGATATTTCCAATTTAAATGAAAAGCAGTGCGCAGTTTTCAGAAGGCGTAAGGTAGGTTTGGTTTATCAGTTTTATAATTTAATTCCGTCCCTTGATGTAAAGCAGAATATTTTGCTTCCAATGCTTTTGGACAATCAGAAGCCGGACGGGAAGAGATTTGAAGAGCTGGTGGAAATTTTGGGGTTAAAGAAGCGTCTGTCCCATCTGCCCAGCCAGCTATCGGGAGGACAGCAGCAAAGGGCAGCGATAGCAAGAGCATTAATTTACCGTCCGGCAATTCTTCTTGCGGATGAACCTACAGGCAATCTGGACCGGAAAAACTCAGATGAGATTTTGGGACTTTTAAAGCTGTCAAACAAAAAGTATAAGCAGACAGTTCTTCTGATTACCCATGATGAAAAAATTGCTTTGGAAGCAGACCGGATTATTACCATAGAGGATGGCAGAATTTTGTCTGATGAGGAGGTGGGGAGATGAGAGTTTTGCTTTCTTACACTCTAAGCGCCATCAGAAAAAACAGGCATACATCCCTGTCTATTATGGCGGCTGTTTTGCTGTCATCTACTCTGTTATGTGCCATGTGCACTTTTGGCTATACCCAGCTTATGTGGCATATTGAGATTGAGGAGTACCAAAATGGACAATGGCATGGGGAGCTGGGCGGAGAAATTTCCCAGGAAAAGCTTGCCATTGTGGATAATCACCTGTATGTGGACAAAACCATGGTAAAGGGGCCTTTTTCCTATTTGAAGCTTTCAGAAGAAAGCCAGCTTCCCTATCTGATTTTGAGGGATGCAGATGAAAACTACTGGAATCTTATGGGGGAGAAAAATGCAGTCATAGAAGGACGCCCGCCCAAAGCGCAAGGGGAGATTGTGGTGTCAAAGTCATTTTTTGAACAAAATCCTGCATATCAAATTGGAGATACCATCACGTTTCCTGAAGGAGAGAGGCGCCTGGGGGAAGAGGCGCTTGATATTGCACAGGCTAAACGGGAAGAAGAAACCTTTTGTCAGACGGGGGAGAAGCAGGTTACGCTGGTAGGAAGCCTTGATGTGACAACCAGTACTTCCGTACAGGGCTATTATGCCATGGGATATATGGAAAGAGAAAGCATTCCAAAGGGAGAGGAACTGGTAGTTTATGTAAAGTTTACCGATATCCGTAAAACCTATGAACTGATGCCTCAGATTGCAGATGCAATAGGGATTGAAAAGGATGAATATGGCAAATATAAAAACCATTTCCAGTATCATACAATGCTTTTGGCAGAAAATTTTGTTTTTCCTCCTGAAAGGGAAATAAGCATAGAACAGCTGGGCGGTCCGCTGGTCTATGGCATTCTTGTTTTGCTTGCAGCAGGAGCCTTTGTGATGATTATTCATGGCGCTTTTCAGGTATCTGCCTCTGGGCGCATGAAACAGCTGGGAATGTTCCGCTCTGTAGGGGCAACGCCTGGACAGATAGCAGCATCCATTCTCATGGAAGGGGTTATACTCTCGGCGGTTCCCATTTTGTTAAGTATCGGCATTGGCTATTTATTTACGGTGGCTGTTATGGGTGTTTACACAAATATTGCAGGAGAAATGCTATATTTTCCTGTTACAGTGCGTTTTTCACCGTTTTTGGCATTTGTCTCCGGGTGCCTTTCTTTTTTGACTGTGCTGACAGCTGCTTTGTTTCCGGCGCTGCGGATTGCAAAGCTGTCACCGATAGAAGCCATACGGATGCAGGAGGGGGCAGGCGGATATTTTAAGCAAAAACAAAAACCGCGCAGATATTTTATTTTCCGCAGACTTTCAGGCCCTTTGGGGGATCTGGCAGGAGCGTCCCACTTTGCAAACAGAAGAGGCTTCCGGGCAAGTGTACTGTCGCTAAGTTTATGTCTGATGCTGCTTACCGGTTTTTTTACTTTCATGTACCTGAATGATTTTTTAAGCAGACGAAATGAAAAGGCAAGTTATCATAATATTTATGTGCGTCTTGATATGACAATGGAGACGGATGGGGAATTTCTATCTAAGGTTCTTGAGGTTCCAGGGGAAGAGGATAGTATTTATTACAGCGTTTCCAGAATGGCAGCCTGGGTTTCTCCGGAAAAAGAGTCAGAAGCGTTTCGGGAAAGAGGCGGATTTGAGGAGCTTGATTTGAACCGGTGGGCGCTGGTAAAACGGGATGGAAAATATAGAATACGCACCTATCTGTATGGAATACAGGATGAAAAATTTGACGAATACTGCCGACTTTGCGGATGCGATCCGGCAGAGTATTATGACACAGAAAATATCAGGGCATTAGCGGTAAGCAGCGCGCCCCTTTACCCGGATGTGGTAAATAACAGCCAGAAATCGGAACTTTCATATCCGCATTTGAATCTTCTGGAAGGAGAGACGATTGTTGCAGAAGAAAAAAGTGAAGATGATGTGGAGTCTGATTATTCAGTTCCCATACAGATTGGAAAAGTGGCGGATAAGGAGCTTAATCTTAGTGATGTGAGGAATAATTATACCATCAACTTTTATATGCCTCTTACTGTATACTATTCCATTGCCGGAGCGCTTTCGCCAGACCGGGGAGGACATTATGATACGTATATAAAAATAAAAACTCTGCCGGAAGATGATTTGGAAGTGACGAAGCAGGTGAGGGAATTATGTAACTCTGTAATGGCATCAGAAGATGTCACCATCATCAGCAGGGCGGAGGCGGAACAGAATGAAGCGGCAGGAATGCGAGCCATGGAAGCTGTAGTAAACTGTATCGGCCTTTTGCTGGTGCTGATTGGCGTATCTAATACATTATCGGCGGTTTCCCATGCGATGATGCGCCGTCGCCGGGAGTTTGCCATGCTCCGTTCTGTGGGAATGGACAGCCGCAAAGTTGGACAGCTGCTTTTGCTGGAGGGAATACGGATGGCGCTTACTCCGGCGCTTATTGCCCTGCCGTCTGTATTTATACTGCTTTCTCTCTTGATGAAAATCGTGGATGTGACCTGGATGGAAATGCTGCCCTTTATGCCCTGGGGAAAAATTCTGCTTAGTATAGCGGCGGTCATGATGGCAGTAATAATATCTTATCTGCTCTCTTCAGGCAGAATAAAAAAGGATACTATCATTGACGCTGTGCGGGATGAAAATATGGGATAAAAAGTCCCCTCTAAGAGATGAATACGCCATCTTTTAGAGGGGCATGTGTTTGTCTACCAAAGGGATTCGGTATCTTCCATTTGTGAAAAATCAATGGTGTCATCCCACAAAAATTCCAGATACAGTCTTGCAGTGTCAAATCTTTCAGAAGAAGTGACAATCCCAAATATTGGAATTACATGAAAATATGAATTGCTCTTTACCGCAAAGGGAGAGTCGGCCATATAAATGCCTACAGGCACAGGCTCTTCCATATTTTCAGGGTGTCTGTGCTTTTCCGCTTCGGCGGCAATGCCTTCCGGCGTGCGGTCATCGTAAGGCGTTACAAGCTCCGGGCAGATATAATCAGAATCTTCTTCCATTTTACGGATTTCTGCATATTCAATATAGTAAAGATTATCTTTGTGCCGGGCAAGCTCTTCCTCGGTCAGAACATTTCTAAGGTCACAGAACATTTGGTTATAGGAATAATTATTGAACATTTCCGAGTCAAAAACCACTGCGTCCAGATCACGGGTCTGGATCATGGCAACGATTTTTTGTCCGGTTGCCATTTCATATTCCGTGTGGTTGTCCAGGGACATTGTGGAAGAGGTATCAATAAAACATTCATATTTTTCTGTATCCAGTCCTGCATATTCCGCGAAAGCCGCTTCAATGCTCTGGGAGGAGAGACCATAGGCATTTAGCATAATTCCGTTAAAAATGTAATCCTTGGCAGTGACAACATTGTGTATCAGCGAAATGGTCATAAATGCGATGAACACAGCCGCCAGGGTATGATACCTGTAGTAGTCCCAAAAATACTGCAGCTTCCCCTTTGTGGTCATGTCCTTTGTTTTTCTCTGCTGTTCCCTGATTTCATCATTTACGCCCCGGTATTCACGGGGCTTTTTTTCTTTTTTATTCATTACAATCCTCCATGTCGGAGCATTTTTGCGCTCCGCCTTTCCGGCCATAGTTACTATCATAGCGATTTTGTAAAATCATGTCAACGCATGGGAGCGGATATTCTATAAAAAGATGGTAAAATTTTTGTAAAATTTGGGGAAAGACGGAAAAAGCGGGATTGATATGTCTTGCAAGTTTGAGAAAAATATAATATCATAATGTAAATATCTATCTGCCCGTCAGGGACCATAAAAAACATTTTGGAGGAAAGTATGAACGAAACATATGTAGAATGGATGATTAAAAGAAAAACTCCGGCGTATTTAACGCTCCTTAAAATCCTGTCAATGATGCTCTGCGGCGGTTTTTTGTTTCTGGGACTTATATTTATGCCGGCGTTTTTAATCGGAATTGCAATCGGCATTGGCGCTTACTTTATCAATCTGAATGCTGATTTGGAGTATGAGTATCTTTATGTGGACAAGGAGCTTACCATTGACAAGGTAATGGCCAAGAGCAGACGTAAACGGGTTGCGGTTTTTGATTTGGGTCAGATGGAGATTGTAGCGCCCATTAAATCCTGGCATCTTGACAATTTCAAGAACAGAAATGATAAAACCGTGGACTACAGTTCCGGCGAGGAGAAGCAGCCGGATACCAGATATGTGTTTTTTTATGATGGAAAACAGAGAGTCATTTTCGAGCCAAATGCCGAGATGATTAATGCTATGCAGACAGTAGCTCCCAGAAAAGTATTCAAAGATTAATGAAATAAGTGGAACTTGAAAACAGCGTAAGCCCCATCCAGGGCCCAGAGGAAAGACTGGATGCAGAGCATACAGGATTTGCTCTGCGGGTTGAAGGCGTTGGAAGGGGCGGAGTGGAACTGGAATAAGGAGGATAAAATGGGTCAGATAATTGGTGAAGGCATTACTTTTGATGATGTTTTGTTGGTACCATCCTACTCGCAAATCGTTCCTAATGAGGTCGATTTGTCAACATGGCTAACCCCTAAGATTAAGCTTAATATACCCATGATGAGTGCGGGAATGGATACCGTTACTGAGCACAGGATGGCGATTGCCATGGCGCGGCAGGGAGGAATTGGAATTATTCACAAAAATATGTCCATTGAAGCCCAGGCAGAAGAGGTGGATAAGGTAAAAAGGTCTGAGAACGGCGTCATCACAGACCCATTTTCTTTAACCCCTGAACATACCCTGGCAGATGCAGATGCGCTTATGGCTAAATTCAGAATTTCCGGGGTGCCAGTTACAGAAGGCCGAAAACTGGTCGGAATTATCACCAACAGGGATTTAAAATTTGAAACTGACTTTACGAAAAAAATTAAAGAGTCCATGACTTCAGAAGGTCTGATTACAGCGAAAGCAGGCATTACTCTAGATGAGGCGAAGCAGATCCTTGCAAAGGCACGAAAAGAAAAGCTTCCGATTGTGGACGACAATTATAATCTGGTAGGTCTAATTACCATAAAGGATATTGAAAAGACAATCAAGTATCCCTTATCCGCCAAGGACGCACAGGGAAGACTTTTGTGTGGAGCAGGTGTGGGAATTACTGCAAACGTGCTGGACCGTGTTGGCGCTTTGGTAGGGGCAAAAGTAGATGTGATTGTGCTGGACAGTGCACATGGACATTCAGAAAATGTACTGCATTGTCTTCGTATGATTAAGGAAAAGTATCCTGATTTACAGGTAATTGCGGGAAATGTGGCAACCGGAGAAGGAGCGAGGGATTTAATAGAAGCTGGTGCGGATGCGGTGAAGGTAGGCATTGGGCCTGGTTCTATTTGTACCACCCGTGTGGTTGCAGGCATTGGCGTTCCCCAGATTACAGCTATTATGGACGCATATGCAGTTGCAAAGGAATATGGGATTCCTATAATTGCAGATGGGGGCATAAAATATTCCGGGGATATGACCAAGGCGATTGCCGCTGGCGGAAATGTCTGTATGATGGGAAGTATTTTTGCAGGATGTGATGAAAGTCCTGGCACTTTTGAACTTTACCAGGGGCGTAAATACAAGGTTTACAGAGGTATGGGGTCAATTGCGGCTATGGAAAACGGCAGCAAAGACCGCTATTTCCAGGAAAATGCCAGAAAGCTTGTGCCGGAAGGCGTGGAAGGCCGTGTGGCATATAAGGGAACTGTGGAAGATACTGTATTCCAGCTTATGGGAGGCCTGCGTTCCGGCATGGGCTACTGCGGAACGGGAACCATTGAGGAATTAAAAGAAAAAGGGAGATTTATAAAGATATCTGCGGCTTCTTTAAAAGAAAGCCATCCCCATGATATTCATATCACCAAGGAAGCGCCAAACTATAGCGTAGACGAATAAAGGTATAAGGAGAAGGCTTATTATGAATGACCTGGAGGATCTGCTTTACGGGCAGGAGGAAGAGACATTACTAAGCAGCCTTGTTAAAGGAAGGGAACTGGAAAAATGGCAGCATTATTTTTGTAATATTGCAAACATATTTATATGCTGCGTGGATAGTCAGGGAAATCCCCTTACCAGCTTTGGAGGCAAGATAGAGGAAGCTGACAAAGTAAAGAAGACCATAGACGGGGAGCAGTTTCAAAATATGCTGCTCCGTGTCTGTGAAAGTACACTTGAGGACCAGGCTGTTGAGACAACCGCTTATCCCAATGTGCGGTTGGCGTTGATATCGGGCCGGGTGCAGGGGAAGGCAGTCATCAACTGGCTTGTCTGTGGTGTGCTGGATGATGTGAAAGATACGGAAGATTATGAAAATCCCCCGCTTGAGGGAATTACCAATGTGATAAGTGAAAGGCAGTTCTTAAAAACAATAGATACCTTAAGGGATATTTCAGATGAACTCCTTTCCTATAAATATGCAAAGGTCAGTGCAGATATGGCAGGCAGAAGAAGCCGCCTTTCTGAAAAGGAAATGGCAGCGGGGCAGAAACGTGCGGAGGCGCTTACAGAGGCGATACAATTTCTTGAAAGCGGGGAGCCTACAGAAATTATAATCGGTAAGCTGCTTAGCCTGGTGGGAGAACTGCTGGACCTAAGCACAGCGGCAGTTTACCGGATATCAAAAAGCGGTCAGTATCCTCATATTGTGTCTAAATGGTGTAAAAAGAAAACCGTATGGGAATTTGAAACATTTACAGATATTTCTCTTTTGCGCACCGAAAAGACGCTGGTGCTTTCAGCCGCTTCCATGAAAAATGTCGGTGAAAAGGAAGAACTGGAGGCTTTGGGGCTTAAAGCAGTTATTATAATACCTGTTTTGGCAGATAATCTGGAAAATCTGCGGGTGTGCTTTGGGGAAATTACAAAAGAGCGGACTTGGACGCTGGGAGAAATTAAGTTTTTAAATGATGCTGTTAGAATTTTACAGAGCATTCTTACAAGACGCGCCCAAAAGGACGCGCTTTCCAATATAAATTTGTCTCTGGAAAACATGTTGGACCATGTGAAAAGTGCGGTATATGTAAAAAACACCGCTACAGGGGAAATGTTGTTTGCCAACCGGAGTATGCGTCGTATCTTTAGGGAAGAGATGGAAAATAAAACCATAAATTCCATTCTTGATGGATGGTTGCATGCAGATGACGCCTGCCGTGAAGTGTTTGACTCCCAAAAAGAGCGATGGTTTGACTTTTACCACACAAGGATAAAATGGGGAGATGGCGGAAATGCTCTTTTATGTGTGCTTTATGACATTACAGAAAGAAAAAACCATCAAAAACAGTTGGAAAAGCAGGTGCGCATTGATTTCCTGACAGGTCTTTATAATCGTATGGGGTGTGAAGATGACCTTGCCAGATATGTGGAAGAGGCATCAGCCCAGGGCCGTAAGGGAATGCTGCTTTATATGGACCTGGATAACTTTAAACATATCAATGACGGGTTGGGACATCAGTACGGAGATGTACTGTTAAAGGCCATTTCCCACAGCCTTAAGCAGGTGGAAGGAATTGAAGATTGCTGCTACCGGATGGGCGGAGATGAGTTTGTAATTATTGTGCCGCCGGATAAATATGAACAGCTGGATAAAATTACTGCATCTATAGAGAGTATTTTTGCAAAGCCCTGGTTTTTAAAAGACGCTGATTATTACTGTACCATGAGCATGGGAGCGGTAGAGTTTCCCACAGAGGGCAGCGAAGTTCATGAGCTGGTAAAAAAAGCGGATATTGCCATGTATGAGGCCAAGAAGGGCGGAAAGAACAGAACTGCCCGTTATTCTGCGGATATGGATGCCCGCTCAGGTAAACGCCTTGACATGGAAAAGAATATGCGGGATGCTACGGTTAAAGGATACCAGGAATTTAAGGTTTACTATCAACCGATTATTGATATACATGGAAAAAATTATTCCTGTATAGGAGCGGAAGCCTTGATACGCTGGAATAATGCAGAAATGGGATATATGTCACCGGCAGAATTTATACCGCTTGCGGAATATTTGGGGCTGATTAATCCCATTGGCGCTTATGTGCTGCAGGAAGCCTGTAAAAATTGCAGAAGGTGGAACCGGAGCGGCCATCCGGAGTACAAAGTCAATGTAAATCTTTCAGTAGTCCAGCTTTTACAGACGGATATTGTGGAAACAATAGAAAAGGTTATCAAAGATACAGGAATAACGCCCCATAATCTTATGCTTGAAGTGACAGAGGACCTGGCGATAAACGATATGGAGCATATGAAAGAAATTTTGTCAGGGATTAAGAAGCTGGGTGTGCAGATTGCGCTGGATGATTTTGGAACCGGCTATTCTTCTTTAAACCATATCAGGGAATTTCCGCTGGATTTGATTAAAGTGGACCAGAGCTTTGTTAAGGACCTGGACAGAGATGCGTATGCCAGGTCATTTATCAGGATGGTAGGGGATTTGGCGGAAAATCTTGATGTCCAATTGTGTGTGGAAGGCGTGGAGACAAAAGGACAGCTTGAGATTTTATCGGAAATGGGCGTTGGACAGGTACAGGGATTTTATTTTGACCGGCCCATGTCCTTTAGGGCATTTGAAAAAAAATATGCACAGAAGAACAAAAAGGAGGTATGGCCTCAGCGCAGATGAGTTGGAGAGGCTGAAAAGATATGAGTGAGAATGAGGAAAAAAACAGTGTTTTGAAGGAAGAGACACAGACCATGGTCTCCAGAAACTTTATAGAACAGATGATTGATAAGGACCTGGCGGAGGGGGTATATGATACTGTGCACACCAGATTTCCGCCGGAGCCTAATGGATATCTGCATATTGGGCATGCCAAGAGTATCCTTCTTAACTATGGCCTTGCAAAAGAATATAATGGAAAGTTTAACATGCGCTTTGACGATACCAATCCCACCAAAGAAAATACAGAGTTTGTGGAGTCTATTCTTGCGGATATTAAGTGGCTGGGGGCGGATTGGGAGGACCGGCTGTTTTTTGCTTCAAACTATTTTGGACAAATGTATGAGGCGGCAGTAAAGCTGATTCGCAAAGGGTTGGCTTATGTGTCTGACCTTTCTGCAGAAGAAATGAAGGAATACAGGGGAACCCTTACAGAACCGGGAAAGAACGACCCAAGCCGCGGGCGCAGCATTGAAGAAAACCTTGCTCTTTTCGAAAAGATGAAAAATGGAGAATTTGCGGATGGGGAGAAAACGCTCCGGGCGAAGATAGATATGGCGTCTCCTAACATTAATATGCGGGACCCCATTATATATCGTGTGGCCCATATGTCCCATCACAATACCGGGGATGAATGGTGCATTTATCCAATGTATGATTTTGCCCATCCCATTGAGGATGCCATTGAGGGTATTACCCATTCTATCTGTACACTGGAGTTTGAAGATCACAGACCCCTTTATGACTGGGTAGTGCGGGAGCTGGAATATTCCAATCCTCCCAGGCAGATAGAGTTTGCAAAGATGTACCTGACCAATGTGGTGACAGGGAAGAGATATATTAAGAAACTGGTGGAAGAGGGCATTGTGGACGGCTGGGACGACCCAAGACTGGTATCCATTGCTGCCTTAAGGAGAAGAGGATTTACACCAGAGTCTGTCAGAATGTTTGTGGAGCTGTGCGGGGTGTCCAAAAGTAATTCTTCCGCAGACTATGCAATGCTGGAGTATTGTATCAGGGAAGATTTAAAACTAAAGCGTCCTCGTATGATGGCGGCTCTTGACCCTGTAAAGCTGATAATTGACAACTACCCGGAGGGGCAGGTGGAGATGCTGGAGGCGGCCAACAATCTTGAGAATGAGGAGATGGGAACCAGGCAGATACCATTTGGCAGAGAGCTTTACATTGACCGTGAAGATTTTATGGAAGAACCGCCGAAAAAATATTTCCGGCTGTATCCGGGCAATGAAGTGCGCCTGATGAACGCCTATTTTGTCACATGCACAGGCTGCGTGAAGGATGAACAGGGAAAGGTTATTGAGGTGCACTGCACATATGACCCGGAAACCAAATGCGGCAGTGGATTTAGCGGACGTAAGGTTAAAGGAACCATTCACTGGGTACCGGCAAAGGAAGCGGTAAAGGCCGAAGTAAGGCTTTATGAAAATATTATTGACGAGGAAAAGGGCGTATACAATGAGGATGGAAGTCTGAACTTAAATCCCAATTCCCTTACGGTTTTGAAGGAGTGCTTTTTGGAGCCGGCAATTAAAGATGCAAAGCCTTATGAAAGCTTCCAGTTTGTGCGACAGGGATATTTCTGTGTGGATGCAAAGGACTCAAAAGAAGGAGCGCTTGTGTTTAACAGAATTGTTTCCCTGAAAAGCTCTTATGTGTTGCCCAAAAAGGATTAATAAAGCAATGATGGATTTGGCGATTCAGTTAACGGATGCAAAAGGCAAATGTCTGTATCAGCAGATTTATGAATACATCAAAGAGGAAATCAGGAAAGGGAAGCTTCTGGTAGGTGAGAAGCTTCCCTCTGCCCGTTTTCTGGCGGAATATCTGCAGGTGGCCCGGAGTACGGTGGACTTTGCCTATGGACAGCTGGTGGCGGAAGGATATGTGGAAGCAAGACCCTGTAGGGGATATTTTGTAAGCCCGGCAGAGGATTTATTTCATTTAGCTGTGGGGATGGAGGAAAAAACACCTGAAAAAGCGGCAGGAAAATCTTCCGTTTTAGACGACAGGGGGGATAAGGAGCTTTTGGGGGAGGAAAGTTTTCCAATAAAATACGATTTCTCTCCTCATGCTATAAGCCTGAAGGATTTTCCTTTTGCCACATGGAAGAAAATAACGAAAAATATTTTGGTTGATGCCAACAGCGAAATGTTTGCGCTGGGGGATGCACAGGGAGACGGGGCGCTTAGGGAAACCATCAGCCGGTACCTCCACTCTTCCAGAGGAGTCAACTGCCTGCCGGAGCAGATTATTGTGGGGGCGGGGACAGATTATCTTTTTATGCTGCTGGAAAAAATATTAGGACGTCATGTGCCGGTTGCCATGGAGGAACCTACCTACAAACGTGCCTATAAAGTATTCCAGTCTTTTGCCTATGAGATAGAAGCGATTCCTATGGATGGCAGCGGCATGAATGTGGAAAAGCTCCGGGAAACGAAAGCAAGGGTGGCGTATGTAATGCCTTCCCGCCAATATCCCACCGGAATTGTTATGCCTATAGGAAGAAGGCTGGAGCTGTTAAAATGGGCCAATGAGGAGGAGGAGCGTTACCTGATAGAAGACGACTATGACAGTGAGTTCCGGTACAGGGGAAAGCCGATTCCTTCTCTGCAGGCTTCTGATGGGGAAGGCAAAGTGATTTATATGGGCACATTCTCCAAATCCATTGCGCCTGCCATCCGTGTGGGCTATATGGTGCTTCCCCTAAAGCTTCTTTCTGTTTATAAAGAAAGCTGCGGATTTTATGCCTCTACGGTTTCGCGTATTGACCAGCGGATTTTAAATGAATTTATAAGGAATGGCTATTTTGAGCGTTACTTAAACAAAATGAGAAAGATATACAGACTTAGACATGATTTTCTGCTGGGACAGCTATTGGCATTTGAAAAGGAATTTGTGGTTTCCGGTGAAAACGCAGGCCTCCATATTCTTCTTGCCAGCCGCGGGAAAATACCGGAAGAGGAGCTTTTAAAAGCGGCGGCTAAAGAAGGGATAAAACTGTATGGTATATCGGATGCCTGTATGAGAAAAAGCGGAATTAAGGAAACCCCCTATGAGGGGACGGTTCTTTTGGGATATGGCGCACTGGAAGAGCAGGAGTTAGCCTGTGGAATTGCCCTTTTGAAAAAGGCATGGTCTGATTTTTTATAATAAAACAACCTGCTTAAAACGTGCAGAAAGCATTTTAAAAACACGTTTTAGGCAGGCCTTATTACTTTTGTCTACACAGAGTCGTTATAGAACTCTTCTACTTTCTGGGAAGATTCTATGGAAGCGCCTTCAGAAGAAGCGTTTTCTGCGGAAGATTTTGCCAGGGGAGTCTCATCTTTTGCAGGAACCTCCTGTGAAGCAGTTTCCACTTTTGGGTCAGCGGAAGCATTGTCATCCGCTGTGGTGTCATCTGTTTCATTTTCAGCATTTTTTTCCTTATTGACAGCGGTCAAATCTGTAAAGTTGGTTTCAGAAACTGACTGGCTTTCAGTAACGGATTTAACAGTATCCTTAACCTGCTGGACAGAGTCAGCAATAACTTCTTTGGCTTTATGAAAGGCTTCGGAAGCAATGGCCTCCGCCTTATCAAGATTTAAGGATACGTAGGATCGTTCTTTGGTTACGTCAGTGTCCTCATCAAGGTCCTCGCTGAAATCATCGAAATCATCATCCGTATCCTCATCTTTGTCTGAGGAAGGAGCGTTGTCTTTCGTCTGGAAATAGTGATATGCACCATAAGCAGCAGCGCCGGCTACAGCGGAGAAAAGTAAAAATTTACCAAATTTTTTGGACATAAGAGTACTCCTTTCGATTGTTCATCATCTAGTAATATCTTAATACTATTTTGTGGAATTGAAAAGAGAATATGTATAAAAAATCCATAAAATTTTTATATTACAGTAAACGTCAGAAATGATTGAAGTAAGGCGTCAAATATGGTATAGTTAAATTCGACTAATAAAGTCAATAACAGCAATTTGTTCACTGGAAAATTTTAAACTGGCATATAGAATAAAACAAATGAAAATGCAGCATATAACAGGGCAGTGCGCAGCGGATGCCTGTATATGCAGGGGGAAATACATGAATGATAAATTCTTTGATTTAAAAAAAGAAAAACAGGACAGGATGATTAATGCTTCCCTTAAGATGTTTGCGCTTCATGGGTATGCGCATGCAAGCACAGACGATATTGTGAAGGAAGCAGGCATCAGTAAAGGACTGCTGTTTCATTATTTTATCAGCAAGCTGGGACTGTATTCTTTTATTTATGATTACAGTGTCAGGTATATGACGCTGGAGCTTTCCACAGGCGTATCGGCAAAAGAGACGGATTATTTTATGCTCATCAGTCAGATTAAGCTTTCCCAGCTGCAGGTAATGAAAAATTATCCATATATGCTTCAGTTTTTAAACAAGAGCCGGGAGGAAATTGTCAGTGAGGCGCTGGTGGAGACAGAGGATAAGCGGGAAGTTCTCTCAGGCCTATACGAAGAAATTCTGCAGCGGGCGGATCTTGTCAGGTTCAAAAAAGAAGCGGATGTGGGGCTGCTTACAAAAACCATAGAATATGTGGCAGATGGGCTGATGGCGGAGCATTTCAGAGAAAGCTCCTTCCAACCGGAAATATATTATGGGGAAGTGAAGCAGTATCTTGACATGATGAAAACCCTTTGTTACATATAAAATTTTGATATCACAGGGGAATGGAATAAAATTACGAAAGGGAAGGGTAGGAAAATGAAAGAGAAGCTTTACACCATACCGCTAAACGATGCGGTCAATGCAAATGACGAGTGTCCTTTTTGCTATATAGAGAGGGCGGTTGAGCAGGATATTATTGATTTTGTTCTTGGCTCCGGTTCCTCCTATATGGAAAGTGACGTCAGGGAGGCCACGGACAAGGCGGGATTTTGCCGGGAGCATTTTAAAAAGATGTTTGATTATGGCAACACGCTGGGGAACGGATGGATTTTAAAGACTCATTACATGCAGATGAATAAAGAGATGAAGGAGCAGTTTAAGAAATTTACGCCTTCTAAATCCACGCTTATGGGAAAATTTAAGAAAAGCGCCGAGAGAGAAAATCCAATTGGCATGTGGGTACAGGAGAAAGAAAAGTCCTGTTATATCTGCAACCGTTTTTCGGATACTTATGACAGATATATGGATACCTTCTTTTATATGTATAAAAATGATGGGGATTTTAGAAACAGGATAAAGGAAAGTAAGGGTTTTTGCCTGCATCATTTTGGCGACTTGTGTGAATATTCGGAAACACGATTAAATGATAAGGAGAAAAAGGAATTTTATCCTGCCATATTTGCCCTGATGGAAAAAAATATGGAGCGTCTGCAGGAGGATGTGTCCTGGCTGGTGGAAAAATTTGATTACCGTTATAAGGATGCGGACTGGAAAAACTCCAAGGATGCCGTGCAGAGAGGAATGCAGAAGTTAAAGGGTGGTTATCCGGCGGATGAACCATATAAAATGAATAAATAATCTGATGGTTTAAAAGCCGGTTCGCACAAGGCGAACCGGTTTTTATGACGCACAGGGGCGCATAAGGATACTGGCATCAGATGGATTTATATTAAAACCATCCGGCCGTTTTGCCTATCCAGTAACAAAGTCCCAGTATCCAGCTGGTAAAAATACCATAGAGAATGACAGGACCGGCTATGGTGAATATTTTACAGCCAATGCCAAACACCTGACCTTCCTTTTTAAATTCAACGGCAGGTGCGGCTACGGAATTGGCAAAGCCTGTAATGGGAACCAAAGCGCCAGCGCCGCCAAATTTTACAATAGATGGATAAATGTTAAGTCCTGTTAAAACAACGCTTGTAAATACGAGAATCAGGGAACAGAAACTGCCTGCAGTTTCTTTATCCATTCCCATCCGGCTGCCTGCAAAGTTTAACAAAGCCTGCCCCACAATACAAATCATTCCGCCTGTAATAAATGCTTTCAGCATCTGCAGATACAGGTTGTGGGTGGGGGTTATTTTTTTTACATATTCTTCGTAATCTTTTTCCAGTGAAATCTGTTCCTGGCTTTTGCTCTCGCTCATTGTATGCCTCCTGGTGTTGGATTTGCTTGTTAAATAGTGATATATATTTTTGATGTTTTGAGAAAAAATATTCATAAGAAAATATTAACTTTTGGAACGTTCTTGTAGATTTTTGTCAGGAATGATACAATAAATGTCAATGGACGTTTTCATGCTGGTTTTATTTAAGCAGGCAGCGTCCGGGGAGTAAAGAGTAGAAAAGCAGGGGAATAATATGGTTAGTTTTTCCAGTTTGGAGTTTATATTCCGGTTTTTGCCAGTTTTTTTAATTTTATATTTTGTTATGCCGGCAAGATACAGGGAAGGGGTTCTGCTTGCGGGCAGTCTTGTATTTTATGCGGTGGGAGAGCCGGTTTTCATTTTGCTGCTGCTTGGGGCAACAGCAGTTAACTGCTGCTTTGCAAAAGCAGTAGTTAAGGCGGGAGAGGGTTTTGCGCCTCATGAATGGCAGAAGAAAAAGCAGAGAAATCTTATGATAGCCGCAGTTGTGATTGATGCCGCCTTGCTGGTTGGCTTTAAATTTCTTGCGGTTTTTGTGGACAATGCCTTACTCCCTCTTGGCATCAGCTTTTATGTGTTTAAGATGATTTCTTTCCAGGCGGATTTGGTGAGAGGAGAGGTATGGGGCAAGCCAAAGTTTTACCATGTGGCGTTGTACTTTACCGTGTTTCCGCAAGTGGTGTCAGGGCCGATTATGCGTTATCAGGATGGAGAGTTTGACTTAGAGCGGACCTGCAGCCTGGAACAGTTTGAGGACGGGCTCAAATATTTTGCCGCCGGACTTGGGATGAAGGTGTTGCTTGCAGACCGGCTGGCAATCTTATGGAATGATTTACAGATGATAGGATTCCAAAGTATTTCCACACCCTTGGCATGGTTTGGGGCGGCGGGGTACTCTTTACAGTTATATTTTGATTTTTGGGGATATTCCCTTATGGCTTCCGGGCTGATGGTAATGCTTGGCTTTAATTTTATTGAAAACTTTCGTCATCCCTATGGGGCAAAAAGTATTTCCGACTTTTACAGAAGGTGGCATATAACACTGGGGAGCTGGTTCCGTGATTATGTTTACATACCGCTGGGAGGGAGCCGCTGCAAAAATAATGCAAGAATGGCAATCAATCTTGCGGCAGTATGGCTGCTTACCGGTTTCTGGCATGGGAATGGGATTAATTTTATAATCTGGGGCGGTGTGCTGGGACTTTTAATAATTTTGGAAAAACTGGTATATGGAAAGTATCTTTCAAAGGCGCCAGTGATTGGAAATCTCTATGTGCTTTTTGTAATTCCCCTTACATGGGTGGTATTTGCCATAACAGATTTAAAACAGCTTTTGGTATACTTTGGCCGTTTGTTTCCTTTTATCGGGGGACCGGGAATAGCGGTGAACCAGCAGGACATTATGCGGTATGGAAAAAACTACAGCATTTATTTTATCGTAGGAATTGTACTTAGCATTCCGGCTGTGTTCCGTTTTTTTGAAAAGCACAAAAAAAATCCTGCCATGGCCCTGGCTCTTGCGGCAGTATTTTGGGTATCTGTTTACTATCTTTCCTGCAGTGCGGGAAACCCATTTATGTATCTGAAGTTTTAGTATGTTATATGAGGAATATAAAGATGAATTTTATAAAAAAATGTCCCCTGTTTTTTTTACTGCTTACCACTGGTATACTGTTTTCCCTGATAGGGATAGGAGGAATGGGGAATGTCTATGCAGGGCAGGAATATGACCCATTAAAAGCGCCGGTTTTGTCAGTGATGTTTACAGCCATGAAAGACGGTATTTATCCATGGCAGATATTTTCAGGGGAACATACACAGACAATGGTAATGGGAGATTCGTCACAGAGAATGCCGGAAAATGATATGGCGTCTTTGCCGGAAGAAGAAAAAGAGGATAGCGGTCAGGATAATGTATCGGCTTCCATACAGATAGATGAGGCGGCAAAAGGAGAGAGCGGGCATAATTCAAAAAAAGACGGTATTTTTTCCAAGGCGCTGGGGGATGCCATGAGCGGAGTGGAAGAAGGAGCAAAAAAAGCGGAGGAAGAAGTTGATAAGCTGGAGCGGTTAGTGCCTCTTAGGGAAAGTACCCATGAGGAATATATAAACCACATATCTGCAGATATTTATGGAGATGCAGGCATCATACGGGCGGCAGAATATGAGTTCGGCAATGTGGATGAGAGCTACTTTGATGACGCTATGTTTATTGGGGATTCCAGAACAGTAGGACTTAGGGATTACACAGATTTGTCAAAGCATGCGGACTTCTTCTGTGAAACTTCACTTACCATTTATCAGGCGCTGGAAGAGGATTTTGATGGTGTGGGAACCATCCGGGATGCAATTGCCAAAAAAAATTACGGAAAAATATATATAATGGTGGGAATCAATGAGCTGGGACGAGGCACCACAGAAAATTTCATGGAGGAGTATACAAAAACGATAGACACGCTCCGGGAACTGGTGCCGGAGGCTAAAATCTTTATCCAGGGAATTATGCGGGTGGCAAAAGAAAAAGACAGCAAGGACGCAATATTTAATAACAGCAATATTAATGCAAGAAATAACGCGATAGCCACGCTTGCAGACAATAGAAACATTTTTTATATAGATGTGAATGAAGCTGTCTGCGATGAGGAGGGAAACCTGAATTCAGAATATACCTTTGACCAAATCCATTTGTTGGGGGCATATAATTCCCTGTGGAAAGAATTTTTATTATCCCATGGCGTGGATGACAAGGACAAAACGGAAAAATAATAATGACAAAGGAATAATGGAAAACGAATAAAAATCTCCGGATGGTAAAAACTAACTAAAAGTTAATCATCGGGAGGTTTTTTATGGATACAACGGTTGGAGCAATTTTTGAGCAGGGACAGCGGAGCATAAAGGTTCCGGTACCTGTTTTTATAAGAGCAAGCGCATCAGTTGTGGGAACCAAGGAAGGGGAAGGACCTTTTGGAGACAGTTTTGACATGGTGGGCGGAGACGATAAATTTGGCTGTGAGACTTGGGAGGATGCGGAAAGCACCCTGCAAAAGGAGGCGCTTTTACTTGCCATAGGTAAATCAGGGCTGAGTAATAAAGAAATCAAATATTTATTTGCAGGAGATCTTTTGGGACAATCTATTGCCAGCAGCTTTGGACTTGCCAGCTTCCAGATTCCTCTGGTAGGTATGTATGGCGCCTGCTCCACCTGCGGGCTTACGATTTCCATGGCAACGGTTATGATTGCGGGAGGCATGGCGGAACATGCTGCCTGCGTTACCTCCAGTCATTTCGCCAGTGCGGAAAAGGAATTTCGTTTTCCGTTAGGATATGGAAACCAAAGACCTCTTTCCGCCACATGGACAGTAACAGGAAGCGGTGCATTTGTTTTAAGCAGTGTAAAAAGTGATAAGGACAGGGCAATGATTTCAGGTCTGACCCTGGGGAAAATTGTCGACTTTGGACTAAAAGATTCCATGAATATGGGGGCATGTATGGCCCCGGCCGCCGCAGACACGATTTACCATCACTTGGTAGATTTTGACAGAAAACCTTCTGATTATGATAAGATTATCACCGGGGATTTGGGAAATGTGGGACAAAAGGCTCTTTGGGATATGATGCGGGAAATGGGAATGGACATTTCCAAGGTGCATATGGATTGTGGAATGGAAATTTATGATAAAAGCCAGGACGCCCATGCGGGAGGCAGCGGCTGCGGATGCAGCGCGGTACTTTTGTCGGCTTATATATTGAAACAGCTGGAAGAGGGAAGATGGAAAAGAGTGCTGTTTGTGCCTACAGGAGCATTGCTTTCAAAGACCAGTTTTAATGAAGGACAGAGCATTCCAGGAATTGCCCACGGGGTGGAAATGGTGAGTTGTAAATAGGAAATTTAATGAATATAGCAAATGGCACAGGACGCCGTTTGCTATATTTCTGTCAGGCCATCAGGAGGCTTTCTGCATTGGTTTTGCTGTCCGCAGAAAGAAAAAAGGCTTGCATACAACAGGTAATTATGGGAAAATATTTATGACAAAGCGGCATAAAGGCTTTCCTTTGTCTGACAGAAGTACAAATGGAAGTAAATGAAATAAATGGAAGTAATAAAAGACAACAGGCACGCTCTGGGAGAAAAGGCAGATTATCAATATGAATAATAAAGTAAAAAAAAGAGTAAAGAAAATTATTATTTTCCTGATGGCAGTATTAATGGTATTTGGCGTGTATGCGGCCTATGTTTTTAAGACATATTACCGGTTGTCGGATAAGCTGACTCTGGAAGTGAAAAGAAATGGGGAAAACGCTTATTTTGACGAGGACTTTTCCGTTGTGCCCGGACAGGCATACTCCATTATGACTTATAATATTGGGTTTGGAGCCTATCAGAAGGATTACAGCTTTTTTATGGACGGCGGCAAATCCTCCTGGGCGAAAGATGAAGAGAGCGTGATGGCGGCAGTCAGCGCCATGGGAGAGATTGTAAATACCGTTGCCCCGGACTTTGTTCTTTTACAGGAGGTGGACATTGACGGGACCCGTTCTTACCATGTGGATGAGCTGGAGCTGATTAACCAGTTTATTAAGGGATATTATTATGATTTTGCCCAGGATTATGATTCCCCCTTTTTGTTTTTTCCTCCATGGCAGCCTCATGGGGCAAATAAAAGCGGGATTGTCACCTACTCAAGGGCGGAAATAACAGACACTATGAGAAGAAGTTTGCCTATTTCGGAGTCTTTTAGCAAGCTGGTGGATTTGGACAGATGTTATTCCATATCCAGAATCCCCACGGAAAATGGAAAGCAATTATGTATTTACAATGTACATACGTCAGCCTATGGAGGCAGTGATGAAATCAGGCAGGCACAGCTTTCTATGCTTTATGAGGACATGCAGGCGGATTATGGTAAAGGCAATTATGTGGTCTGCGGAGGGGATTTTAACCATAACCTGAAAGAAGGAACGCAGGAAAATGCGCCCGAGTGGGCCTATCCGTTTCCGAGAGAAAGCCTTCCGGAAGGTTTCCACATGGCGATTGATGGGATACAGCCGCCCTCAGATGTTTCCCATAATACCTGCCGGAGCGCCGAGACGCCTTATGATGAAGAGACAACCTATACAGTTACTTTAGACGGTTTTATTGTTTCAGAGAATGTGCATGTGAATTATTATCAGCACATGGACTGGGGATATGAATTTTCAGATCATGACCCGGTTTTTATGCAGTTTATATTGGAATAGCGGTGGAATATTAATAAACGCAAAAGGCCATACTAGCCCCTATAATAAAAGAGAGCGGATGCGCTCTGGCAGGGAGGTTAGTATGGCAGGAATTGTTTTATATTTAAAAGCGGAACAGAATGCGGAGGTGATGAACGAACACGTTTGTGTAAAAGACATTGCCTCCGTTTATTGTTCGGATAAAACGGTATGTGCAAAGGCGAAAGCCTTAAAAATCCACCAGTTTAGTGAAAAAGAAAAAAAAAGGCAGGTAATCAGTATACTAAAGGTAATAGAACTGATTGAAAGCGCCTGTCCTGGCGTAACCGTGGAGAGCCTTGGAGAAAATGCCACACTAATAGAGCTGGTAAATGTAAACAGGCACAAAGGATTTATGCAGTGGGCAAAGATGGCGTTTGTTGCCGCTATCAGCTTCTTTGGAACTGGCTTTACGATTATGGCATTTCATAATGATATCAGCATTAATAAAATATTTTCCAGAGTGTATGAAATGGTTATGGGGTACCCGGCCGACGGCTACAGCATTCTGGAGGTGTCCTATTCCGTTGGTCTATCTGCTGGTATTATATTGTTCTTTAATCATATTGGAGGCAGAAGGATTACCAAGGACCCGACCCCTATTGAAGTGGAAATGAGAGTGTATGAGACGGATGTGAATAAGTCACTGATTGAAACAGCTGACAGAGAAGGAGAGACAATTGATGTTTGAGCAAACGGTGTTTTTAAAACAGGTTTTTCTTGGAATATGCGGATTAAGTTTTGGGTTTCTTGCATCGGCCGGGGTTTTTACGGTATTGGTTTCCGTGGGGCTGATTCCAAGATTTGCAGGAAAAATGCACGTGGCTAAAAAAGTTTTTGCGCTGGAAGAGGCGGTTATTTTCGGTACTCTTTGCGGCGGTTTTTTAAGTGTTTTTTCAGAATACGGCAATTTGGGAGGTTTTGTGCTTTCAAGGGAGATATTTGGGGAGAATACCATTCTTATCTGGAAGTGGGCAGGAGGAAGTCTGCTTGTTTTAGGAGGCTTTTTTGCCGGGATGTTTGTGGGATGTCTTGCCCTTGCCATAGCAGAAATGCTGGATTCCATTCCCATTTTTGCAAGGCGTATAGGATTCCGTCACGGGCTTGGGATTGCCATTGCGGCAGCAGCCTGTGGAAAGTTAACCGGAAGCCTGATTTATTTTGCCAAAGGGATTTACTTGTCTGGATTGTAATATGCAAGTATGCTTTCACAGAACGTACAGTAAATACGCATTCCCGACCAGTGAAAAGCAACATATGCAAACCTATTTTCAGGAGTCGGTAAAAAATGGATTGAAAAATAGAAGAAAGCCTATTAAAATAGATGGGGATGGAGGTTTGGATATGCGGCGGATGGAGTTTAAAATGGAGCGTCCCGGCCTTTTAAAAGAGGGGGATGAAGTAACGGTAACGGAAGGCGTGCTTCCAAGCAACTATTATTATACGATTGACCCTTCCCTTGCCATGTCCGGAAATTTTCCTTTCCGGGAGCGGATGTTAGCCAGAGAGGGAAAAGTCGTCAGTATCATTGAAAATGAACGTGGATTTTATGTAACGGTGGAATTTGATGATAAGGACGAAAGAAACATTTAAAAACAGCATCCGGTCTAAAGCGGGTTTCAAACACGCTCTAAGGAAACGGAACTGGAACAGGAGGATAATTATGTTAACAAAAGTATCAACATCAAAGGCGCCTGCGGCGATAGGCCCTTATTCCCAGGGAGTGATTGCAAATGGATTTCTGTTTGCGTCAGGGCAGATTCCCATTGTCCCGGAGACGGGAATGATTGCAGAGGGTGATATCACCGTCCAGGCACAGCAGGTTATGAAGAATGTGGGAGAAGTGCTAAAGGAAGCGGGAACGGATTATGGAAATGTGGTTAAAACCACCTGTTTTCTTGCAGAAATGTCTGATTTTGCAGCGTTCAACAGTGTTTATGAAAAGTATTTTACAGGAAAACCGGCAAGAAGCTGCGTTGCTGTAAAGGAATTGCCAAAGAATGTGCTGTGTGAAGTGGAAGTAATTGCAGTTGTGTAGAAAAACAACGGACAAAGCATATTGCAGGCAGGGGAAATAATATGGAAAATATTATATTGATTGGAATGCCGGGGGCAGGAAAAAGCACAGTTGGAGTAGTGCTGGCAAAGAAGCTGGGATACCAGTTTCTTGATTCTGACCTTGTCATTCAGGACAAATATGGAAAACTGCTTTACCAGCTGATTGAGGAGAGAGGCGAAGCAGGTTTTCTTATGCTTGAAAATGAAGTGAATGCGGCGATTTGTGCAGACAAGGCTGTAATAGCCACAGGGGGCAGCGCAGTATATGGAAAGGACGCCATGGCGCATTTTAAGGATATGGGCCGTATTGTATATTTAAAGCTTCCCTATGAGGAATTAAAAGAGCGGCTGGGGGACCTCCATGAACGGGGGGTTGTGCTGAAAAAGGGATACACGCTTCTGGATTTATACAAAGAGCGCTGCGTTTTGTATGAAAAATATGCAGATGTGGTTGTTGACTGTGGCGGCAGGGATATCAGAAGTGTGGTGAAGGAAATTGCCGGTAATGTCCGGTAGTAAAGTACGACTTGAAAAAGAATGGATGGAGAGGACACACCTATGAAAAAAAATTCTTTGAGAAGCAGTTTCCTGTTGTTTCTGGCAGCTTTTATCTGGGGCGTGGCATTTGTGGCGCAGAGTGTGGGAATGGATTATATGGGCCCTTTTTCCTTTAACGGGGCAAGGTTTTTGATGGGAAGCGCAACGCTTCTTCCTTTTGTTTATGTGCGCAGAAGGAAGGACAGAAAGAAAAATATTCCCCGTGCCAGCTTAAAGATTACGCTTACAGGCGGCATCTGCTGTGGGATAGTCCTGTGCTCGGCGGCTTTGCTGCAGCAGTTTGGCATTATTGAGACTACGGTGGGAAAAGCGGGATTTATCACTACTTTGTATATTATCATTGTGCCGGTTATGGGGATTTTCCTCAAAAGGAAGGCGCCGGGAAAGGTGTGGATAGGAGCAGTGATAGCTGCTTTTGGCATGTATCTTTTGTGCATGAATGAAAAATTTGCCCTAAGCAGAGGAGATACTTATGTGTTTATCTGTGCTATTTTGTTTTCCATACATATTCTGGTGATTGATTACTTTTCACCCAGGGCGGATGGAGTAGAGTTATCCTGTCTCCAGTTCCTGACCGCCGGGATAATCAGCAGTATTCTTGCCTTTGTGTTTGAAAAACCGGAGCTTTCCGGTTTTATAGACGGCATCGTTCCTTTGGCTTATGCGGGTATTATGTCCAGCGGCGTGGCATATACGCTGCAGGTTGTGGGACAGAAGGATCTGGACCCTACAATTGCCTCCCTCATTCTTTCATTGGAATCAGTGGTTTCCATGCTGGCAGGATGGGTGATTTTGGGACAGGAGCTTACAAGCAGAGAGCTGTTTGGATGTGTTCTGGTATTTGGAGCAGTGATTTTGGTTCAGCTGCCGGAAAAAGGCAAAAAAAAAGATTGAAAATTGAAAATTTTCAATCTGGAGATTTGCGCTGCGCACAAAGTCTCCAGGCTTTGGAAGGAAGCATGGTTATAAATATGAAATAAAAAGGGAAAAGGTGGGTTAAAATGTTCGGAAAGTTAAAAGAATATCATGTAAATGGACAGAAAGTTTTTTTTACCTTTGAGGGAGCTTTAGAGAATATACAGCCTTGTATAGAAGTGATATCGGACTGGATTATAAATGTGTTTGCAGATTATACCGGTATGGGACACAGAACAAGAGCGATTGAAGGAGAGCTGGGAGAGAGGCTTAACGGATACAGCGCCTTAGAAAATAACAGGGATGTACAGGAAAATAAAAATCTGTCAGAAGTGTCATGGGAAGAAAACAGCGTGGTAATCAGAACCAGTGAATTGACTGTGAAAGTCAGCGACGGTTTCCTTGTAGATTTTTATGATAAACATGGCACGCCCTTAAGTATGGCCTACAGAGGAAAAAGGAAAAAGGCGGCGCTGGTCAGTGAAGCGACGCTTGAACTGCTTGCAAAGGAAGGACATGATGCGTCTGCTGTGGCAGGAGAAGATTATAAAGTGCAGGAAGTAAGGTGTCTGGAAGACGCCGACTGTATTTATGGTTTGGGAGATAAGACTGGATTTTTAAATAAGAGATATTATGAATACGAAATGTGGAATTCAGATATTCCGGACCCCCAGGAGGATAATTTCAAATCTCTTTATAAAAGTATTCCGTTTATGCTTATTCTGAAGGATGAGGGACGATACGGTATTTTCTTTGACAATCATAATAAAACCTATTTTGATTTGGGAAAAGAATGTAATGATTACTATGTGTTTGGCGCGGATGATGGAAATCTGGATTACTATTTTATAGGCGGAGAGAGCCTTAAAAATGTAATTACAGGCTACACAAATCTGACCGGACGGGCCCCTATGCAGCAGCTTTGGACTTTGGGGTATCATCAGTCAAGATGGGGCTATGAGTCCGAAGGGCAAATCCGTGAAGTGGCCAGGAAGCTGCGGGAATATGACCTGCCCTGTGACTGTATCCATTTCGATATTGATTATATGGATCATTATAAGGTTTTCACCTGGAATAAAGAGACTTACCAGGATGAAAGAAAAGTGATATCCGATTTAAAGGAAATGGGAATAAAGGCAGTGACAATCATTGACCCCGGCGTAAAGGTGGAAAAGGATTACTATGTATATGAGGAAGGCAGGGAGAAGGAATATTTTGCAAAAACACCAAATGGCGAGATTTATGTCAACGAGGTATGGCCGGGAGATGCCGTATACCCGGATTTTGGAAACCCCGATGTGCGCAGATGGTGGGGAGAAAAACAGAAGTTTCTGACAGAACTTGGTATATCAGGTGTATGGAATGATATGAATGAACCTGCAAGCTTCCGGGGACCATTGCCGGATGATGTGGCTTTTACTGATGAGGATGCCCCGGCGCCCCATTCCCAGATTCATAATATTTATGGACATAATATGGCAAAGGCAACCTATGAAGGTTGGAAGAAGCTGACAGGCAACCGTCCGTTTGTAATTACCAGAGCATGTTACTCCGGCTCACAGAAATATACGACTGCATGGACCGGAGACAATCACAGCATTTGGACCCACCTGCGTATGGCAATTCCACAGCTGTGCAATCTGGGAATGTCCGGCATGAACTTTGTGGGAACAGATATTGGAGGGTTTGGGAGTGACGGTACGCCGGAATTGTTTGCCAGATGGATTGAGGCCGGATGTTTTTCGCCTCTGTTTAGAAACCATTGTGCAACAGGCTGCCGGGTACAGGAGCCGTGGCAGTTTGGGGAAGAAACGCTTGCTATCAGCAGAAAATATCTAAATCTACGATATGAACTGCTTCCTTATTTGTATGATTTGATGCGTGAAACGGAAAATACAGGGATTCCCATGCTGCGTCCCCTTGTGCTGGAATATGAAAAAGACGAAAACCTGAAGAACCGGAACGATGAATTTATGGTTGGTGACAGACTTCTGGTGGCGCCAGTGGTGGAACAGGGCGCAAGGGAAAAAATGGTATATCTTCCGGAAGGAATCTGGTATGATTACTGGACGGGGGAAAAGAAAGAGGGCAAAAGCTTCTTTGTAAGAAAGGCGCCTTTGGATGTATGCCCTGTTTATGTAAAGGCAGGCGCCGTTATTCCCAAATTTCCGGCACGGCTTTGTGTGGGAGAGGAGAAGGATGATGTGCTGATTTTGGAAGTCTATCCAGGGCAGGGAACCTATACCCATTATCAGGACAACGGGAAAGATTTTGCATACCGACAGGGAGCATACAATGAATACAGAATTATAAATGAAAATGGCTCCGCAACGGTGGAAAAACTTCATGAAGGTTATAAGGAATATGGAAAGATAGAAATAAGGGCCGGAGAGCAAATCTGGAAGCAGCATTTTGATGTGAAACGCTAAAGCATATTATCAACAGCACAGACAGGGAGGAAGGAAAATGGCGTCAGGAAGCCGCATGAAAGTAACGTATCTGTACCATAGTGGTTTTGCAGTGGAACTGGATAACTTTTTGCTGGTTTTTGATTATATAAAGGCGAAAGAGCAAGGGTTTGGAGGCGACTGTGCCCCGGACTTTTTGGGAAGTAAGCAGCTCTTAGTTTTTGCCAGTCATAAGCATCCTGACCATTTCCAGCTCTCTGCTTTTGCATGGGCGGAAAATATATCAAAAAACACATGTTATTTTGTGGGAAATGATATCAAGCTAAATGAAAAATACCTTGAAAGAAAAGGAATATCACCTGATATTTTAAAAAGACTGAACCGGATGGCAGGCGGAAGTGTGTATAAAAGCCCGGATGAGAGCTTCAGGGTTGAGGCTTTGCGTTCCACAGACCAGGGAGCCGCTTTTCTGGTAACTGTTGGAGACAAGTGTATTTACCATGCAGGAGACTTGAATTATTGGTATTGGGAGGAAGAGCCAAAAGAGTGGAATGAAAAAATGGAAAGGGACTATAAGGGAGAGATTGACAAAATTGCAGGAAGGCATATAGACATAGCGTTTGTTCCCTTAGACCCCAGACTGCAAAAAGGATATGGTCTGGGAATGGACTATTTTTTGCAGAAGGTACATGCAGAAAAGATATTTCCCATGCACATGTGGGGAGAATACGAAGTGATTGAAAGGTATAAACAGACAGAAACAGGAAGTCGTTTTGCCGGAAAAATTGCAGATGTTTCAGAGGAAAATGCAGAATTTTTTATTGACATGCTTTCGCCGCCTGTATCTCTTATAAAAGGATAAAATCAAAATTATTGCGCATAATAATCCATGAAAAAAGAAGGGAGGATATCATGGATTATTTTAATGCCTTTTGGGTTGGCGGGTTGATTTGCGCGCTGGTGCAGATTTTAATGGAAAAAACGAAAATGATGCCAGGACGGATTATGGTTTTACTGGTGTGTCTGGGGGCGGTTATCGGTGTGTTTGGATGGTACCAGCCCTTTATGGAGTTTGCAGGAGCGGGAGCATCGGTGCCGCTGCTTGGATTTGGCAATGTACTTATGAAAGGGGTAAAGGAAGCTGTGGATAAAGAGGGATTTATGGGACTGTTTTCCGGCGGCTTTAAGGCAGGGGCAGTTGGAACCTCGGCAGCCCTGATTTTTGGGTATTTGGCAAGTTTGGTTTTTAATCCTAAAATGAAAAAATAAAAAGCTTAAGTTGTTCTTTTCACTTTTTGCATATATAATAGATTGCGGTGAGCGTACTTTGGATATAGAGTACAGAGTGTGTTTAAAGGCAGGAAGAAAGGAAAAGTGGAAAGCTATGATAAAGGAAAGACTTTGCAAATTAAGAGAAAGTATGAAAGCTGCTGGGATAGACTGTTATCTGATTCCGACATCGGATTATCATGACAGTGAATATGTCAGCGGCTTTTTTATGGTGCGCAAATACTTCAGCGGTTTTACAGGATCAGCGGGTACACTGGTGGTAACGGGCGAGGAAGCGGCGCTTTTTACGGACGGCAGGTATTTCATTCAGGCGGATGGGGAGCTTAAAGGAACAGGTATCCGGCTGATGAAGATGGGAGAGCCGGATGTACCGGAATTAAAGGAATATCTGGAACAAGTCCTGAAAGAGGGATGGACCTTAGGATTTGACGGAAGGGTGATAAAGGCAGATGATGCAGAGTCTTATGAGAAGATACTGGAAAAGAAAAAGGGAAAGCTTATCTGGGATAAAGATTTGGCCGTGGATATCTGGAAGGAACGTCCCACCCTTGTGCATCATCCGGTCTTTTTATTGAAGGAATGTTATAGTGGTGAGAGCGCCGCTTCAAAAATTGACCGCGTGAGAACCAAAATGAAGGAGGAAGGGGCGGACGTCCATATATTGACTACGTTGGACGATATAGCATGGCTTCTTAATATCCGTGGAAATGATGTTGAAAATTGTCCTGTGGTACTTGCCTATGCGGTGGTGACAGAGGAAAAAGTATTGCTTTTTGCAGAGGATGAAAAAAGCGGGAACGGAGATAAGATTTGGCCGGAGGAGGTCCGGCAATACCTAAAAGAAAGCGGAACCGAACTGCGTCCATACGATAACTTTTACCAGTATGTGTCACAAATTCATGGTAAAAAGGCATTGCTGTGTAAAGCGCGTATCAGCTGCCGGCTGAAAAAAGAGCTATCCAAAGATGTGACGGTAATTGATAAGCCTAATCCCACAGCGGCAATGAAAGCAGTCAAAAATCAGGTAGAAACAGAAAATATCAGGAAAGCCCATATTAAGGATGGCGTGGCAGTTACCCGTTTTATGTACTGGCTGAAGAAGAATGTGGGAAAAATTCCCATGACGGAAATCAGTGCGGCAGAGTATCTTGAGAATCTGCGGAAAGAAATGGAGCATTTTATAGAGCCAAGCTTTGAAACCATCTGCGCTTATGGGGCAAATGGAGCCATTATCCATTACAGCGCCAATCCGAATTCTTGTGCCGAAATCCGCCCGGAGGGACTTCTTATGGTGGACAGCGGCGGACACTATATGGAGGGAACAACTGATATTACACGTACCTTTGTGCTGGGAGAAATTACCCCAGAGATGAAGGAGCATTTTACTCTTGTGCTCCGCGCCATGCTGCAGCTGAAGGATACGAAATTTTTAAAGGACTGCCGGGGAGTCAATCTGGATATCCGGGCAAGGGAGATTTTCTGGGAAAAGGGACTTGACTATAAACATGGAACAGGACATGGCGTCGGATATCTCCTGAATGTGCATGAAGGGCCTAACGGCTTTAGATGGAAAGTCCTTCATGATTATAAGGACAGTGCAGTTTTTGAAGAGGGAATGGTGACTACAGATGAACCGGGAATTTATATAGAAGGAAGCCATGGAATCCGGCTTGAAAATGAGCTGCTTTGCCGGAAAGGGGAAGAAAATGGATATGGTCAGTTTATGTACTTTGAAGACCTGACTTATGCGCCAATTGACTTAGATGGCGTGGATATGTCCGCCATGGAGGAAGTTGATAAAAGAAGGCTGAATGAATACCACAGAAAAGTGTATGAAAAACTTGCGCCCTATTTTGAGGGGGAGGAGTTAATCTGGCTTAAGGATGCCACCCGTGAGGTGTAAGATACACAATTAAAAATGGTAAAGGGGTGCAGTTTTCCTGCCAAAAGAAAGGACAGTGTATGATACCCAAAGTTGATGCAGACGAAAAAGGAATGTTAAAAGACATAACCTGCTTTGCCCTTGATATGGACGGAACCGTTTATCTGGGAGAAAAGTGGATTGAAGGAGCAAAAGAATTTCTTGGGGCAATTACCCGCGCAGGGAAGAAATATGTGTTTCTGACTAACAATTCCTCCAAAAATCCACAGGCATATATGGAAAAGCTGGGGCGTATGGGACTGGAAACCTGCAGGGAACAAATCGTTACCTCCGGCATGGCGGCTATTGATTATTTAAAACATCATTTTCCCCAAAAGAAAGTGTTTCTTTTAGGAAACGATTTGCTAAAGGCGGAGTTTGAGGAAGAAGGAATATGGCTGGATGAAAAGGATCCGGAGGTAGTTGTAACCGGGTTTGACAATACGCTTACCTATGAAAAAATGTGCAGAGTATGTGACCTGGTCAGGGAAGGGCTTCCCTATATTGCCACACACCCGGACTATAATTGTCCCACGGAACAAGGCTTTGTTCCGGATATAGGGGCAATTCATGCGTTTATCCACGCTTCAGCTTTCCGGTATCCTGACCATATAATAGGAAAACCAAATGGGGACATTATGGATTTTCTCTCAAGAAGAGCCGGGGCGGATAAAGAACACACAGCGATGGTGGGGGACCGCCTGTATACAGATGTGGCGGCAGGCGTGAACAATGGCTATAGGGGGATTTTGGTGCTTAGCGGGGAAGCGGGCCTGGAAGACGTGGAAAAATCGGAGGTGATTCCACACTTGATTTTTTCTTCTGTAAAGGAAATGATTCCTTACATCAGGTAATAAAATTACGGAGATGTACATAAAAAGCGCATGTTATTTAATATAAAATAACGGGAGATATTTATGGGGTTACAGTTTTATTTTGGCGGGTCAGGCGCAGGAAAGAGCAGGCGGCTTCACAAAGATATTGTGGCTTGGGCAAAACAGGAACAGAGGCGCAATTTTCTATTTCTGGCGCCTGACCAGTTTACCATGCAGACACAGGTGGATTTGGTAAACGCCAGTGAATGCGGTGGAATTATGAATATTGATGTGCTAAGCTTTGGCCGCCTGGCGCACCGGATTTTTGAGGAAACAGGGTACGGAAATAAACCGGTACTGGATGATACAGGAAAAAGTCTGGCGCTGCGCAAGGTGGCAACATCCTTACAGGGGCAGATGCCGGTAATTGGGAAGAACTTAAACAAAATAGGATATATCCATGAAGTCAAATCAGCTATTTCCGAGTTTATGCAGTATGGCATCAGTACCAGTCAGGTGGGAGAACTGGCAGAGTTTGCCAAAGGACGCGGAGCGCTGCACAGTAAATTAAAGGATTTGGAAATTATTTATAAAGGGTTTAACGATTATATAAAGGAACGGTTTATTACCACAGAAGAAACCCTGGAGCTTTTGACGCGCGCCGTTGGAAAATCACATATTATAAAGGACAGTGTGATAATTTTTGACGGCTTTACAGGCTTTACGCCTATCCAGTACCGTCTGATTCAGGAGCTTCTTAAATTGACCAAAAGAGTCATAATCTCTGTCACCATTGACGCTGCAGAGGATGCGTTCCTGCCAAAGGGAGAGCAGGAGTTGTTCTTTCTTAGCAAAAAGACGGTAAAAGATTTGTGCCGCCTGGCTAAGGAGGCAGGTGTTAAAAGAACGGATGATATTTTTATTAAAACCAAACCGCTTCCGCGGTTTGGCGATAATAAAGAGCTGGCACATTTGGAACAGCATCTGTTCCGGTATCCGCTGCGTCCTTTTAAGGAGGAGAGCGGAGAAAGCATTCACTTGATGGAGGCTTTAAATCCGGCTAAGGAAGTACGACAGGTGTGCATCCAGATTAAGAAACTGGTACTGGAAGAAGGGTACTGCTACCGGGATATTGCAGTGGTGGTGGGGGATTTGGAAACCTATGCGGATTATTTTGAGAGGGAAGCCCTTGTCTATGACATACCTGTATTTATGGACAGAACCAGAGGACTTTTACTGAACCCGTTTATTGAATATATACGGAGCGCGCTGAAAATCGTGCTTTTTGACTTCTCTTATGAAACAGTGTTCCACTATCTGCGCTGCGGGCTTTCCGGGTTTGAGCCAAGGGAGGTTGATTATCTGGAAAATTATGTGCTTGCACTTGGCATAAAAGGAAAGAAGAAATGGAGCCAGACTTTCGTGCGCAGGGTGGAGTTGCATTGGGATTTTGCAGACACACAGGAAAAGGAAGAAGAGCAAAGACTTTTTTTGGAGAAATTAAACAGTCTTAGAGAACGATTTATGGGACAGATTGCCCCTCTTCTGGAAAAGAGGAAGACTGCAGGGGAGCTGGTTCGCACTTTGTATGAGTTTATTGTAGCTGGAAAAATCCAGGAAAAGCTTGCAGGCTATGAGCTTTATTTTAAAGAGAACAAAGACCCGGAGCGGGCAAAAGAATATGCACAGATTTACCGTCTTGTAATGGAAGTTTTGGAACAGATAATGGGCCTTTTGGGAGAAGAGCCTATGAATCTTAGGGAATTTGCGGATATTTTAGATGCAGGTTTTGCAGAAATTGAAGTTGGGATTATCCCTGGAAGTGTGGACCGGATTGTAGTTGGGGATATGGAACGGACCCGTTTAAAACAAGTTAAAATATTATTTTTCTTAGGAGTTAATGATGGAAATATTCCTAAAACAGCTTCCAAAGGAGGAATAATTTCTGATATTGACAGAGAGTTTTTACAGCAGTCAGAATTTGAATTAGCGCCCACCCCCAGACAGCAGATGTATATTCAAAGGCTTTACCTTTATATGAACATGACCAAACCTTCCAGGCGACTTTACCTGTCCTATGCAAGGGTGAACAGCCAGGGAAAAAGCATCCGGCCTTCCTATCTGGTGGATATGATGTTAAAGCTTTTTCCCTTAGTAAAAATAAAAAGAACGGATGTTATTTATTCGGGTGCAGAGGGGATTGTAGGAAAAAAGGATGGTTTGTCTTTCCTTGCGGAGGGGCTTCGGGATTATGCAGAGGGCAGAGTGGGAGCTATACAGGAAGAGGAACTGCGTGGCCTATACCAGCTTTATGAAAAGGATGAAATCTACAGCGTTTACGCCCGGAAGCTGGAGGAGGCAGCTTTTTCAAGGTATGAACATAAACCCCTGGCGGCAGCGGTTGCAAAGGCCCTCTATGGCAGTATACTGGAAAACAGCATCAGCCGTCTGGAAAAGTTTGCCGCCTGTGCTTATGCACATTTCCTGCAATATGGCCTGATGCTGAAAGAACGGGAAGAATTCAGCTTTGAGCAGGCGGATTTGGGTAATATTTTTCATGGAGTGTTGGAAGCTTTTGCAGGAAAACTTTCAGAAAATAATCTTACATGGTTTGATTTTGATGAAGAAGAAGGGGACCGGCTGCTCTGGGAGGTATTGGAGGCTTATACGGCATCTTATGGGGAAACGGTTCTTTACAGCAGCTCCCGCTATGAATATATGGTAGAGCGGATATATCGGATTTTAAAAAGAACCATACGGACATTGAAAGCCCAGCTGAAGGAAGGCTCCTTTGTCCCTGCTTCTTTTGAAATGTCATTTTCAAAAGTAGAAGCGTTAGAGGCGGTAAATATTGCCCTTTCTGAGGGGGAGCAGATGAAGCTGCGCGGACGGATTGACAGAATTGACACCTGTGAGGATGAAGAGCATGTTTATGTGAAGGTGATTGATTATAAATCCGGCAGCCGGACATTTAATCTGGCAGCTTTATATTACGGGCTGCAGCTGCAGTTGGTAGTGTACATGAATGTGGCGGCAGAGATTGCGGCAAGAAACCACCCGGATAAGGAAGTGGTTCCGGCGGCCCTTTTATATTATCATGTAAATGACCCGCTGGTTAGGGCAAAGGAAGAGCTGACGCCGGAAGAAATCAATCAGGAAATTTTAAAAGAGCTTAGAACAACTGGAATTGTAAATGAGGATGAGAAGGTAGTAAGCCTGCTTGACAAGAATTTTTCAGAAAAATCGGTGGTGATACCTGTAGAGCGGAAAAAGGATGGAAGCTTTTCTCTACGTTCCAGCACCATAGCCAAGGAAGACTATGAAACCGTATCCCAGTATGTAAGCTATAAAATCAGAGAGTTTGGCAGAAGGATACTGGCAGGAGATATCAAAGTAAATCCCTGTGAGCAGGGAGGAAGACAGTCCTGTACTTTTTGTGCCTATAAGGGAGTGTGTGATTATGAAGAGAAAGTGCCAGGGTACCATACACGGCTTTTAGCGGCGCTGACGGATGATGAAGTGTTTGAGAGAATGCGGAAGGAACTTGGGGAAAATCAAAGCCCATCGAACCTGCCGGAATCTTCTGCAGATACTTTGCAGAAAAAATTATAGTATGGCGGAGGAACAAAATGGCAATTTCATTTACGCCCGAACAGCAAAAAGTAATTGAACTAAGGGAAAGGAATATATTGGTTTCGGCGGCGGCAGGCTCCGGGAAAACTGCGGTGCTGGTGGAGCGGATTATCCGAATGATTACGGAAGGAGACCATCCGGTAGACATTGACCGTTTGCTGGTGGTAACTTTCACCAACGCTGCAGCGGCAGAGATGCGTGAGCGTATCAGCCAGGCTCTTGATGGGCGGCTGGAGAAAGAACCGGAAAATGTCCATCTTCAAAAACAGGCTTCCCTTCTTCATAATGCGCAGATTACAACAATTGACAGCTTCTGCCTGTTTGTGATACGGAATAATTTTAATGACATTGGGCTGGACCCAGGCTTCCGGGTGGCTGACGAGGGGGAGCTGCGCCTTATTAAGCAGGATGTGATGCGGGAACTTTTGGAAGAGCGGTATCAGGAAAAGAGCAAAGCATTTACAGATTGCGTGGAGTATTTTACCGGGGGTGGGAATGACGGGCTGTTAGAAGAATATATCAGCAAGCTTTATGAATTTTCCATGAGTAACCCATGGCCGGAGGAATGGATAGAGGGATGCTGCCTGGATTACAAAATAGCAGATACTGCGGAACTGGAAAATACCAGTTGGTGCCAGTATCTGGCTGTTTATATCCGGACCGTTTTGCAGGAATGTATAAACAGTCTGGATGGAGCCATACGGATTGTGCACAGGCCGGACGGTCCTTATATGTATGGGGATGTACTCGAAAAGGAAAAAGAAATGTTAAGCCGGATTTCGGGACTTGGCACACTGCAGGCATTTTATGAGGCTTTTGAAAAGATATCCTTTGGCAGGCTTCCATCCAAAAAGGATGAATCGGTAAATCCTGACTGCAGGGAGAAGGTACAAAAGATTCGGAAGGATATCAAGAAACAGATAGAAAATCTTAGGTCCTCTTATCTTCTTTTCTCTCCGGGGCAGGTGGTTGAGCGGATGGGGGAGGCAGCGCCTAAAGTGGAGGAGCTGCTTTCTTTAACGCTTTCTTATAAGCAAAGGCTGGATGAAAGAAAGAGAAGGGAAAATATCATAGATTTTCATGATATGGAGCATTTTGCCTTGGACATTCTGTTAAGAAAAGCGGAGGATGGAAGTGTAGCGCCTTCTGCAGCGGCGCTGGAATACAGGGAGTTTTTTGAAGAAATTCTTATTGATGAGTACCAGGATAGTAATCTGGTACAGGAACTTCTTCTCAAAAGCATCTCCGGGGAGGAACAGGGAAAGTATAACCGGTTTATGGTGGGAGATGTAAAGCAGAGCATTTACAAGTTCCGGCTTGCCCGGCCAGAATTGTTTATGGAGAAGTACAAAAACTATTCCATAGAAGATTCCTGTTGTCAGAGAATAGATTTACACAAGAATTTCCGCAGCCGCAGGGAAGTTCTGGGCAGTGTCAATGATTTGTTTTTCCAGATTATGGGAGAGGCGCTGGGAGGCGTGGAATACGATGCAAAAGCCGCCCTTTATCCTGGCGCCGCCTACCCGGAAGCCGCGAAGGAACCAGACGGGCTGCAAAGCGGCATAGAAAGCGACAGTGCAAAGAATGACAGTACAGAGCGCCACAGTGCAGAGGACTATAGTACAGAGTACTGTGTGATAGGCAGAGATGAAGCTTCTTCTCTTTCTGTGCGGGAGCAGGAGGCGGCAGTGATTGCCCGCAGGATACAGGAGCTGCATAGCAGCTTTCTGGTAACAGATAAGGAAACAGGAAGGCTCCGGAGGGTAACTTATGGAGATATTGTGATTCTGCTGCGCACTACTTCGGGCTGGGCGGAGGAATTTAAGGGCGTTTTGGAAAGAGAAGGGATTCCGGCTTATGTCTCTTCAAGGACAGGCTATTTTCAGGCAGTGGAGATTAAAACGCTTTTACAGCTTTTACATGTGATTGATAACCCATTGCAGGATATTCCCCTATATGGCGCCATGAAATCTTTTTTCGGCGGGTTTACCCAGGAGGAAATTGCGTTACTCCGGGGGGAAAATAAAAAGTCCCTGCTGTATGAGCTTTTGACTGTTTACGAGGGGCCTTTAAAAGAACGGGTACAGTTTTTTCTCAACAGACTGGCGGCTTACCGACAGAAAACTGCCTATACACCGATTCACAAGCTGATACAGGAGATTTTGACAGATACCGGGTATCTGGACTATGTGACAGTCCGGCCCGGAGGGGAGCAGCGCAGGGCAAATGTGGAAATGCTGCTCACAAGGGCGGCAGCATTTGAAAATACCAGTTATTATGGTCTGTTTCATTTCCTGCGATATGTGGAGCAGCTGGAAAAGTATGAGGTGGATTACGGGGAAGCGGATGTGCTGGATGAAAATGCGGATGTAGTGCGCATTATGAGCATCCATAAGAGCAAGGGGCTGGAGTTTCCAGTCTGCTTTGTGGCAGGGCTTTCAAAGAAGTTTAACAGACAAGATGAGAGCGGCCGTCTGATTGCAGATGTGGATATGGGGATTGGTGTGGACTTTGTGGAAAGCAATCTGCGTCTTTTAAGCCCAATGCTCAAGAAAAGCGCTGTGGCGCTGAAAATGAGAATTGACGCTCTTGGGGAAGAGATGCGGGTGCTTTATGTGGCTATGACCAGGGCAAAGGAAAAGCTGATTCTCACAGCCATGACGCCGGACATTGAAAAGTTCCGGGAAGCCATGGAGCAAAAAAAAGAGTTTGAGGAAAAGGATGGGAAAAAGAAGGTTCCCTTTTCTGTGCTTGCAGGTGCAGGCTGTTATCTGGATTTTATCTTTCCCTGCCTGGATAAGGTAAATCTGGTGGCGCCGGAAGATATTATATGTAAGGATATACAGGATGCTGTAGGGCAAATGGAAAAAAAGCACAGGCTGTTTTGGGAAAACAAAAGGGAAGAGGGAGTGACTGATAAGGACAATAAAATTATGACAGACTTGTCAGAACGTTTTGAAAGGGTATATCCATATCAGTATTTATCTGGTCTTTTTGTAAAAACGACTGTGTCGGAACTTAAAATGAAGGCAATCCATAATTTATCAAACCAGTCAACAGATATTCTGCAGGGAGATAAGCCTGGTTCCAGTCAAAATCTGAACCAGGGCTTTACCAGAACGTTGTTCGAAGAAACGGAGATTGTGCCTTATATCCCATCTTTTATTGAAAGCAGGGAAGGAATGTCAGGAACAGACAGAGGAAGCGCCTATCATAAGGTGATGGAGCTTTTTGACTTTGGAGCTGCGTTTGGACTTATAGGCAGAAAGACTCTTGAAGCGGAGGCAGTGCGGCAGCTGGACTTATTTGAGCAAAAAGAGCTGATAAGCCATAAATGGCGGGAGGGAATATCTGTTTATAAGATAACGGCCTTTTTGGAGAGCAGTCTTGCAAAGCGGATGGGAAAGGCGGAAAAAGAAGGAAATCTTTTTAAGGAACAGCCTTTTGTGCTGGGACTTAAGGCCGACAGGCTGGGGGATGAATTCCCGGAAAATGAACAGGCGCTGATTCAGGGAATTATTGACGTTTTCTTTGAGGAAGAGGGAAAAATTGTTGTTGCAGACTACAAAACGGATGCAGTAAAGGAGCCGGAAGAGCTGATAAAAAGATATCAGGTGCAGCTGGATTATTATGGAGAGGCTCTTATGCGTCTTACAGGCAGGGAAGTGAAGGAGAAAATTATATATTCTTTTGCACTGGGCCAGGAGATTGTGTTATACTGAAAATGTTAAAAAATATAACGAATGAGGAGGAAATTATCATGAAACCAAAGTTTGGTATCAAAGAAGTTGTTGCTATCGGTATTGGTACGGCGCTGTTTGTTGCGCTGACGGAAATCCAGATTCCCACACCAATTCCCAACACCTATCTGCAGCCCCGTATGGCAATTATGGCATTTTTGGCGGCTGTATTTGGCCCGTTGGTAGGCGGCGTAGTTGGTGTGCTTGGCCATGCGCTGGGGGATGCCATGTTCTATGGCAGTGTATGGTGGAGCTGGGTGTTTCCTGATGGGGTGGTTGGCCTTGCCATTGGTTTATTTGCTGCAAAGTATGCAATAAAAGAAGGCGGATTTGGCGGTGGAAAAATGATTGCATTCTTTAATATTGTGCAGGCGGCTGCCAATGGAGTGGCGTGGATTCTTGTGGCGCCCTTTTTGGATATTCTTATTTATGCGGAACCTGCCAGTAAGGTGTTTGCCCAGGGGGCATGGGCGTGTGTAGGCAATATTATTATAATCGGCATTTTAGGAACCCTGCTTTGCGTGGGCTATTCCGCCATTGGAGCAAAATCATCCAGTCTTACAAAAGAGGATTAATACATGGAGCCTATTATTGAATTTAAGGATTTTTCCTTTAAATACAGGGCACAGACAGAACCGACTCTCCGGGACATAAATCTTTCGATTATGCCCGGAGAGAAGGTTTTAATCGTGGGACCTTCCGGGTCCGGAAAATCCACCCTTGCCCATTGTATCAATGGTCTGGTTCCCTTTTCCTATACCGGGGAATCAAAGGGAGAGCTGAGAATTGGAGGAAAAAATCCTAAGGAATTGGGGCTGTTTGGCCTGTCTAAAATTGTAGGAACGGTTTTGCAGGATACAGACGGACAGTTTATCGGGCTGACAGTGGCGGAGGATATTGCCTTTGCCCTGGAAAATGATATGACGCCTCAGGAGGAATTGTTTGCAAAGGTTGATGAAGTAGCAGAAATGGTGGATGTAAAAATGCTGCTTGATCACGCGCCGGGAGAACTTTCCGGCGGACAGAAGCAGCGGGTTTCCATGGCGGGCGTTATGGTGGATGACGTGGATATTCTGCTGTTTGATGAGCCTTTGGCGAATCTGGACCCGGCAACTGGCAAGCGCGCCATTGCCATGATAGACCAGATACAGAAGAAAAAGAAAACCACGATTTTGATTATTGAGCACCGGCTTGAGGATGTTCTTTACCGGGATGTGGACCGGATTGTGGTGGTAGGGGAAGGACGCATTGTGGCGGATGCAGCGCCGGATGAGCTGCTTGTTACAGATATTTTGAAGCAGCAGGGAATCAGGGAACCTCTTTATATTACGGCGCTGAAACATGCGGGATGCCAGATACAGGTATCAGATAAGCCCCGGCACATTGAAACCATGGAACTGAAAAATTATAGACAATCCTTAAAAGACTGGTTTGACAGGGCCGAAGGAAAAAAGAAAAAGCAAGAAACACCATCAGCTCTGCAGGTGGATGATGTATATTTTTCCTATGTGCCGGGCAATCCAATTCTGCAGCATATCCACTTTGACATTCATAAGGGAGAAATGGTCAGCATTGTAGGGAAAAACGGTGCGGGCAAATCCACACTTTCTAATCTTATCTGTGGATTTTATAAACCTACAAGAGGAAAGATTCTTTTAAATGGAGAGGATATGTCCCCTCTTTCAATTAAAGAAAGAGGAGAAAAGGTCGGTCTGGTGATGCAAAGCCCCAACCAGATGATTTCAAAGCCCATGATTTTTGACGAAGTGGCGCTGGGGCTTGCGGTCAGAGGCGTCCCGGAAGCGGAAATAAAAGAAAGGGTTTTCGAAACGCTGAAAATCTGCGGGCTTTATCCGTTCAGGAACTGGCCTGTTTCAGCCCTTAGCTTTGGACAAAAAAAGCGGGTATCCATTGCATCTATTCTGGTAATGAACCCGGAAGTTCTGATACTTGACGAGCCTACAGCAGGACAGGATTACCGTCACTATACGGAAATCATGGAGTTTTTAAAGAGTATTAATGAAACTTATGGCATTACCATTATTATGATTACCCATGACATGCACCTGATGCTGGAATATACGGACAGGGCCATTGTAATTGCAGACGGACACCTGATTGCGGATGATACTCCTGCAAATGTGCTGACCAATGAGGAAATTGCAGATAAAGCGTATTTAAAGAAAACTTCCTTGTATGACCTTGCAGTAAACTGTCAGATTGGGGACCCTTCCGAGTTTGTGGAGCGTTTTATCGCCTATGAGAGGAAAAATAGAGTAAGGAGGGAGGAAGGCGGCCATGTCTAAGATTTTAGCTTATGAAGAAAAAGATACCTGGATTCACCGGCTAAGCGGCGTGACAAAACTGATTTTTTTTCTGCTCTGGTGCTTTACCAGTATGATTACTTATGACACCAGAGTGTTGGCGGTTATGGTGGTCTTTAGCCTGGTTATTTTTAAAATTTCAAAAACACAATGGAGACAGGTAGGGGCAGTCTTTAAGATGGTTATGCTGTTTCTTACTTTAAATGTGATTGCTATTTTTATTTTTTCACCTGACCAGGGAACCCATGTGTACGGAACCAGAACAGTGCTGTTTCATATTGCGGGACCTTATGATGTGACAATAGAGCAGCTTTTTTATGAGATGAATGTGATTATCAAATACTTCACAGTAATTCCGGCAGTGTTTATGTTTCTGGTAACAACCAATCCCAGTGAATTTGCGGCATCCATGAATAAGGTGGGAATCAGCTACAATGTGGGATATGCCATTTCAATTGCGTTAAGGTATATACCGGATGTACAGGGAGAATTTACCAAGATTAAACATGCACAGGAGGCCAGGGGAATTGAGATGTCGGGAAAGGCATCTTTAATCAGCCGGATTAAAAATACCTCTTCCATTATTTTCCCTTTAATTTTTTCCAGTATGGACAGAATTGATACAGTCAGCAATGCCATGGAACTTAGAGGGTATGGAAAACATAAAAGGAGAACCTGGTATATGGAGAAAAAGCTTGGGCGCAATGATTATCTGACCATAGGATTTACTGTAGTGTTTACGATAGCTGCCTTCCTTATTACTTTTGCAGATGGGAGTCGGTTTTATAATCCTTTTGTATAATAATATAACAAAGAAAGAGCGGAACTTCGAAACCGCCGGATAAGGAAGTTTTTATGTAGGGTACGGTGTAACTCAGTAAAATGGGTTGCGCCGTTTCCTTTTAATTCTGCCGCCGGACTGAATGCAATCACACCTTCGTCAACCTTGTCAAGCAGTTCTGGGATAAGAGTTGTAAGATGGATATATAGGAACACTTGGTTGCGGCTCTCATTCTGCGTCTTGCCGATTTCGGCGGCCGTGTCCGACTTTGCCGAAACTACGATAAAGCTAAATCCGTTCTCTTGCCCTGTGCTTTCATTGCATCCAATTTCAAAACATTTGAAATCCGTCTGTAAGATATGAGGTATGAGATAATGCGTGATGAAAGCTTTACCCACTATTTTGCCAAAGCGCCGAGCAGGCAGAGGGCAACGAAGCATAATTGGCATGATAACTACTTTTAACATGCAGATTTAAAATAATGTCTGCATATAGTTGTTGCAATTTTTGAAACTAACTGTTATAATAATTGCGTACATTATTTATTTCTTGCGTGCGGAAAGTTGGTGTCTGCTTGAATAAAAAAGAAATTCTAAAAAAGGTAATTGAAAATAACGGCGGCATTGCAAAAACTTCAGATTTTGCCGCTAATGGGATAAATAAATATGAAGTAGCATCTTTCTGTAAAGAAGGAGTCGTTGAAAGGATTCGCAGAGGTTTTTATCAGCTTCCACAAAGTAATAGCGCGACGGAGGAACAGTTGATACGGGAGATTCTTCCACAGGGAATTATTTGTGTGGAATCCGCTTTATTTCACTACGGGTACAGCGATTTTTCTCCCCGTGAATGGTCGATTGCTGTGCCGAGAACAGCGTCTCGTGTCGTAAAGAATATTGAAGAATTTCCAATGAAGGCTTACTATATTCAAAAGGAATTTTTAGAAATAGGTAAGTCCACAAGCAATTTTAACGGTGTAATGTTACCTGTGTATGACCGTGAGCGGACAATATGCGATTGCTTTAAGTACCGCACAAAACTTGACAACGAAATTTTCAATAAAGCTGTCAACGCCTATGCTGCTGATGAAAAAAAGAACCTTGCAAATTTGTCTAAGTACGCAAAGAAAATGAAGATTTATACAAAGGTTATGAATGTAATGGAGGTATTGCTTAATGGCTGATATGGCTGCATCTGTGCTTGCACGGCTCAAAAACAAGGCAAAAGAAAGTGGAAGAAGCTATCAGCTTTGCCTACAACTTTTCTGCCAGGAGGAATTTCTGCGTCGTTTGGAAAAGTCCAAGTATGGTGAGAACCTCGTGCTGAAAGGTGGCTTGTTTCTCTATTCCCTTACTGACTTTGACAGCCGGGTAACGGTTGATGTAGATTTTTTGCTTCGGCAAATACCCAATACACCGGAACAGTTAAAGGGTGTCCTTGAGGAAATTATTGCGGTTCAGACTGGTAATGATTTTGTAACCTTTGAGATAAAGGATGTTGCACCTATTGCCGTTGCAAAAAAATATGCCGGTATAGGCGCTTCAATAGTTGCTCGTATAAAAAACACACGCACACCGTTTGGCATTGATTTCGGTGTTGGTGATGTCATTGTGCCAAATCAGGAAAAAAGAAAAATTCCCACTCAGCTTGATGATTTTGCTGCTCCGACAGTTAATACTTATTCCATTGAAACGACTGTTGCCGAGAAAATTGATGCAATCCTCAGCCTGATGGAATTTTCCAGCCGTATGAAAGACTATTACGATATTTATTATCTTGCTGACAAGTTTGATTTTGATGGTAAGGTTCTGACCGAAGCTCTTAAAAAAACCTTTGAGAACCGTGAACATAATTTCACAGTAGAACAGTTTGAACAGGTTATGAGTTTTGACGACGATGTGACAATGCAGAAGAAATGGAAAGCTTTTGTTCGTAAAATTGACATCAAAACCGATGATTACAATACCGTGCTGAAAATAATAAAATTCTTCCTGACAAAACCGTTTACAGCGGCAGTTAGAGACAAAGAATTTACTGAAAAATGGTCTGCTATTAATGGCGAGTGGTTATAAGGGAGAAAGAAAAATGGAATGTAAAGATATATTGAATTTAACCGCAATCATTATAATTCCCATAGTTGCTGTCTTGATTTCTTTGCGGGGAGTGGTACAACAGGACACGCTGTTTTAAAATACAACGCATTGTGTTGCTTGAATCGGTTGCTCAAATGTATCTTACCTTTTGGGCAAATAAAAAGTGACTAATGAAGGCAAGGAGTATTATTTTCCCTGCCTTCAATGCTGTTAGATGTAAATCAAATCGATATTTACAATTTCTGCAACTTTATTGCAAATGATGTTTATTCCCATATATTCCTATCTACTTTTCTTTTTTGGTTGGAAGGATAAGGCAAGGTATAAAGTAATCGCCTTGATTTTCGTATGTGACGCCCATCTGTTCAAATATTGTCTTTTCCTAATCTAAAACCTCCGTCATCATTATTTTAAGTTTCTTAATAGGTATGTGAGTAAATTTTATTATGAGTTCATCAATTGCATCGGTATATCTTCTGTCCGCAATTAACTTGTTCCTCTGTACGATTTTATTTTTGAACAAAAATAAAGACAGTTCAATCCTTTTTCCCAAAAACGAAAAGTAACCCCGCTTTTTTTAATGCAGGCCGAAGCGTCATGTAAATCAGCACAGATACAAGGGTGGAGGTAATGGCATTGATGGAAGTGGATGCAATATTCCATACAAGTGTCAATTCCGCCGCCGGTTTTCCAAGTATGGCCAGTTTGTACAGGTAGCCGATAAGAGGGTCGAAAATTACATTAAATAAAAGTCCGCCTGCTGCTGCTATGGTAGTCCATATGGTAACTTTTTTATGGTCGGTTTCAAGAGTGATTTTTCCAAGCTTATGGGCAATCAGTCCGGTAATCAGTCCAATGCAGAATTTCAGCAGAAATGTTTTGGGCGCATATACAACATAAACCGGGTCCAAAAGGTCACCGATAGTCATACCGATGGCGCCGCCGATTCCACCATAGAAACCGCCAAGAAGCAGGGCGCCCAGTACACAGACGGCATTTCCAAGATGGATGGAAGTGGCGTCTCCGCCAGGAAGCGGGATTTTAATCTGCAGGAAAGTAAAAACCACATAGGATAAAGCAGCCATCAGGCCAGTCAGTGCAATTTTTTGTGCTGTTTCATTTTTCATAATAATCCTCCATGCTGCCAACACCTGCAAATTGGGGCGTTGGCACAAATTTGTCTGTGAAAAATTTATTTTTCACATTAGTTAATTTCCTGTTTGCTTTTCTTAAATTATATACATAAGTGGCTTTGTAAAAAGCGCCAAATTAGAACTTTTTGACCATACCAGATGAAACTGCCAGATAAGCTTGCCCAATTCATGGGTGGGAGGTATAATATTTCTGGTTTATGTATAAGGCTTATAGTAGAATAGAAAAACCACAGGAGATGCAATGAAGGAAAAAGGGGTCAGCGGGAGCGCTTTAAAAATAATTGCAATGATATTTATGCTGATGGACCACACAGCAGCAGTTGTGCTTGGCAGTATATTGATAAAAAATGGTATTTTTGATGTTGACAATACCTCTGCTACTTATATAGGCAGTTTAATAGAGGCGGGAACCATAGGGTGGGTTTATCTTCTGTATCAAATCATGCGCAGGTTTTTTGGCAGGCTTGCTTTTCCAATTTATTGCTTTTTGTTGGTAGAAGGTTTTGAAAAGACGCATAACAAGGCCGGATATGCCAGGCGGATGTTTCTTTTTGCACTGATTTCAGAAATTCCATTTGACCTGGCTTTTAATTTCAGAATAATTGACTTTAGTTATCAAAACGTATTTTTTACCCTTTGGCTGGGAATTTTGATGATGTGGGTGATAGAGACAGTAGAAAAATGCTGTCATATACAAATAATCCGGCTTTTAGGATACGGTGTGTCTGTTCTTGGGGCTGTTCTTGCGGCGGAGAGTCTTAGAAGTGATTATGGGGCAAAGGGGATTATTGCCATTGCCCTGTTGTATTTATTGCGCAAAAACAAATGGGAACAGATAGCAGCAGGCTGCGTTGCCTTTCTGTGGGAGGTTACGGCGCCTTTTGCTTTTGTGTTTGTGTGGTTTTATAACGGCAGGCGGGGGCTTAGGCTGAAGTATGTTTTTTATATCTTTTATCCGGTGCATTTGTTAGTGTTGCACTATGTTGCAAATATTATTTATTTCTAAAAGTTTATTTTCTTTTTCTTAAGTTTGTGAAATTTTTTTGAAACCGGGTTTCCCATGTTGACACAAATTGGAAGGAAGCATATAATTCATATAGTTAACTAGTTAAATATTAATTATTTAAGTAAATCAGGAGGGGAAAATGGATGGGGAAGCACA
>CAMUHA010000003.1 GCA_947088515.1 uncultured bacterium
TCGTTTCTTAACTCAGCTATCACCTGTTCCTGAATATAACTCACTACTTTAAGAGCCGAATTTCTCTTCATTTCCTCCAGTGCATTTCCATACATCCACTGGATATCCAAAAAAATTACATTATATTTATTCAGATGGGTCTTAAAAAATTCATTTTGGCTTATGTTAAGCCCCATAAATAGTTTCTCAGAATGGCATCCTTTACTATAATACGCCGACAACATGGTTACAGCCATTGTTTTCCCAAACCTCCTCGGTCTGCTGGAACAGATCAGTGGCCTATCTTTACCAATACGACTGTTCGTATATGTTATCAGATCCGTCTTATCCACGTACAACTCAGAATTAACAGAAACTGCAAACTGTTCATTTCCCGGATTTAAATATATTCCCATACCTGCGTTCTCCCCAATATTAAAAAGTCATTCTATACATAACAATAATAATCATTTTGTGCGATACTTTTATTAATGCACTTGTTGATATCTTCCTCGCGTTTAGCGTTCCAATCTTTGGGATAATATGTCGCTTCAATCATAGTAAGTGTAAGTCCCGCTATTTTTGATATAAATACAGGATTAATCATATTATCAACCATCATTTGAATTACCATGTTTTTAATCGGCTCCACAGCCAAGTTTTTTTTATCTTTGCACACATCCTCCATTACCCCAAAGTCTTGCGCAATATTATAAAACCATGTATTAAGACTTTCTTCTTCCCTGACTCCTGCGGCTTCATCCTGAAACTTATCAATAGCCTTGTCCAGTTCAATTAGAATCGTTTTGATATCCTCACATTTATAACTTCCTCTTTCTACCGGTTCCAGCAACTTATATTTCTCAACAATTTCATCTTTAAATTTACTGTAATTGTAATCGCAATCGCCGGCGCGATAATCCCTGCTGGGTGCACACTGCCATACTGGCTACGATACGCAGTCATATTGACGGGTATCAACTGCAAAGAAAAAATATTCAAAATCAAAAACGTACACATCTCGTTGCTTGCAACCCTACCACTTTTTCCACTTGTACCAACGGGCAGCTCACCACCATTCTTACCTGCCTTGTTCTGCATTTTCCTTCCATCCTCAAAAACACCTTTCCCTTCCGAAGCGTACCCTGGCATCGCTCTCTCCTCCTCCAGCTTCGCCAGTTTCTCCATCGCCTTAAGCCTTCCTTGTGTCAAGTTAATGACATGAACTTATTCCATGACCCTTAAAATTTAGATTTATTAATCTCCCAATATCCTTTTCTGCTGGAACCTACACGGATAATCATTTCTGATTCACGCAATTCTCTTATGATATGGCTAATTTTTCTAGTACTCAGGTCTGTTTGTTCACTCATTTTCTTTGCTGTGATATAGGGCTCTTTTTCTAATAAAAATATAATTTTGCCTGTGTAACTGCAAATATCGCCATTGGCGATATTTTCATCATTAACTGATAGTAAAAATGGAAAAACCACCTTTATAAAATGACCTGATATCTCAAAAATACTACGGTCATATGATTGCAAAATCCTACTCATTCCAGCCCCTAACTGTTCAACTAAACCCAAGTCCTTAAATACTCGCATCAATTCTCTGTTTCTAGGCATACTGCTGCAGCTGAAAAAATCTTCTATGCTTTGTCCCGGAATCAAACCACCATATGACGTAATCTCTATTCGATTATTAAAAATCTCAAATACAGGCAGAATTTCCCGCGAAAAATCATTATGCACAATGGAATTAATTAATGCTTCCCTTAATGGTACCGGTTCAACAAAATTTTTTTCAATCCTTTTTATATTGGTCACTCTTGCTTTTGTAACATTTTCTATTTTCATCTTTTCCAAAACATAATTTGTCGCCTTATTTAATGAACAATATCCATAATTCTCAACCAAATCTACCTTTGTTATTCCAGCATATTTTGCAACTTTAATAGACACTCCGTTTTCATCGACAAGCAAATATACTATATAATTGTATTTTTCATCAGGAGTAAGTAATTCAAGACTATTAGCAAATTTCCTATTTAACTCAAATCCCCTTTCCTGATAGTATATCTTAAACGGTGCAAAAGTGAGGTCCTATCTAGGCACCGGAATATTATGCAATGTTGTGTGTATTCTTTTTGCATACAGTTCGTCTATTAATGCAGTAAACATTAGCTGATTTGATGTTCCAAGCCGCATATAACATTCGTTAGGTGGCATTCCTTTATTTTTAATATAATATGTTTGCTCAAGACCACTACAAACAATTATTTTAGTTACTGGAATGTTGTCCACATATTTAGTAACGATATCAAATAACCCAAGCGTTGAGGGTAAAAAATTATTCTTGATTCTATCTGCAATTTTCAATTGCATAGAATAGACAATTAGATATATGAATAATATTCACTCTGCGCTATCGCTTTATTAATATTTTTATTTAGGTAATCTTTATATTCAGACTTCATTGCACCATAATATTGCGTTTCTAATCTAGAAAACCCAATACCCGTTATTTTCGATATAAATAACGGATTAACCATATTATCAACCATAATTGAAATAGCTCCATTCCGAATAGGCTCTACTGGATATGTTCTTCTGTTTGTTTTTTCAATATATCCAATGTCCTGTAGCAGATTGAGAAACCATGTATTTAAAGACTCATCTGTAAACTTTCCCTTATAACGATAAATAAATTCAAAAATCCTATCTGCTTTTTCAACCTGTTTTCCGTTCCTGTCTTCAGCATATTGAATCGCCTGAATAATATCTCTTGATAGCCCACAAGGAATATTTATCTTAATTTTATTTATATTCAAAATCTTAAATTTTTCTTCAAAATCATTTATTTTTATTTTTCCTATTACCATCCTCTTAGCGGGCGCTATCAAAGTTATTTTAATAAATAAACGCATTATAGTTCTTTGTAAATAACGTTCCTCATCCCTTATACCAGATTTTTCTTCTATGGACTGCTTTATTAGTTCTTCCGTAGATGCTAAAATCTCAATAAGTTCATTACAACTAAAACTACCTCTTTCCACAGGTTCAGACAGGCCAAATTTTTTTACAATTGCTTCTTTATAATCTTTATAATCATAATCAGTAAAAATATCCGGAAGCTTATCTGTTCTGCTTAAATAATCGTAAAAGCTTTTTAATGCTTCCAGATGTGCCTCCATAGTAGACCGGGTATTCAATTCACCCCTTTCAATTCTATAATATCCTATACAATCTTCTACTACATTTTTATCTATCACCTTCGGGCGATTCTCCAAACCTGCCACTTTTAGGTAATATATAAATTTATCTACATGCTTTCTATAAGAATGTTTGTTTTTAAGAAGTTCTGTACAATCTTCAAAATACATGTCTCTATATCTTTCCATTTCACTCATATCGCATTCCTCATTTCTATTAAATGTCAATTTTATTGTATGTAATTTAACTTGTCAATATATTTTGCATATAGATAATAAAAAACAGAGAGCCTACCCTCTCCATTTCTATCCTTCATTTTACAATACACCACCGCTGCACTCACAAATGTCGCCACAATCGCAGGAGCGATAATCCCCACCAGATTCACGCTCCCGTACCGCTGCCTGTAAGCTGGTGTCAAGTTAGTGACACGAATTTTGTTAATAAACGCTTGAAACAAGTATTTTTTATAACTTATTTGTTTAATTGTACCAATAAATAAAATTTCATATATTAAAAGCAGGATATCTCCATTTAAAGAATTCCTGCTTTCAAATCCACTGTAAAATCAATTATAATTGAGAAACCAACATACAAATTATCCAAATATTAGATGCATATTTGTATGCCGCTTTAAAGAATTTAGCTCCTTTTCAATATAGTCCCAAGTCTTCTGATATGTACCTTGAACAGCAATATTGGGAGAAAGTATAAATTCTATAAACTCTCCTACTTTCCCATCATAACGATCCGCAAAATCATCCGATAATATTTGCTTCTCTTCATCAGAATAATCTTTTAGCTCACCATACAATACATGTTCCAAATTACAAGAATTAAAATAAATTTGATAAGGTATGCCATTGATTTTTCCTGTTTTCCTGAGCTTATACAGAATGTCCCCTTTTCTTTTATTTCGTTCCGCGATTATATTTGCACATTTTGTATCAATATGGTCTTCATAATATTGAATTTCTTCCACATCTGTTTCTACGATATCCGTATCCGCAATGTATACACCATCCGTATCAACAATGTGAATAATCTTTATAAAATCATCCTGACTGTACCGATACCTACTTTTCACACCTTTAATCTGTTCATTAATTTTTTTCAAAATAGTGACGCTTGAAACGCAATCTTTTAATGTGATATCGCCATGCACAACAATAAACTGCACTTCATTACTGGAAAAGTATTCTTTCATAATTGTTCCAAGCGCCGCTTCATCACTTGGTCCCTCTACTATGAATATAACAACTTTCTTTTCACTCATGCTGTATCATTCTACCTGCCTTTCTAAATGCCCGTGCAATCCTCAAACTATCTGTTTCCTCATAAATTATTTCGTCCTGTCCACCAAGGGTAATACCTCTAATATACATATCCCTTAAATTATTTGATGCTTTTACATTTTTCATTCGGATATATCTTCTTTCAGGATTCACCGTGGAAAACATAATATTGTCTTTATCCAGCATTTCTAAAGCACGCAGATTATGTGATGTGAATATTAACTGCCCTTTTGCACTTTTATTAAAAATGTCAAGCAATTCTCCCAGCATATACTCAAAAATACCGGCATCCAATTCATCGACTACAAGGCAGATGGAAGGATTGCCAAACGCTTGAATCAAGGCATTCAAAATAGAAATAATTTTAACAATTCCCTCGGATTCCATTCGGATGGGAATAGGCGGCATATTTTCTCGGACAGAAACAAGCTCCACCCGATAACCGTTTTCCCCAGAATCCGTCAATTGCATCCCATAATGATAAACATTTATTTTCATGCCCGGAATAATCGTAAATAGAACCATATTAACCTGTTCTACAATCATATCTAATATTTTTTTTCTTTCCTCACTTAAAACTACAGGTTCTGTCAACGAAACGGCAAAATCTCCTTTCATTCCGATTTCGTTCTGTTCAATTTTAAATGCCATAGGAAGTACAAAGTTTGCAGAAATCACACCAGAATGTGTATTGCGAATTACAAATAAATCCTTTAAAGCAAATTGAAATAATGCCTTAATCACTTCTGAATAATCCTTAAAATGGTTCTCATAATTCCGACAGAAAATTTCCCTGCTACCTTCTCCAAAAATATAAGAACAGTTACTTTTCTCAGCAATTTTTCTAGCTACAATCAGGTCCGTTTTATTTTCTGCATTTGTTCCTATAACTTCATCTAACCTTTTTTTGGGAGTAAACACACTTTCCTGTTTTGAACGCTGGTAATCTACAAACACTGTCTTATTGCTTCTGGAATTATCTTTATGAATAGCACAGCTCAATGTTTCCCTAACAATATTGGCTCCATCTCCATTTCTCTCCAAAATAATCCTATAACTTACTTCATAGATAATAGTTTCTATAAAAATAGTAAAATCAGCCATGATCTCTGCCTGATTTCTAGTTACATCAATATAATCCGCAATTTCCCCATCAAGCGTATTGCCAATCATAATTTTTTGCAAATAGTACAACGTGTCAATAACAGCAGTTTTGCCGGAACCATTTTGACCATATAATCCTAACACTTCTGCCGTTTTATATGTCAGATGTTTTTGGTAAGTATTTGGCATAACGATATGCCCAGTTCTAACATTTTTAATATTTGAAATCTTCAATGAAGATAACCTCACAATGCTTTCCATAATATTTTACCTCCACGAAGTATATTTTATCACAGATGCTGTTTTATATCAATTATTTTCTCCATTTTTGCATTTTTTATTCCTTTTTTAAATAATTTTTTAAATTTTATCCCAATTTCACTATACAATTATAACCACATACAACCCCTTAACTTTCAAGAAATTTACTGTTTTCTATTCATAATTTTACAATAAATCACCGCCACCGCCGTACTCACAAATGTCGCCGCAATCGCTGGTGCAATAATCCCCGCCGGGTTTACGCTCCCGTACTGCTGCCTGTATGCAATCATATTCACAGGTATCAGCTGCAATGACGAAATATTAAGTATCAAAAACGTACACATCTCATTGCTGGCGACTCTGCCGGTCTTTCCACCAGCCGCCAGTGGATTCGTCCCTCTGTTTTTTCCTGTATCTCCCTGCCTTTTTCCTGGGCTGGCAGAAACAGCCCCTCTCTCTGGCAGATACTCCGGATTCCCCCGCTCCGCTTCCAGCTTCGCCAGCTCCTCCATCGCCTTAAGCCCCGCCGGGGTGCAAGCCCAGCCCAACCCTAAAATATTAGCAATAATATTCATAGAGATATAATCCCGTGCCCTATGCTTTTTGGGCAGTCTTGGAAACATAAATGACACAAAAGGAGAAAGCATATTTGTCAGTTTCAAAATCAGCCCTGAACTCTCCGCAACTTCCATAAGTCCAACCCAAAGAGCCATAACCCCAGCTGTCGCAATACAAAGAGATACTGCTTCCCCTGCGCTATTTAACGCCGCTTCCGTAATTTCCTTCATATTTCCATTTACCGCACCAAAAATAATGCCTACAGCAATCATTGCTGCCCATATGTAATTTAACATTATGCACTCCATAATTTGTTTTAAACATTATATGATGCGTTCCGTTATAATTACCACCATTTAACGTTAGCTCTGTTCTTCCTCCAACACAATTCTACAAAACCTTTCCAAATCTGCCCTTGTGGTAATTTTAAAATTATTTTCGTCCCCCGGAATCATTACAATATCCATTCCAGCCATAACTGCAGGCTCTGTTGAACCATTAATAAGCAAAATCTGCTCTGGGAGTAAATTTCTGTTCGCCCGATAATAGCTTTCCAAATAAAATATTTCAGGCGCCTGTCCTGCATATATTTTGTCCCTGTTTAGCAAAGAAGCGATTGTGACTCCATCCTGGCTGCAATATAGTGTATCCTTCATAGGAAGCACAGGGATTACGCCATCATGTCCTGCCACTGCAGAAAAGCAATCGGTAATCATCTTTGCAGATAGCAGAGGTCTTGCAGCATCATGGATAAGCACCAAATCTCTTTCATGTGCAAATGACCGTATATCCTCCAACCCATGATAAACAGACAACTGCCGTGTTTTTCCCGGATTTGAAAATCCCATAAACTTATTATTTTTATCAGCCAACTTCAAACACTCCAGAATTTCTTCCCTCCACAGCGCCTCAGCCACTATCCATATGCCATCAATTTCCTCATGGTCTGACAATTGTTTTATGCAATAAGAAAGTATAGACCTTTTCCCCACCTTAATATACTGCTTTGGAATGCTGCCCCCAACCCTGCATCCTATCCCGCCCGACAAAACCAGTGCAATATTCATACAAATCTCCTCCCCTATGCCCATTCCTTTCCTGATTAGAACTTCAATTGCCGGATATTCTGCAAAGTCTCCCCATACGTTGTTCCCTTCCCGAATAAAAGCGTTGTTCCAAGGACAAAGCCTTTAACTCCTTTGGGTGCAAAATCCAGAATTTTATCTGCGCTGCAAGCGCCATCCCAATATAGTTCAAAATCCATATCCTCTTTTAATGATAAAAGCTTTGTAATTTTTTTACCAACATAAGGAAGATACATCTGTCCGGCATTTCCCGGATTTACTGACATGACAAGAACTTTTTTTACTATACGAAGCATTTCCATAACAGTCTCTACCGATGTTCCCGGATTAATTGCTATTCCAGGCTCCATCCCAGCGTTAATAATTCTCTGCAAAGTCGTGGATGGATGATATTCCGCTTCCGGGTGGATATATACTGTATCTTTCTTACGGAGGTGACTTAAAAACAAATCAATACGATTGTTTGGATGTTCTATCATCAGATGAACATCTAATGGCTTGGATGCTGTACTGGCTATGTAACGCAAGTCATTTAGGGACATTGCAAAATTAGGAACATACCGCCCATCCATGATATCAATATGAAAAGAATCAATTCCGCCTTCCTCCAGATTTTTCACTTCTTTCTCCAGATTACCGTAATCTGCACACATCATGGAGGCCGTTAACTCTATTTCCATTTACTTCCCCTCTCTATTTTTCTCTTATCACTACTGGCAGTGTAAACTTGTCTCTGTTTATGTTTACAGCTACTGCCATGTCCAGACCAGAAGGTTTTCTGTCATTTACAACAATTCTCTCTCCCAAAGGAAGGTTAAACAGTATTTCATCATATCTAATATTATTATCATTCAAAAACTGCAGCGTCAGTTCCCTGTAGTTTTTTGTTCTTGAAGTAACCAGGACAATCCTGTCTTCTTCGGGTAATTTTGCCAGGTACTCCTTTACCCCAGGCAGCAATGTATCCTTCCCATCATTTTTGTACCCATTGTGCTTGACAATTGTTCCATCCAAATCAAAAAACCAGGTTTTGGGAAGGGTAGATAAAGTTATTTCGTTTTCCATTTTTACCTCCCGGACATGTTCAATTGCATTAGAAAACCGCTATACCTTCAAAAAGCACGCGCTAGGAAACAACAATATTTTCAAAGCTATCCAAATGGTATATTTCCTCCATTTTCCATTGAGTATCACTGTAACAGCAGTCAGGATATAGCGCTATTTTTCTACATTTTGCTTCCTTAAGAACATCACACAAACCACTGCGTATGCCTATAAATGTTCCTGCTCTCTCTACAACTGACTGCAATTCTGATAATTTAACCTCTAAACGCTGAGTTTCCTCCAACTCACGTTCTTCCCCAAAAACATTTGTAAAGATCTGATAATTTTTTTCTTTATAATATCTGACAATTTTTTCCCAATACTCTGATGAAATATTAGTGACTGACTTCGCATAAGGAGATAAAATAACAGCTTTGCCTGGTATTATTCTGTCTAAATTCCCATAACTATTCAATTTTATGGGTTTATATGGAACGCAATCCTTGTCTAGTCCATACACGCCGCATTTATAAATCAGTTCTAACGGAATTTTCTTTATATATAGCGCCTTTGCAAGCTTTACAACATACGGCCTGTCCTGATGAGGTATGTAGGCATCTGTATCTTCTGTAAAGAGCGCTGCCTGAATGGATTCATCCATATCCCTCTGACTTAACGCCTCCACATACTTTGCACCAAACATTTTAGCCACCTCTGCGCACGAACTTCCTATCGTAAATACAACATATTTACTCACTGATTTTCTTTTTAAAAAATATGGGAGATATGCCATTGCATAATACACATCTCCCAATGCGGAAAAAGGGCAATAGATACGGTAGCATTCCGGAAATTTTTCTTTTTCCTGCTTAATCAGTCCAATGCCTCTCTCTACACGCGCTCTCTTTCTTTCTAATGTTTCTTTGGAAAGGGAGTACTCTGCATAGGAATTATAATTAACCATTTTTATTACAGGTCCTTTATACCCTATTCTCCTTAACTGTTGCGTCATTGATTCATACGCTCTAGCTGCAATACATACAATTGATTTTCCCATATCTTCCTTTAAAATAGTATCAGGTGAAACTACAGGAATATCTTTATACGTAATACCATATTTAAAAATATTGTTATCCAAAATAGCCTTTACTTCATATCCTTTTTCTATGAGAATATCCACTAACTCTTCCGATGCATTGCAGTGACCAAATAAATAAATTATCTTTTGTGCCAGTAAATCGCAAGGCAGTCCTTCCAGATTTCTTATCATTTCCTGATAATGTACATGGTCCATAATCTTCCCTTAATCTACTATAGCCTTCAAATACTCGTCCATATCTAATATCCCAGCTTTTACAAAATTATATAAGCTGCCATAGTTTACATCATTTTTTGATATTATAAAAAAATTATCAGTAAATTCATACATATAATATATCCGTCTTATCTCTTCTATGTTTTCTTCTGTAATATTAAAAATTAGCTTCCCAACATCTTCACTATAATCCGCTAATATTATTCCTTTGTCCTCTTCCGTTCTCAGAATTAACAAATTGCTTAATTGTTCCATAAAACTATCTGATAAAAAATATTTATCAGTAATAATAAAAAACAAATTATACTGTTCCGTAATTTGTTGTAGTGTAGATATAATGTTATTTGTATATGTCACCTTCTGTCCATCACTTCCTTAATTTCTAAAATATTCAATTACAGAACTTATAAAGTTATCCTCTCCATAGTCATCAAACACAAATTCCTTACCCTGAAAATTGGGAAAGTTCCTTTTCATATTAAAAAAATCAACTGCATATTCGTTTCTTATGTTTCTTCCGTATATTATTAACTGCCTGCATCTTGCTGCATGGACAATATCACACAATCCACTTCTGGATGCAATAAATCCACCTGCATATTCTAAAACGTTCCGCGCCTCTATATATGTAAACTGGATTCTTTTAGTGTTTTTAATTGGTTTTTCTCTTTCTCCATAACCTACAGTATAAATGCAATACCCCATTTCCAATAAATTGTTAACAACTTTTTCCCAGACCCTGTCCGGCACTACTGCCGCCGGACTTGAATAAGCATATGGCGCAATAATGACCGTTTTTCCTTTTATAAGATAATCAAATTTTTTTCTATTTAACTTTTCACAAAAATCCGGATATTCCGGATTTATATCCTTACAGAGTTGAAAAGTTTCATATTGAAATTTATCCTTAAATGTAATTGGCCCCCTGTGCATTGGAAAATAGCTGTTTCTAATTCTAAGGGACCATTCCGAAAGCATTTTTATATTAAGTCTGCCTCCCAAAAACATAAATGCCTTTGTTAAGTTTTCCATATCCTCATCTGAAATAACCTGACACTTATTATCAAGTTTGTACATTTTCAATACATCGACAATATTCAGATTGGTACACGCTAACAAATAATTCTTTATCTTGTTTTCCATGCACCATACCTTAAGATAAGCACATGCAATAAAAACGTCCCCGCTTGCCTTTGGAGTAAGTAAAATCGTCCCATTTCCACCGCAATACTCCAATAATCTTTTATAACACTGAATTCCTTTATTTACAGAATTCATTTGTTCATTTACATTCTCTAGTGTATCTGCCTCGTAGGTGTTTAATTCACTACTGATATGCAGTACATTTTTCTCCTTATACCCTAAGTCATATAATGAAGCCAGCATATCTTTTTCGTGTCGTGAGCAGACTATAATAACTATGGAGCTGTCATATGGAACTAAAATTTGCTTTAGTGAAAAAACATTTAATCCCAGATACTTTTTTCCAATCTTTTTATTATCATTATCTATAATTGCACCTGGCAAAATATTATTTTTCTGCAAAGCAATATATATTCTTTTGGTAAATGCAGTACATCCATATATAATTACTTTTTTTCCAATTAATTCTTTTCTCCATCCATTTATACATTTCTCTATCTTTTCACCCATATTCTCCATATAGCATCATCCTGTTCTGTAAATTGTTGAAAGAATATAATCTTTATAATCAATTTTATATTCATTTAATAATATACTATTTCCAAATGGCTCATCCAGAGAAATAACCAATATATGTATCCAAAACGGAACCAGACAATAATATTTAAGCATTGAATCTATTTTTTTCTTTTCAAATAATTCATAATATACACTCTCATCACACAACAGCTTTAAGGATTCTATTATTCCCTTCTGACTGGTAATAATTACCATCTTATCAAAAAAAACTCTTTTTTTGTAATCTGGCAGTAATTTGACTGCTTCTATATTTAAAGTTTGATTATCAGATGGAAAAATAACTAATCCGCATTGATTTGAAAAATTATATTTTTCCTTTATTGAAAGCCATATTTTTCTTCCCTCTAACGCATGATTAAACTCATTTTCTACATTTTCCATTCTATTCCAATTCTCCTACTCGAAATTTGTAAATAATGAATCAAAATCTACCCTTTCAAACACCTCAAGTTTCCCGCCACGAGTAGCATTATATATTCTAAACCCATGTTTTCTGGAATAAATCTCTGCCCATTCATATGCTTTTGTAATTACATCATCTCTAAAAACAGCATTTTTGTATTTCGCTTCTTCATTCCCCCGGTAATACTCCTTAATAAAATGATTTTCCGGACTTGTAATTTTACCATTTACGCAATGGTCCATTCCAAGCAGAATAATTTCCTTTGCTCCTAAATATGCTGCCAGTTGTATACCAAAAGAATAAGTAGTAGACCCTCCCGCATAAAATCCACTTGGAAAATCTTCAGAAAATCTTGGATAATTAGGATACCAGGACTCTTCAATGTAATGAAAATATGTCATGTCTTCGTAATAATCATTTATATCATAGTGGTAACTGTCTCCTAAAAACACTTTACCAGGAATATCTGGTATATCATCTATACAATCCTCAATCACACGTCCATCCAAAAAACCGTAATAATCTGCTCTCCACGATGTCTTATCATAAATCCTGTAAATTTTATTACATGCAATACATATTTCCTTATTTTTATACAATATATCTAAATCTTCCGCTCGCAGGCTTGGACCTGTTCCTATAATAAATATCCGCTGTCCTTTATGTATATTCTTATATGCCTCTAATTCCTTGTGCACAAATGTTGGTTCAAAGCTATTTACGTCAAATAAATCCAGTACGTCAAATTTACCATTTCTCACTTCTTTTATTTCTTCCCGTATATTACTCTGACATTGCTTTATATTAATAATAAAAGCATCCATCCATTCAACAGCAGAAATAAGATTATCTACTTTAATCCCTAAAGTATTATACTCATATTCACAATTTTCCGGTAAAATTACTTTTATGTCTGCAGATGGACTTCTATCCATTATTTCTGTTATTAAATAAGGCAGATATCTGTTTGCTCCATAAATAGCTATTTTACTATATTTTGACAAATCATAACGCGACAATATTTGTGTATAAGACAAATATATGGGCCTTTTATATAGATAGTAGTATGGCAGCGCCCTATTCATTAAATACATATCAGCTTCAAAAAATACAAAATATCTTTGCAAACCTACATCCTTGATTTGCTTTTCCATTTCTTCCCAATAATTATTAGAGGAAATAACTATTATAATCTGCTTTTGCTCAGAATAAATCTTTAGCATTTCACTAAAGGAAATTACCTCTTTCGTGCACAAAAGCATATCTGTTTTATTATTATCTGCAAAACATAATACTCTGTTACGTCCAAAATAATTAAACGCAATTTTTCCGGTATTGCCCGCCCCAAATAGAATATACCTCACCTTAACCTCCTATACAGTAACCTTGTTTACATAGCCATCACGTACAATTGGCCTAATCTCACTTTTTATAAATGCTTGGTGTCAGTATATCTACGTCAATTTTTCCTGTAACTTTATTTTTATATTTCTCATACAATTTCCTTACTTCTTTATTCGTCTCCTTTATCGTCATTACATTATTGACATCCGGATAGTCTGCATCAACATAATTCTCTTCATTTTCTTTTAGTCCATCAAATCCTGCCAGATTAACTTTGGAAACATTTAGCTTCTTTAAAAGGTTTAACAACATAATTGTACTGTTATCATAAAGAATACTATCTTCAGATATTAGCGCAGAATAATCAACAAGCAGGACTCCATTAATCTCTTCGTGTATATTGGAAGATAAAATACATTTATTATGATTTACTTCATCACACACTTTTTCCCAGTGAATTGTATTTGCAAAAAAATAGTGATCGCATGTAATGCCATTAGGTACAAAATTCACACTAATAACAACTGGAGCCTTTTCATTGATATAAGCCTTTATCTCTCTGTAGCAGCTTTCAATTGTCTTGCCTGGAACAAGAATAAGTATGCTTTTGTTTTCCATTTTTCTTCGAAGCTCTGATATTACATTACTGTCATCAACTAAATTTTTATTATAACTCCTGTAAATCCTTTGTATATTATTATAGTCATATTTCTGCCTTGTATCTTCATCAATTCCTGATATGATGTACTTGATATCCTTACTGTTTAAACGGTACTTCTCTGTTAAATATATAATATTATTAGGATGCGCTTTATATACTCCTGCCATAAAGGCCGGAACAGAATATCCCCATGTATATTTATTTTTCAAGGGAAGAAGATACCTGTCAATTGCGTCCAATATTTTATCAATATCATAATCACAATCCTTTTTACGTGACAAGTAATCTGCAATAAGCTCTGTATTTAAATTGCCCGCACATTTTCCCATTCCATTTAATGTAGCATCCAAAATAATATTTCTCTTTCCGTCTGCCAGTCTTACAATCTCCTGTGCAAAGGTAAATGATGACTGAAGATTATTATGGGAGTGAATATCAATGCAAATATCCTGGTTCAGATTATAATCAATTAAATTATAAAAATGAACCAGATCCTCCAAATACATTGCTCCATATGTATCTACAATTCCATAACTATATGGTTCGATTTCATTTATCATATCAACAAGGTCTAATAATTCCCTGTCTGTGTAAGCCAGAGAATTTACGCCTTGTACAAATAATACATATCCCTGTTTCTTTACTGTAAGCAGTGCATCTTTAATGTCCTTTTTCATCTCTGCGAACTGCTTTTTGGTAAAACCAACCCTGATTCCTGTAATTGATTCCCCATCACAAACCTTCAGTTTAGAGAAATCATACATTCCAAAATCTACAAAAGCGCTATACATAGCTATTTTTTGACCTTTGGGAATAAATGATTTTATTTGCTCTACTTCTGTAAAAAAAGTGGAATTACCATTATAGCTTACAAGGTCATGTCCCCTAAGAAATCCCATTTCAATAATATCAATACCTGCTTGTGTCAAATCCTTAGCCATATTTAAAATAATTTTATCATTAAATTTACAGTCAATAATTCTTCCGCCATCTCTTAATGTGCAATCTAAAATATATATATTTTTCATCAATCTTTGCCCAGCCTTTTATAATATTCCGCCACTACCTTTGCCAGTTCAAAATCCTCTGCCGTATCAATATCCACCGCTTCCAGCGGAGAAATTACATATTTATATGGGTTCATTCCTATTCTCTGGTGATATTTTGTAAATACTTCTTTTTTAAATATGAAAAATGCTCCTGTTTCCATATAAACCGGTTCCAGATTTTGTGTAGTCACAATATCCTTTCTGTCATAATTTAGCGGTTTATTCTGATACCAACAATAATCCTGAATGCATGTACAACTGAAAGCTGAATCATATCCTTCATACAAGACTTTATTCAAAGCTTGTTCTATGGACTCCGCTTTTGTAAAAGGTTGTGTCACATGTGTTAAAATATAAATATCCGCATCCACATCTCTCACAAAATGCTCAATAATATCCAGTCCTTTGACCTGAAATCCATCCAAATATGGGTCACGTCTTAAAAAAGATAATCCCTTCGGCAAATAATCTTTTATTTTTTCATCACTGCAATATACATACTTTTCAGATATTGCATTTACCTGACAAATGGTGTTAAATATATAATCACATAATGGTCTTCCCTCCAAAATCATTAAATTTTTTCCTGGCAACCTTTGATTATTTAACTTTATTGGTATAAATGAAACTATTTTGTGCATTTTGCAGTTCTCCACGTATTTCTAAAGCAAAACTTATTTTTCCAGATACAATACAACATAATCGCTTATTTTATTTTCGCAGCACTGGCTTTTCCAGACATTATTCATAGTCTCTGTTATAATTATTGAATTTACTTCTGAATTTGGTTCCTTGTTTTTTACCCATCCCAACATATTTTCAAGTCCATACCGTTGGAAATATTTTGTTTCCACTTTTTTAAATCCACATCTATCTGCTATTATTTTTAAATTTTTATCTGAGAAAATCCATAAATGTTGCGCACTAAATAAGAGTTTTTTTTCATAAACCTGACCCAATAACTGTCGCATAACAGGTGCATCTGTAGGTGTTCCTATAATTGCCTTTCCGCCAATACTTAATAATTTATATATATCCTCTAAAAAGCCTTGCGGGTCCTCTACATGCTCAATTACATCAAAGGAAGTGACAACATCCACCTGATTGCCGTATTCACTGATTGCTGTATTCAAATACGGATATGTATGAAAGCCTTTTCTATCCATTACCTGTCGATAGACTTTAGATGGTTCAACTGCTATTACGCTATTTGCCACACCGTATATAAAATCCAAAAAAGCTCCGCATCCACATCCTACATCAGCCACAATTTTGTTTCTAAAAATCTCTGTACCTGTATATTTAAACTTTTCGAGTGTCTCCTTGTCATGTAAACAATAAAACTGCTCTTCTTTTGAACTACCTTCCAGGGAATCTCTATATTCAGTACTTTCATAATACTCGTCTGTATTATCTAATACATTTTCATGCCATATAACGCCGCAATCCGTACACTGATAAACAGGTATATCCATATCTGTGTACTGTCCCAATCCACCATTACGCACTTTACCACTGTATATTGTTTTTAAATTTCTGTTACCACAAATTTTACATTCCATTTTCCTTACCTCCCTTATAGTGCTTTTTTATAAAAACTTCTATATTCATAAAGTCATCATAACAATCTTTTATTTTTTCTATTGGCCAGTCCCACCATGATATTTCATTTAATTTTCTAACCTGCTCTTCTGTAAATCTATAGTTTATTATTTTTGCCGGAACGCCTGCCACAATTGCATAATCAGGAACATTTCTTGTAATTACAGCTCCCGCTGCCGCTATTACACCATTACCAACCTTTACCCCATTTGTAAGTAATACATTTTTTCCAAACCACACGTCATTCCCTATTATATATTTCTGGTTAAAATCCTCCTGAGAATATTTTTGGTTTGTAATTTCCTTACAAACCACTGATTCATAAATGAAATTATGATTAGTGACCATCCCCAGCTGATGATTCCACACAGCATCACACCCAACTGCAAAGGAACAGAAAGCCCCAATCTTATCAATATGTATGTTATTAATTAATGGACCATACGAATACCTTCCCACGTTTGGTTTGTCAGTATATAAATTTCTCTGTTTTTCCTTTAACTTATCTTTTTTCTTTAACTTTTGTATTTCTGTTTTAACCTCCTACTACAATAGATTTATGGTTAGTATCCCTTACAGCCAGTAAGGAATTATCCATCTTGTTGCTTAAGCTGTTAGAATGATAAGGGCAATCGGTATATCGGAAACCTCCTTGGACTTCGCGTCCGTACGAAAGTCTGATAACCAGCTCCTCATTCGCAGCGTTCGTTTTATGCAGGTTGAGCCGCCCTCTCGGTGCGTTCGCGTCACACCACAGTAGATTGAATGGGCAATGAGTAAAACTGGCACTGACCAATTGCAATCTTTATTTAGGAGTGACATTTTTATGAACATGAACGCAGTAGGTATTGATGTTTCCAAACGAAAAAGCACGGTAGCAATCCTCCGTCCTGGTGGGAAGGCTGTTGGAAAGCCCTTTGATGTTCCTCATCTGTCCGCAGATTTCCAATCTCTGATAAAGCGGATCAGGGAGCTTGATGGTGAAACTCGCATTGTCATGGAATGTACTGGCCGCTACTATGAACCGGTGGCACGTGAACTTTCCCAGGCGGGCTTTTTTGTAAGCGCTGTGAATCCCCAGATCATCCGTAACTTCCAGGGACAGGACAATCCTCTCCGCAAAGTCAAGACCGATAAGGCAGATTCCGTAAAAATCGCCCGCTATACTCTTGACAGCTGGGCAAATCTGAAACAGTATAGTCTTATGGATGAATTACGTTCCCAACTTAAAACCATGAACCGCCAGTTTGATTTCTACATGAAACACAAAACCGCCATGAAAAACAATCTGATCGGTCTTATCGATCAGACCTATCCAGGCGCCAATGCCTATTTCGACAGCCCTGCCCGCGAGGACGGCAGCCAGAAATGGGTGGACTTCATTGACACTTACTGGCATGTCGATTGTGTTCGTAAATTGTCCCTGACTGCTTTTATTGACCACTATCAGAAGTGGTGCAGCCGTAAGAAGTACAACTTCAGCAAGTCGAAAGCTGAAGAAATCTACGGAAAGGCCAAGGAGCTCATCCCCGTACTTCCAAAGGACAGCTTTACCAAGCGCATCATCAAGCAGGCCGTAGGGCAGTTGAACGCCGCGTCACAGACTGTTGAACAGCTGCGCTCGCTTATGAATGAAACTGCCTCTAAGCTCCCAGAATATCCGGCTGTTATGGCGATGAAAGGCGTAGGGCCGTCTCTGGGCCCTCAGCTCATGGCTGAAATCGGAGATGTGACACGTTTCACTCACAAAGGAGCAATCACGGCATTTGCCGGAGTAGATCCAGGCGTGAATGATTCTGGAGATTATTCCCAGAAAAGTGTACATGCCTCCAAGCACGGTTCGCCAGCGTTACGCAAAACCCTGTTCCAGATCATGGATGTACTGATCAAGACCAAACCGGATGACGCGGTATATCTGTTCATGGACAAGAAAAGGGCACAAGGCAAACCTTATTACGTCTACATGACAGCGGGAGCCAACAAGTTTCTGCGCATTTACTATGGGAGAGTGAAAGAATATCTCGCCGCTCTTCCCACGTCAAACTAACCATCACACAGCACTCTTTCAGACCGGCATATTCTGGCGGTCTAATTGTAATACCCATTTTTCAACCTGTATAAAATTTTCGATGTTCTTTAAAATTTAGCTTGACTTTTTATTTGCAGGCTTTCGCAGTAATGCCAGCTCTCTTTCTTTTCGAATCTTTTCTTGATGAAACTCATCTTCTCTAGCTTCCTTAAATAAATCCACTATTTTTATTTCAAACCCTGAAAGTTCTTTTAACAGTTCTTCATTATAGCTTGCAAAAAGAACAGTATATTTCTTCAGGTCTGATTCCTCTTTTAAATACTTCATACTTTTTATCATTGGATTATACCTATATAGCTCATTATCAATTATTATTACTTTATCCATTCCAAAGCACTCTTTAAGAATTGTATTTGCTAAAATGCCATTTTCCCCATATGGAAATATAATAAATTGCCTTTCTCCCTGGTCAAATTGTTCTTTTATTTTGTTTCTAATAACAAAAAACTTACTCATTTTCCCTTTTTCCCAAATTATATTTTATTCTTTCAAAAATACTTTTTCCTATATTTTTATCGTGAACAATACACTCTCTTTCAAATCCATTATTAGCAACTTTCATTGTATAAATTTCCAAATCGAAGTCTTCCGCTTCCAGCCTTATTTTCCCTTTTTCCATTTCTACATTCTTAGATATTTCTTTTTTTACCTTTTTTATATCATCCTTTGATAGCTGGCAGTTTATTTTACATATTGATTTATTCAGCAAATCAATACAGAAAATCCTTTTTTCTACTTGTGAATACATATACAATTTTTCTTTGTAACAAGAATAGCCCTCAAAGTTTACTTCCAGTTGATTCGGAAATTCCATATTTAACGATGAAAATTTAGTTACTTCCATTGTTTGGGTATTTAGTTCTAATATCATATTTCCACATAGCGGAAATAATAGAATCCCATTTTTTATTTTTTCAATATGATGAATACCATTCTTATATTCAAATTCCACCGGAAAATTTTTAATACAGCTCACACATTTACTATTATTTTCCGTCCAGTAAATTTGGGGGACCTTTTTATCTGCAATCCAACATCCCTTTTCGTCATAACAGATTGATGAATATGCACTTTCACAATCTCCAATTTCAAGTATTTCATAACTTCCATCATACATATGAAACTTCATAATTTTATTTCCCTGCCAGAATACCAACAATATATCGTTTTCTATCTGGATGCTCTCTGATGAAAATATAACCTTGTTGTGATTATTAATCAAAAAACGGAAATCATCATACCATCTGTCATAATAATCCGTTTTAAGAGAACTCAAATCAAGACGTACAATCGCATGATATCTTCCCGGTACCAAAAACATGTATTTTTCATGTATAAATGCGTTGCCAAATACATTTGTCGCTTTGTTGTCACTTAAATATTCCTGTTTAATTTCCAACTGTTTAATATCCTTTGCATTAAGGTCATACAAAAGTATTGTTAACGTATTTTTAGGTACAAGAACAAGCTTTCCATCATAATATGCTGTCTTTCCATAGGAAATCTCTGTTACGCCTCTTACAGAAATTGCTTTTTCCAAAACCAGTGCTTTGCTGTCTAAGTTAATCCTGCATATACATAAAACATTATTAACAGAGTGGCAAAACCAACCATAATTTTCATGAAACGCCATCCCTGTAAAGGTCATTTGCTCATAATTAATCATTTTTTTCATCTAATTTTCATACCTTAAATCAATAAAATAACGAATCAAAATTTACACGTTCAAAAACTTCCAGTTTGCCTCCTCTTGTTGCATTATATATTCGGAATCCATGCTCTCTTGAATATCTTTCAGCTTTTTCATATGCCAAATCCATTGCATCAAAATCAGCTACAACATTTTTATATATTCCGGCTTCATCATCTTCAAAGTAATCAGGTATAAAATGATTTCCAGGGTCTATAACTGAACCAACATTATTATGGTCAATTCCAATTAAATATATTTCTTTAATACCCATATACGCTGCAACCTGCAATCCTAAATCATATGTAACAGTTGCTCCCCAATATACTCCGTTTACAATATCATCAGAAAATCCTGGCAAATTAGGTTTGAAATATTCCGACTTTAAGTGTACATACTGCACATTTTCCTTTTTATCTGCTTTACTATAGCAATACCTATCTGCCATAAAAACAATGCTTTCTTTTGCTATCTCTTCCAGTCTGTCTTCACAGGCGTTTATAACCCTTGCATCCGTCATACAAACATATGTAGGCCGCCATGTTGTCTGATGAAATATCTTATGAATTTTATTTAGTCCAAAGCAAATTTCATTATTTACATATAAAACATTTAAATCCTCCATTGTAAGACTCGGCCCATTTCCAATAATAAATGCTCTCTTACCATTATGAATATTTTTGAACCTTTGCAGTTGAGGGTGCCTGTTATAAAAAATAAACTTATCAATATCATATATATCAATAACATCAAAATTTTCATTATCTATCTCATCTCTAATACCGCATTCCGTTCTTTTTTTATTTATAATTAAACAATCAATACCAGAACTGACATCTTCAAGTCCGGCAACAGGAATATCAAAAACTCGATTTTCATTTATCTCAGGGTCTATAATAGAAACAACATAATTTATATCTGACAAAATGGCTATCTCTAATAACAAATAATTTAAATATTTATTGACCCCATAAATTGCAATTCTTTTATAATCCTGTATCTGATAGTTAAGGAGAATGTCTGTATAATTCATAAACTGTGTATTATATAAATAATTATACTTTGGCAAAACCTCATTCATCCTGCCCATATTTCGTTTGGTAAAAAAAATATAGTCAGTTACTCCTGCATCAATTAATTGCTTTTCAAATATATCTGTATAATTATCAGATGCTACCATAATTTGGAACTCATTAGACTTGTTAATCATTTCATTAAAAGAGATAACTTGTTTGTCATAAATTTCTGTTCCATATTTATAATTATCTGCAAAACATTCTATCATTTCGCTTCCCAACACTTTATATGCTCTAATTCCAACTTCTCCTGCACCAAACAATATGTACTTCAACTGCATTCACCACCATCCTAATATAAATGATTATTTTTTTATTCTTCCTCAGATACAAAAAGCAAATTATTCATATGTCTTAAGCATCTCTCCAATATACCCTCCAGGATGATTTCTCCCAAATTCCTCAATATCCAGTTTCATCTCTTTTGCTATCATCATTGCCAGCCCCTGTAATACAATTAAATTCACAGTTGTGGAATTATTAGGCATTACATTCCACAAATCCCCTTCATGTTCCAGACTAAGAACTACACAATTTGAAATTTCCTTTGCCAAAGTACTCTTACCATTAAAAGTAAGCAGCCACATATTTATATTTCTTTCTTTTAATAACCGCGAAAGGTAAATTGATTCCGTTGTTTCTCCGCTTTTTGTTAGAATAATCACCATATCCCCTGCTTTCACCAGTCCCATATCTCCATGTACTGCTGAATTGGTATGCAGAAAATAAGCCTCCAATCCCATAGAAATCATGGAGCCAACAAACTTTTCACAGATAGGTACATTCTTTCCCAGCCCGGACACCACTATCTTATTCCCTGCTTTAAGTGTTGTCACAGCCTCCTCCACCCACCTTGCAAACATATTCTCATTCAGTGAATGAACCGAATGTGTAAAAACTTCCAACTGTTTTTCAAAATAACCAATCATGCCATCACCTACAAAACTTCCTCCAGATAATATAATCCATTGTAAAACGCTCCACATACAGAATCAAAATCCTGCCACGCATAAGTAGTCAGAGATAACCAGATAATTGCATGAAGCAATCTGATTTCATCCCTGTCCGCCCCTGTCAGGACAAACAGCTCTTCTTCCATATCCTCCCAATGGTTTGATGCAACTTCAAGGTTCACGTCTTTATCACTAATATTTAACCTAAAATCCTTTAAATTAAATCTGTCATAATTGCCAATAATAGAATAATACAACTTTGCCCAATCATATCTCACATCACCATAAAGTTCTGTATAACCAAAATATCCCCTTGGGTCTATCAAAACCGGTTCTCCATTTTCTCTAAGCATTAGATTGGAAAAAGTACAGTCCCCGTGAATAAAGCAAAACCTTTCACATTTCATCCTTTCCAGTTTTTTTTCTAGCTCATGCTTGTGGTAAAATATATTTCTGCATCTTCTGCCATTTATGTCAATATACCTGTCTCTTGCAAAAGGAACCAAATCCTCCACCTTGGCAATTCTGTCCATTGTTTTATTATAGTAAGCTTCTTTAAGGCTGAAAGAATCTGCAGGTACATGCTCCGAATTATGAATCTCTTTTAAAGCAGAAACCAGCTTCCGCAGCATTTCTTTTTTCTCTCCATATGACAGGATACTCTCATATACATTTTTTCCTTTTATGTACTCCATTTTTAAAGGATTATTTTCATAAATCTTTGGAAGTATCGTTACTCTGTTTTTAACCGCCTTTTCATACCAGGCACACTCTCTTTTGGCAAGCTCTCTACCCTTTTCATCTATTGCTTCTTTTATAAAAATGTTTCCTTCAATTTTTACTCTGTTAAAGGGTCTGCATTTTTCTTTTTCCAGCTTTTCATACTCACTAAGCACTCCAAATTCTCTGGTTCCAGCAAGACTTATCTCCTTAAACGCCATCTTTTTTTGCTGCATCCACCGTACCAATTCCCCGTCTTTTGGTACATCTGCTATTTTTTCTTTATTTGAAAAAAGAAAAAATCCGGCAACACCTTTTTCCAAAGACCTTTCTTCAAAAAATTCTTTATTTTTATAGCTCCATCTGCATGGAAATGTTTTCGATATTCCTATATAATCATTTTCTGCTTTTCCATCTCCTCTATATTCCTCAGGTAAAATAAAGTCTTCCGGCAAAATCAAATCTGACCAAACCAGCATAAATGATTCTCCCTCTGGTATAAAGTCAACTGCCGCTCTCACTCCCGCACAGGTTCCATTACCTTCTGCTTCCACAACCAGATATTTTACTTTTGCGAAAGCCCATAAATAATCATGTAATACCTCTTTTTTATAATCAGCAATAATTACAAAACATTTATCTGGATACTTATGGAACAGATGAAACAGCATTGGCAAATTTTCCACAGGCACAAGCGCCTTCGGCTTATTTTTTGTAAGTTGTCCAAGCCTTGTTCCCTTTCCCCCAGCCTGTACCACAATATATTTCATCACTTGATTCCTTCCCTTATATCCACATTTTGTATCATTACTGGTTTACCTGCTTCCTGACACAACTTCACCACCGAACTTCCATCCCCATAATACGCGTCACACATTGCAATAGCTCTATCCAAGTCTGCAGTATCATCATAAATTCCCCAACCTTTATCACGGTACTCTTTTACAATTACATCATATTTCCGCTTAAGTTCAGGACGCATGGAGCCAATTGCAGCATGAATCAGAGGGTGAGGGCGCCAAAGCAGCGCTATTTCCTGCTGGTTTTCCTCAAAAATACAAAGAACATCCTCAATCTTTTCCAGCATTTTTTCTCCCTGCTTAAGCAGTGCATTTACGCCAGTATTATATAAAACTACTTTTTTTAAACTTCCATCCTGCTTTTTTATAATCTCCATCCATTTATCTGGTATCTGCAAATCTTCTCTTTTTATTTCTACTATTTTGTCCATTTTTGGTGAACCAAGACCAAGGATTTTTTCAGACCAGTGTTTCCTTGTATTTTCTCCTACACATTCTGTCATTGCATCTATATATATCTGTTTCATAACTTCTGACTGGACAATAACCTTATCCGCATTCATTACTCCCATAACTGTACAAAAACTTTTTACCTTATCCACTGCTTTTGGGTTATTTAGATTTATATCGTTTAAAATAAAATAAGGTATATATACTAAATTATCCGTAAACTTTTTTAAATTACCCGAATAAAAATAAGGCAAGATGCTTGTCACAAAGTTATATTCATCATAAGGATTATGAATAAATATTATGTCCGGATGCCGCCCCTCAAAATCATATTTCTTATAATCTGTTACAGGAACATTTGGAGGATACTCATCTCCTTCATAATGTATCTCCCCAAAACTTCCATCAGAATTTTTATCATAATAAGGAATTGGTATCACATATGCGTCGCAATCCGGGTCTTCATCAGCTGCCTTCCAGACACTTTCCAGAGAGTCCCACATGGATGCCTTATATGGCAAAAAAACAACCTCTAACCGTATTTTAATATCATTCCTTATACTGTTTTTTATCTTTACAGCAGCCTTATACAGCTTTTTGTATACTTTATCCACAGGCACTGACATATTGGAGGCAAGCTCCTCATGTATCTGATAAACCAGCTCACAATACTCCTCAAGGAGATGAGTAGTTACAAACCCTTCTCCTTCTGTACTTTCAATCAGATTTCCCAATTGAATGGAGCCTGCCTGACACTGCTTTAGCAATTCCATTGCTTCTATATTTTTCCCCAATTGTATTGTTTTTTTAATTTCCACATGCGCCTGGGAAAGTAACTGTACAAAATCCTCTGCCTGTTTTTTCTGTGCTTTTCTCATATGCTCCCTGTTTTAAATATTATTTTCTCAGCTTTTCCATGCCTATAATTTTTACAAAATAAGATATATTGGTCATCCTCTTTTGGATGATGCGGTCTTTTCCGCTTCGCTCCCTGCTACCTCACAGACATTTTGCTGGTTTACCGGACCTCACATTTATTTCATCATCCACTTACTTCCAGCACGCCATATGCTGTATCCAGCTTTCCGGCCATCATCTTACCGGCCATCATCTTACCGCCCATGTTCATCAGGGTCCTGGCATACCCAATCCGTAATATTAATTACCTTCTAATGCCGACTGTTTTTTTATGACAGACACCTCTTCCCCAGACCTCTTTCTTTTCCAGATTTTTATATCTGGTGAGCCTTTGCCTGTTTATCATGAACATATCACATGGTCCTTTCAGTAAAATCCACGTATACATCTGGCATATACCTGTATTTATCCACATGATAGTTCTTATGATTTAAATAATAAGGTATATATACCTATTGATTTTTTCCTCTTTTTTTTGCATTTCGGGCCGTGTTTATCTTTTCCTCTATATAATATCCACATGATTTACATTTAAAAATGCCATCCTGCTTTCTTCCCATCTCTCCACAACAACTGCATTCCCTACTTATGCCTTTCGCCCATACTTCTACTAATTCAACAGAATTTTCTCTGCACTTTAGCGCCAGCCTTTTATAAATATACCCCCTTTGCCACAAAGATGCGGAATTATTAATGACTTTACAGACACCGCCTGCTGTCTGGGACCTGGGGTACTTTGCCATATAAATAACCTTTGGCTTTTCCGTCTGGAGAAACCGGTTTAATTCTTGGTTAATATAACTATGCAATCTCTCCTCATAGCGGTTTTTCTGGGCATTATACTTTTTCCGTCCCGGATTATTCTCCCTGTTTTGGCTGTAGCTTCTTGTTTGCTTTCGTATCCAGTCCGCATACTCCATCTGGTAGCTCTCCATCTTATCCCCATACTTGTTCCCCTCATCTGTGGTGAGCATGGTATACATTCCAATCGCCAGTCCTACTTGTTCCCTGTAATCTTCGTGAACACGGACTGTTACACTTACCGGAACCTTAATCTCTATATTTTTCTCTTCTGGATACAACCTGATAAACATCTGGGATTCATATTGATTATTATCTGTCAGAGACACAAAAATACGTTTTCTCTTCTCTTTAACAGAAATATAAATCCCATGGTCTCCATATCTGTATGCTCTTTCTGAAATAGAAAAACCTTCTGCCTTATCTGTATGCTGCTTTTCATGATACTTTCGAACTTGTCTGCACAGATATCGCCGCATTTTATCTGTATCCACCTTTTGGGCAAGCAGGTCGTGCTGCTTTTGTATATCAGTTCGGAGAACCACAGGCATTTCATTTAATACAGCCTCAAATGCGTTGCTAACTTTAAGTAAAAACCTTAAATAGTGTTTTTCTTCCTCCGTCAGTCTCTCATTCTGATTTATCAAACTCATCACTTTTGACTTTGTCAAAGTCCACTGGCTTTTTATATCTCCCAATGCGTCAAACACTGCCCGGTGAAAATATACAGATGGCATATTCAGCTGCTCCCTTAAACCGCTCCGGGTCATCTCATTTTGCACCGTATATCCCGGATAAATTTTTTTGAGACTTCCAACTCCCCCAAAACGCATATAGACATAATTTTTTACCTTACTATAGTCCTTTGCAATTTCCTGAAGCTTTTTCATATCTGCATCTGGCAGAGGGTTTTTATTATACTGATGTACCGTTTTGCATATTTTATCCATCACTTAGGAATTTCCTTAACTAACTCATTACCATTAACTGTACTTTTTGGCAATTAAAAACATCCGGCAAATTTACCAAAAAAAAGACTTATCCTTTCTTGCTTTTTTGACGATAATGTATTAAGATAAATGATGTTTACACCTATATACTTAATTACCAAAAAGTACACTTTTTGGTAATTAAAAAGCTGAAACAGTATTTTTCTTCATACTGTTCCAGCCTTTATTTTTATTCTCTATTTCCAATTCAACCAACAGACGTCAAAACTTATTCATACCCTGATATATTTATTCTCTAATTTATGTTTCCTGACTGCCTAAATCAATCCCTGATAAACCTCTCTTTTGCTTATTCCCCTGTCAGATGCTACTTTTTTCATAGCCTCTTTTCTGTCTATTCCCTGATTTTCATAATAGCTCATATGCTCTTCCAGTGAAAGCTCTTCCCATTTGGCCTGTTCATCCTGTTCCATCGCCTTCCGGTCTGCTCCTTCCACCACAAGCACATATTCTCCCTTCGGCTCATTTTCCTCATAATAAGCCATTGCCTCTTTTAGAGTTGTGGGAAAAACAGTTTCAAATTTTTTAGTTAGCTCCCTGCACAAAGTAATTCGCCGTTCCCCCAGCGCTTCATAAAGCTCCATAAGAGTTTTCCTTAAATGATGTGGCGCTTCATACAAAATAACCGTGCGAACCTCCCGCTTAAGCTCCGACATTATATACCTTTTTTCCTTCTTATCCGCAGGCAAAAATCCTTCAAAGCAAAACCTTCTGGTGGAAAGTCCGGAGAGTGTAAGAGCTGTAATACATGCACAACACCCTGGAAGAGAAGTAACAGCAATTCCTTCCTTTATACACATCTGAACCAAAACTTCTCCAGGGTCTGAAATTGCCGGCGTACCCGCATCAGTTACAAGAGCAATATTTTTTCCTTCCCTTAACCACCCAATTATCTGTTTTGCCTTCTCCACCTTATTATATTCGTGATAACTGGTCATAGGTGTTTTAATCTCAAAATAGTTAAGAAGCCTGATACTGTTTCTTGTATCCTCTGCAGCAATCATATCCACTTCCCTTAAAGTATCTATTACCCGCAGCGTCATATCTTTCAGATTCCCTATAGGAGTTGCACACAAAAATAAAGTTCCTGTCATTTTTATCCCCCACATATCGCCCGCTATACCTTTGATAGTTCACCAATATTCCCATTCGTTGCAGAACAGGTACAGCATTAATTTCTATTTTCTTTTAATAAACCTTCTTCTGTATAACGGTTAGAAGCATTCCATAAAATCCACTCCTCATATCCTGCATCATATACAGCCTGTATCTGACTCCGGATTTCTTCAGGTCCATATAGAATATGCCCCTGCACCCAGGTGGCCGTAAAATCCTGCAGCCATGGCCTGACCTTTGCTCTCACTCCTTCCATTGGAGGAAGGGCAGCTATCTCTTCTTTTGTATATTCCGTCTGTCCATTCCCTGATGAAACACCTGCCAGCGCTTTTTTTGAAGACTGCAAAGCTGCAAGCACCAGCCTATAAGGTTCCGCATCCGGCACAGGAATATTATAATTATAAGGGCCGTAATGCGACGGATAAACCATAGGAGAAATATAATCCAGATATTGTGCCATCTGTACATAATCCTGACCTACAATTTTTTGGTCTACAACACTGTCAATGACCATCCCATAGACATCTGCCGAGATTACTCCCCCGGCTTTATGTATTCTCTCAGAAGCATAATTTACAAATTCCAGAATTACTTTCTGCCTGTCTTCTTCTTTTCCTTCCTGTCCAAAATCCACATCTTTCATACCACTGTCCGTAGAAAAACGGATATAATCAAACTGTACCTCATCAAACCCAAGACGCAGCGTTTCCTCTCCAATATCCAGAAGATAATCCCACACCTCTCTGTTATACGGATTTATCCATGCAAGACCGCCCTTGTCCCTGAAAATACTTCCATCCAAATTCCGAATGCACCACTCTGGTTTTGCCTCTGCAAGATATGGGTCTTTAAACGCGACAATTCTGGCAATCAGATAAATATTCTTCTCCTTACATTTTCTCACCAATGATTCCATATCCCGGATATACCTGATGCCTGCTCCAGTTTCCACGACTGCTGGAATTTGCATATCATAAACCACTCTGCCCTCATCATTTTTAATGTCAAGGACAATGGCATTTAGTTCCGTTTCATCCACAAGCTGCATAAGCTCTTCCATCTTGGAAGAACCTGCCATAGGCCCCGTTACAAAAATTCCCTTCACCTTTGGACGGACAACAGATACCTTTAGGGCTGTCTCTTTTACTGTTTCCTCTGCCCCTTTTATTATTCCATGTAAAACCCCGGATGCCATATCACCTGCCTCTGCTGTCTGTATCCTTTCAGATATCGTTTCCATCCATTTCCCATGCCCGCCGCATCCTTCCAGAAAAGTCAAAACAATTAGAAAGATTCCCAAAGCAACTATCCGTTTCTCCCTGTAAAGTATTCCAGCCATTACATCCCCCTTTCAAAGCATGGCATGATACAGAATCCATCCATAACCTTAATACCCATAGCCTTTAATATCCATAGATATCATAAATTTCATCTGTATATACCCCAGGTTCCTTATAGACAATCAGCGGCTTTTCCACTTTCATACGTGCCTTTCCCCCTCTGCATGCTTCTATAAGCGCCATGTTGGGCTCTTTATCTGTAAAAGGATAAACAAGCTTCATCCTTTTAGGTTCCAGCCGGTACTGCCTAAGCAGTACCAAAATATCCACCAGCCGAAAGGGACGGTGAACCATAAAAAAATTGCCACCTGGTCTTAATAATCTGCTGGCCTGACTTATCACATCTTCCAATGTACAGAGAAGTTCATGCCTTGCAATTGCCTTTGGCGATGCCGGATTGGTCAGCCCGTGATGCTCTGTCATATAAGGCGGATTTGACGTCACAACGTCAAAAGAAGCAGCGCCAAACAGACTGACTGCTTCCTTAATATCCCCTGTAATAATTTCTATCTTTTCTTCCAGTCCGTTTAATTTAACGCTCCGCCTAGCCATATCCGCACTGTCAGGCTGAATCTCTAATCCTGCAAGATAAGAAGCTCTTGTCTTGGCCTCCAAAAGAAGAGGTATTATCCCCGTGCCTGTTCCAAGATCCAGAACCCTTCCCCCTTCACTTACCTTCACAAAACCAGATAAGAGAACCGCATCCATTCCAAAACAAAACCTGTCCGGGTCCTGAATAATCCTGTAATGATTTCTCTGCAGGTCATCTATTCTTTCATTTTCTTTTATAAGCACATTTGAAACACTGTCCATTCTCTGCTGCTTCTCCTAATTATCGTCCAGCTTCGACTTGGGTTCTTCCTTTTCCAGCTTTTCCAGCTCCTTCAGTTCCTCATCCTGCACATCAATTTTATTATGTCTGTGCTTGCGTTTAAATCTTAAACGCTCTACCCGGTGCTCCTGTATCTCCTTTTCATCATTTACTTCCACAATAACTTTTACCAGCTGCCGGAGCACATTCACGCTGTGCACTTCTCCTTTAAGCCCATCCTCTGTAGTTACATGGTCCCCTACATTTGGAAGTCTCCGGTTTAATTCTTCATAAGTATCCTCTTCATGTTTTAAGCAGCACATCAGCCTGCCACACACACCGGAAATTTTGGTTGGATTTAAGGATAAATTCTGTTCCTTTGCCATCTTTATGGAAACTGGCACAAATTCCGACAAATGCCGGTGACAGCACAGCTCTCTTCCACAAATACCAATTCCACCTAATATTTTTGTTTCATCCCGCACGCCTATCTGTCTAAGCTCTATTCTGGTCTTAAACACAGCTGCCAGGTCCTTCACAAGCTCTCTGAAATCAATCCGTCCATCTGCCGTAAAATAAAACAATACCTTGTTATTGTCAAAAGTATATTCTGCATCTATCAGCTTCATTTCAAGTCCATGCTTGTGTATCTTTTCCAGACAGATTTTAAACGCCTCTTTTTCCTTTACTTTGTTCCCGGCTTCCTGTTCATCATCTCTTGGGGTAGCAATCCGAAGTACAGGCTTTAACGGTTGAATGACCTTATCATCTTCCACTTCTCTTGGGTCGCCAACCACGGTGCCATATTCAATCCCTCTTGCCGTCTCAACAATTACATGGTCCCCACGTTTAACATCCATTTTTCCCGGATCAAAAAAATAAATTTTACCGGCTGTACGGAAACGCACTCCTATAACCTTTGTCATCAATCTATAAACCTCACTTAATTTTCTTTAATAGTCATAAGCAAAAGCTCCATTGTCAAATCAAAATTCACATTGGCATTTAACCTTTGTTTTGATTTTTCCAGAGCATCTATTATCTTTTCAATTCCCTCATAGGTGCTTCTGTCCGCCACCTTCCTGATCTGTGGCAGTTCCTCTCTGAATATCAGATGATTGGCATCATGTGTGGCCTTAAACAATAATACATCCCGATACCAGATAGAAAGTATATCCATATAATCATTTACATCTAATTTATATTCATTGATTTTCTTAATAGCCGTAACTATCTCGTTTAATTCCATCTCATTGATATACTTTAGCAGAGTAACTGCTTCCTCTTTTACCTTATCAAATTCTTCACTTTTCGCCAAAAGCCGTGCTTTACCAACATTTCCTCTTGCAAAAGCTACACAAATATCTGCCTTATAATCAGGAATTTCCATATGCTCCATCAGATATTTTTTAATCTGCGCATCCTTTACCGGTTTCATGTCTAAAACCACGCACCTGCTTAAGATAGTAGGAAGTAAAGAGTTTACATTAGTAGTCAGAATCAGTATCACCGCATATTCCGGAGGTTCCTCCAACGTCTTAAGCAATGCGTTCTGGGCCTGGACAGTCATCTTTTCCCCTTCTGCCATAATGTAAATCTTCTTTGGTCCCTTATAAGGTTTAATCGCCACATCCCCATTTATCTGCCTGCGGATATCATCCACACCAACCGTTCCTGGCTTTTCATGAGTGATAAAAACAATATCAGGATGGTTTTTGCCTGCTGCCTGCTTACAGGAAGCGCATTCTCCACATGGTTCTGTTTCCTGTCTGTCCTCACATTGCAGCGCCATGGCAAAAGTCTTTGCGATAAATTCCTTTCCGGCATTTCTCTCCCCATTGATAATATAGGCATGAGAAACCTTATTCATTCTGACAGCATTTTCCAAATGCTCCCTTAACTGCTCCTGTCCCACAATATCACAAAAACCTCTCATAGGCCCCTCTCATTCTGCCGCAATACGGCCGTCTCCCCCACGTAAATTGATACAACTTTCCCATTTATGACAATATATCTAACAGCAAACCTCTGATTTCCCCAATTTTTGAAAGAATGGCGAGATGGTCTTGTTCGTCCTTCATCAGTTCCTTCGCCAGTTCATCCAGATTTTCATCCACAAGCCGGATAATTCCATATACCCTGTGCCTGCCCTTTCTGTCTAAAAAGTTCTCCCGGCTGAAGGAATGAGAATGAGTGACTATCTCATTCATAAATTCCTTAATTAATCCCCGGTATTTTTTCATATCTCTGATATCACGCTTTTTTGATAGCTTATCCCCCTGCATGGTAATTGACTCCATCAGAGTATTTAATCTCGCCTGCAGTTCCTGCTCTTCCACATGGCTGACCAGCGTAAATTTAAATGTACCGTCAGATTCACGCACTGGCGTTGCCGCTTCTGGCTGTGATACCGGCGCTGCCTGATTTACTTTTATGTCCATACTGATCACCTCTTTCCTAAAGCATTCACCTTCTTTAAACCTTTTATATCCTCTTTTTAATATACTTCCCTGATATACTTTTCTATTTCTTTTATGCAGCAGTCAAAATTGTTATTTTTAAATTTTTGGGGAATTTCTGCTGCCTTAATCTTTTCCTCTGAAAAATCTTCCGCATCCGCCAGAAAGCGCCTGCACATTTCCTCATAGCCGGGAACTTCCTGCAATTTCTCCCGGTCTAGAGCACGCTGCAGCCTTTCCCCGTCATCTACCTCCAAAAGTACCGGCAAAACCTTTTCTTTTCCCAAATAATCTATTGTCTTCAAATAAGATTCCAAGGTCCCAATAATCAGATAATTATTAAGGTTTAAATCTATGCTTCCATCATCAACCGTAAAATAATACCATGGACCATAGTATGTATTGTAAATACGGTACTCAATCACCTTTCCTTCTGTCCGCATTTTTTCAAAACCGGCATCATCCGTAAAATGATATTCCTCCCCCTCCACTTCCCCGGCACGTATAGGCCGGGTTGTGTAAGGTACTACTTTTTTTAAATCTAAGAAACTGTTTTCCAAAAGATACTTAAAAACCGTATCCTTTCCGGAGGAACTCTTCCCCATTAAGTATATCATTTTTCCCATGTAAATTAAACCTCTACAACACGAATCATGTTGGTTTTTCCTGATACACCAAGGGGCACGCCTGCTGTAAGGACTACCGTATCTCCTTTTTTAATATATCCTGCCCTTTCTGCTGCCCGCACAGCTTCATCGAATAAGTCATCTGCAGAGCTTTCCCTGGCAATCCAGATAGGCGTTACTCCCCAGGCAAGGCCAAGCTGTCTGCAGACTTTTGGGCTGACACTGCAGGCAATAATCGGACACTTGGGCTTATAGCGCGTAATCATTCCTGCTGTAAAACCGGAAATTGTGACTGTGATAATCGCAGACGCCTGCAAATCCATGGCTGTCGTACAAGTGGCATGGGAAATCGCTGTGGTAACATCTGCATCCTGCGCATGTGCCCTGTTTTTCATTCTGCCATTATAATCAATGTCCTGTTCAGTCCTTTCTGCAATTTTCGCCATCGTTTTAACTGCTTCTACCGGATATAATCCTGCAGCGCTTTCTCCTGAAAGCATAATAGCAGTGGTTCCATCATAAATGGCATTGGCAATATCCGTTGTCTCCGCTCTTGTAGGTCTTGGATTTTTTATCATAGACTCCAGCATTTGGGTCGCAGTAATTACATGTTTTCCCTGCGCCTCTGCCATTTTTATCATCTTTTTCTGCATAACAGGCACTTCTTCCATGGGAATCTCCACACCCATATCTCCTCTTGCCACCATTATGCCGTCTGAGGCATCAAGAATATCTTCCAAATTATGAATTCCCTGCATATTTTCTATCTTTGCAATAATTTTCATATGACTGTTATGGTCATTCAGAATCTTCCTTACTTCGAGAATATCCTCCTTACATCTTACAAATGATGCTGCTAAAAAATCAAATCCCATATCACAGCCAAACATAATATCGCTTCTGTCCACATCACTGATATACGGCATAGATAAAACCGCTCCCGGCACATTTACCCCTTTGTGATTGGAAACCGGACCGCCATTTACTACTGTACATATAATATCGGTTTCTTCAATAGCATCAACCACCATTTCTATTAAACCATCATCAATTAAAATTGTGGTTCCTTCAGAAATATCATCCTTCAAATTTTTATAGGTAATCGTTACCTTTTCATTATTTCCAATAACTTCTTCTGTCGTCAGGATGAACTTCTGGCCTGCTACAATTTCTGTACGTCCTCCTTCAAAATCCTTCAGACGGATTTCAGGTCCCTTAGTGTCAAGCATCGTTGCCACTGGCACTCCCAGGTCATTACTCACCTTAATCACTCTGTCAAATTTTTTCTTATGCTCCTCGTGGGTACCATGGGAAAAGTTAAAACGGGCAACATTCATACCTGCAAGCATTAATTCTTTTAACTTTTCCTCACTCTCACTTGCCGGCCCAATCGTACAAATAATTTTTGTTTTTCTCATATTCAATCCTCCATACCACTTTTTCTTTTCACCCTGCTATTCCTCATTTTGCAGTTTTATTACTTTTATTTTATTTTTACATATTCCATGTAAAGTATATCCCTTTTCCAGATATGCCATAATAACCGCAGCCACCTGCCCATCCAGCTCCTCCCCTGGTACCAGCAGAGGAATTCCTGGAGGATAAAGATTGACAAACTCAGCTGACCCTCTCCCCACAGCCTCTTTCAGGGAAAGTTCATGATAAGGCGATCTATAAGCATCCCAGATGCCCATAACCACTTTTGGCCGGAATAAAACGGCGCTTATTGCTCGTTCATATACGGCAGAAATGCCGCCTTCTGACAGCTTTCTGTCAATTTCCAAAAGCGCACATAAAAGCCTATCAATTCCTTCCTTCTCATCCATCATGGTCAAAATAGCCGTCACATAGCTTCCTGCCGCCATTTCCATTTGTAAATGATATTCATCGCGCAGCACATCATAAAGCTTTTGCCCCGTCACAGAAGACCCAGCTGATATTATCAGTTTTCCCGGTTCTGTCACCTGACATACCCGGATATACATACAGTTTTTTATCTTTTCTAAAAACTCACATCTCCACGAAAAAACTTTCTCCAGCCTTTCGTATCCTTCCCTTTCCGCCTGAAAAACTGCATCATCAATCCCCGCCATCAAGAGATAAGAAGGACTGCTGGACTGATAAATCCGCAAATATTTTTTTAATATCTCTCCCTCTATCCGTTCGCTGTTTCTGTGGAGCAGCGCTGTCTGGGTTGGAGCGGACAGCGTTTTGTGTACACTGTGTATTACAATATCCGCCCCTTCTTTTACCGCATTTTCAGGATAAGCTGGATGCAGGCCAAAATGAGCGCCATGGGCCTGGTCCACAATCAGGGGGATTCCATACCTATGGGCAGTCTCTGACAGTTCCAACACATCAGATACTATACCATCATAAGTAGGCGAGGTAATTACAATACCGGCAATTCCCCCCTTTTCCATCTCCGGTTCCTCTCTCAAAACCTTTCGGATAATTTCCTCCAGGTCATCTGCCATAACCTCTCCTGCCATACCATAATCTTCTATCACTTTCGGATAAACATAATACAATTGCATCCGATTTAAAAAAGCCGCATTATATACGGCTTTATGGCAGTTCCTGGCAATTATCAGTTTTTTCCCATACTCTGCCGCTGCTGAAACAGCGCTTAAAATTCCTGCTGTGCTGCCATTAACAAGAAAATAAGCTTCTTTTGAATGATAAAGCTTTGCAGCGCGCTCCTGGGCTTCTCTTATCAGGAATTCTGGCTGATGGAGATTATCAAAGCCGTCAATTTCCGTAATATCATAACACAAGACCTCCCTGAAAATTCCATCCTTTAGATTTCTTTTATGCCCTGGCATATGAAATGGGTAAAAATCACTCTCACCATATAATTTCAGTGTATCAGACAAGCCTTTTCTCATCCTGATACCCTGACTCTGGTTCTTGCTCTTCCGGCTCCTTTGCGAAGCTTCAAAGTCTCCAGGATGGAACAGTATTTATCAGCTGTAGTCACCAGCCACGCCTCCCTGCAAAGAGGAGGAACCACTGTAAGCGGCCACATATGCTTCTTAATAATATCTTTTTCTCTTGGCGTTAAATTATATTCCCTACTGGCATTTCTAAGGGCAATTCCCGGATGATAAAATCCATGCAGTCTTTGATAATTTTCTCTTGACTTGTCATGCCAGTCATAAAGAAAATAGTCATGAAGCAAAGCTCCCCTGACCAGCTCTCTTTCATTACAGGTAATGCCAAGAAATTTACTTATAGCAATACTCTGCCTCGCCACATCAATACAGTGCCTGCGCACCGGCATAGTGCCATGCTGGATATAATTTCTGGTATTTTGGAAATTTTCAGACTCCATAATATCCGAAGCATATTCCCTAAGCAGTCTGTACAGTTCCTTCTTCTGCTCATACCGCTTTCTTAACTTTTCCACCCTTTTGTTGTGCTTCCCGTTTTCAGTTTCTCCCTTCATAACTTCTCCCTTAACTAAAAAAATTTCACATTATCTATTGTATCATATTTTCGGCTGATTATGGTACAGTATATGAATAAAATTTAAATAATCTTAAGATAAATTTTAGAAATTTTCCTCCAAAATTGAAACAGCAATCACAGACAAGTCTTTTATCTGCTTTTCTTGTGTTCCAGCATCAAACACTACTTTGACAGCCTGTCCTTCCTTGATTTTCTTTTCTTCTCCGGCATAAACAATCGTTTCAGGAGATAACTTAAAATAAAGCGTCTGTCCCCCTTTTGCTTCCATCCAAAGCTCGTCCTTCCCCATTTCCTTAAGCACTCCCTCAACCATGTAATATCCTTCTTCTATAGGAGCCGTAACTTCCATCATACAAGCCACATCATCAGAATTAAAGCCGCCATTTACAAGTTCTCCATCCCTGTACGCCATTCTATCAGCACATCCTGCTGATAGAATTACGAATAAGCCACACGAAACCAGCAGCGCTATAAACTTTTTCATCACTAACACCTCCGCTTTTTGCAGGATTATAAATTTCAATATCAAAATACTATAAAGCGGAAAAAAATGCAACAAAAATTACACTAATGCCTCGACAAACACATGAGTAAATAAATTATGAATGCCGCCTTATGATAGAATTATTGGATATGAATGGAATATATCAAAGATGTGCGACAGGCAGGGAAGGTGCGTCACAAACTAAAAATTATTTTGGTCATTGTTCTTTTGGCAACGTCGGCAAATACAGACGACTGGAGGAAATGGCAGGAGCTGCTCAAATAGAAACGCTATAATAAATCAGACAAAAAGGGGAACGTTTGGGAAGATATAAAAATACCCGGAAGGCCTTAATTTTATTGGACATTCCGGGTATTTTATTTAGTGAGCCACCGGGGACTCGAACCCCGGACAACTTGATTAAAAGTCAAGTGCTCTACCACCTGAGCTAGTGGCCCATTTGTTTAATAAGCATACCCAAAAATCAGGTACTTTATTACAAAGAATTTCCAGAACAAGTGATATACTACCATATAGATAACCAAAAGTCAATTAATATTTCAATTTTTTACAAGAAAGAACCCTTCTTATGATTTTATCTGACAAAACAATTTTTTGCCCAAATGGATACTTTGGCCCTTGCCCCTATATTGGTAAATACCAGGGACAAAAGGGGCAACAGGCTCGAAAGTATATATGGACTATAAAGAAAATTTATAAATCATAAATCGGGCTTAATTCTCACCTTAAAACAAAAATTTTCCTCATTTAACTGATATTGTTCTGCCAGAGATGGTCCACAACTGTTAGACCCAATGCCGCTCTGCCGGTAATCCAGACAAAGCACTGTATAGGACGACTCTTCCAGCTGGTAATTATGTGTTTTTTTTGTAAGTTCCTCCTGAGTATATACTGATACATTAAATGAAAATGTTTCTTTTCCTGCAACTGTAAGTGTCGCTCCCTTACCATGAACCATTACATAATCACAGTCAAAATGGCTTCCATTTTCCTGAGGCATAATATAATCCTCATACATAGCCCTGACATCGGAGTAAAAAATCCCATGACAGCCTGCCCATTTTTTATCAATATAACTTTCCACAGGGCCTATACCGCAATAAGTAACTTTATCCATTGATTTCGGCAGAAACAATCGGATACCAAACCTTGGAAGATATGGAAATTCCGGCTTTTTCTTTACCTCCATCTTTACATCTACTATTCCTGAAGGCCCAATTGTCCAGTGTGCCTCCACATCAAGGACTTTCTGTAAATGCACTGCCCCTATCGAAAGCAATGTTTTAATTTCCACCTTATCTTTTACAGACTCTACGCTTGTCTTGTATGCTCTTGCCACTGTGCGGTCATATCCGGCGCTCTTCCATTTATTCTTTATATTCCGGTCATTGTCTGTAGGCGCCCGCCAGATATTATATGCCATAGGACGCTGTAGCAGAGAATGATTATGATAAACCATTTCCTTAAATACCCCTGTTAATTTATCATAAATATATTTGAAGCCGGGTGCAGATACCACCACCACACAGTCGTCTTCCCAAACATGAAGCTCTGCTTCTTTTTCAGCATCTGTAAATATTTCCTTCACCTTCTGATTTTTATTCTCTTCCGTTACTATCGCCACTTCTTCAAAACCAAGGGAAAAACCTGCCGGAAGTACTGCAGATGCCTCCTTTAAATAATACGTCAGCTTTAGAAAACACTTTCCTTTCTCTGGAACCTTAAAGAAAAGAGGCAGCGTCTTTTCCTGATGCGCTGAAATGTCTAAAATTCCTGCATCCTCAATTCGGCCATTTTCTACCACAGTTCCATCACAAATCACCTCATACCCTATTGTCAGGTAATCTTTCAGGTTCATAAAATCCATATAATTATGAAGAACAAGCTCCATATTATCCTGATTCCACTTGACAACACGGGCCGGACGGTGCACATTTTTAAATTCCATCAAACCAGTATGCGGTGTCCTGTCCGGGTATACCAGGCCATCCATACAAAAGTTTCCATCGTTTGGATATTCCCCGAAATCACCTCCATAGGCATATATTTTCTTCCCTGCCGCCGACTTTCCCATATCAATAGCGTGGTCGCACCATTCCCAGATAAATCCGCCACAGGCTCCCTCATACTGCTGGATTACCTTAAAATAATCCTCCAAATCACCAGGACCATTTCCCATAGCATGGCAGTACTCACACATAACAAAGGGTTTGGCGCCGTCCTCTTCAAAGTATTTATGAATATCCTCCACTGAAGGATACATACGGCTATACACATCCAGACAATCAAAATCATACTTCCGTTTTTCCGGATGGTAAATGGCGCTTTCATAATGCGTCAGACGGGTATCATCAAATTCTTTTGTCCACTTAAGAGCCGTCTCAAAAGTGCATCCATAAGCGCACTCATTTCCCATAGACCAGATTACCACACTTGGGCGGTTTTTATCGCGTTCCACACATCTCCTTGTTCTGTCCACCGTCGCCTCTGTAAATGCCGGATTATCTGCAATCCTCTCCCCCCAGCGCTTTCTCCATAAATCGCCATCCTCACTTTCCGGCAGATAAGCTTCCACTGTTCCATGGCTTTCATTATCCGCCTCATCAATAACATAAAACCCCAGACGATCATATAAATAATAAAATCTTGGGTCATTGGGATAATGACTTGTACGGATTGCATTGATGTTGTGAGCCTTCATCAGACTTAAATCCTTCAAAATCTTTTCCAGACTGATAACAAATCCCGTAACAGGGTCACTGTCATGACGGTTAGTTCCATGAAATTTAACCGCCATTCCATTCACATACAGAACTTTTCCTTCTGTATGTATTTCCCGTATACCCACATAATCAGTAATCACTTCTTTTTCTGTTTTCAACACCAGCGTATACAAATAAGGGCATTCAGCATTCCAAAGCCGGGCATCCTTTATTTCCAAAACCATCTCTCCCGCCGCAGCATTCTTCTGGGCCACCAGTATCCCTTCTCTATCATATATTTCAACTTCCACTGGCAATTGCTGGTTAAAAAAGGTAAAGGAGATTCCAATCTCACCATCTTTATATCCGTTACAAGGTTTTGCCTTTACAAAATAATCAAAAATTCCTTCTTCCGGCCTTCTAAGTAAATAGACATCCCGGAAAATTCCACTCATCCGAAACTTGTCCTGGTCTTCCATATAGCTTCCATCGCACCATTTTAAAACCAGCACAGACAATGTATTTTCCCCTTCTTCTAACATATCTGTTACATCAAATTCACTGGTAGAATGGGAAACCTGGCTATACCCTACGAAACTTCCGTTTACCCACACATAAAAACAGGAATCCACACCCTCAAAATTTAAAAATGCCCTTGGCGCCCTTTCCTCCTTATGATACACAAATGTGCGCACATACTCACCACAAGGATTAGCATGGGGCACATATGGTGGGTCCAGAGGGAAAGGATAGCGTACATTGGTATACTGGTGACTGTCATATCCATAATTCTGCCATACCCCTGGCACAGTTATCTTTTGAAAACCTGCCGTATCAAATCCTTCCCTGAAAAACTCTTCCTCCACATCATAAATACTGTCAAAATACTGAAACTTCCACTCTCCGGAAAGTAACATAAACCTGTCGGACTTCTCCCTTTCTTCCACCAGATTTTCCATTTTTTCTGATGCAGGAACATAATATGCCCTGTTGGGCATCACATTTTTATGAAGAACCTTTAGTTCTTCATAATACTTTGGAACAATCATTCCTCATACCTCCTAATTCCAATAACCGGACCTTTTGAATGCCCGCAATCAGCGGTATTCTTCCCATGCCACTGCCTTTTCAAGACTGCAAATGCTCTCTCCATCCATTAAAGGCCATTTTTCTATAAAAATATCGTCTGATTTATACAATCTCTGTACAACTATTTTTAATTTCTCTGGGAAATTAAAATACCCCAAACTTAACAGCGCCTTCTGTCCCGTATAAAAATAATCATTAATCTTATGTTCTTTTACAAAAACTTCCATTCTCTCCCCTGCAAAAGTCATCTGGAGAATGGTATCCCATCCTTTTATCCGGCTCATCCCATTTTTCCCCGGCGTCCCGTTATAAGAAATTGTCAGTTCATACTCTGCTTTTTTTCCATCTTCAAAAAGCTTCTGTATTTTTACTTCCGTCTTTTTTTCCTCTTTTTTCCTTTCATAAATAAAAAACCTTCCATCCTGCCCACATTCTTTAAACCCTTCAATCCCTTTTAATGGCTTTGGAAAACATTTAATTTCTGTATAGCTTTTGCCTGTAACAAGAATTTTCCCATCTTCCTCCCAGACATAATTATCCGCCAGAACCAAATATTCCTGATCTGTTTTCACCCGAAACGCCCGGAGCGCATCCTTGCGGGAAATATGAAGAATATCCTCCCGTTTGTCCCCCTCCCAGTCAAATAAAGGGTCTCTGTCCCCATAAAATACATATGTTTCTCCCCACTTGGTACAAAGACGGCAAAAAGGCGTCGCCAAAGCTGTCTTTAATACCGATTCTCCCAGTTTCATCCTATAAGGGAAAAATCCATACTCCCCATCTTCAATATCAATAGCCGGAAACGCCACTTTTTCCTGCCCGCAGACGCCCATAAGTATTACCTTTTTATGAGCGTCCATTTTCCGTCTTCTCTGATAATTATTAAAGAAAACATAACCATGGTTTTCATCATGCCTGCAGGATAACCGCAATGTATGTAAATCGTCAGGACGAATATTTTCATTCTGGATTTCCGCTTTCAGCGCCGCCATATCCTCTCCGAAATCCTGCAAAAAATATGCCAGGAGCTTTATTTCCCTGTAGCTATCGGAAATCCCCCCAAATTGTCTGACTGGCGCGTTGAAGTCATAATTAATTTCCGGCAGGTCATTTAAATCTCCCACAAGCTTACACTCCTGCAACGTAGAAAATCTTCCTTCCGGATTGCTGCCACCATGATACATATAATAACCAAGCAGCGCTACTCCGCTTCCCAGCTTTGTAAGAGACATTGCGCCAATATCCTTTCCTTCTGCCACAGGCCTTCTGTGGGAAGTTACCTGAATCCCACCTCCCAATTCCGCTGTCAAAAAAGGAAATTGCGACTCATCAAAAGTAACCGCTTCCTCCACATGATGGTCACATGCAATCAACGCATCATTTCTTATATGGCTGAAAACATAATTAGCATTCGCCTCTATTTCTGTTGTTCTTGGGTCCCAGGGCGCCTCGCAATATCCTCCCATTACAGGAAGCAAATCTCCAATACATGCACCGCCCCAGCCAGTTGCCGTATAAATTGGAACCTGAAAACCAATTTTTTTTGCAAGCGCTGTCAGCGTCCGCATATGGCCGTCCCCGGCATTTTTTCCATGAAGACCACCCACGTGGCCGTATTCATTTTCAATCTGCACTCCTATCACTGGGCCATCCTCATCATACAGGAAACCTTTTACTTGTTCATAAATATTTTCCCAAAAGCGTTTGACATAACCCAGATATACCTCATCATCACATCTTAAACAGACACCTTCCTTTTTCTTCAGCCAGTCAGGAAAACCTCCATTTCTAATCTCTCCATGAGCCCACGGACCAAGACGCAAAAACACATATATTCCTGTTTTTTTACAAAGAAACAAAAACTCCCTTAAATTCCTGCATCCTGTAAAATCGAAGACATCTTCTTCCTCTTCATGGTGAATCCAGATAACATAGCTGGAAACAATTGTAACGCCTCCCGCTTTCATTTTCCGCAGAGATTCTTCCCAAAGCGTTTCCTTATACCTGCTGTAATGAAATTCTCCCATTACCGGAAACCAGGGTCTTCCCCCCTTTTCAAGATAGCGGCTGTTATAATCAAAAGTTTTTTTCATATTTATAACCATGCTCCTTTAATCTTTTTCCTTTTTGTCTTCTTTTATATACCGGTTTTTACCAACCGGAAATTACGCATTATTCCATAAACCGGCGGCGCCTGTATACTTATCCCAATTGTTAAATATTCTTCCTTGCACCTGATATTTTCAATTTTGTAAATCTGCCAATTATGTTCCACAGGATGAATTACTGTTTCTCTCCTCTCCTCGTCCGACTGCACAAAAAGCCGGATATCCACATTTGTGGTATCTGTTCCCAAAAATTCCACTGATAAACTGTAAATCCCCGGATAAACTGTCCAGATTTTTTGACTGATGTTAAACTTAAATTGTTTTACTCCTTCCACACGCAAACCATTTAAAGGCGGCGCTGGATTAGGATTAACAAACTCCGGAACAATCTGTACGATTACATGCTCCCTGTCCTGTACCACTGTCCATTCTGTCAGCCCCTGCTCCCAGTTGGCATCATGAACCAGATTTTCCATCTCTTCACTATTTTCCGATACACTTACTGTAATCTTAGCTGGTTCCCCAACACCTTCCACTTTTCCCCAAAGAACATATTCCCCTTTCTGCTGATTTAGAATATTATTCAGCATGGAAGTATCCCATATAACCTTATGCTTTACAATACTGCCGTCAAAACAAAGAACTGGCAGCTCCCTGGGCAATATCGGCTTATGTCCTGGCTGCATAACAACTGGAGAGGATTCGTAAACTTTCGCATATTGTTCACCACAAGCTTCTTTTCTTGTAAACCCGAAAACATTTATTCCTTCCATCACACATCCGTTTTCATCCAGAAGTCCCATATTTTCCGCCCATCCCCCTTCACCTGGAAGAGGAATACACAAAGGTTCCCAATAATAAACACCACGTCCCATATGCTCTGGAAGTGATGCTGTAATGTTCATTACTAATTTCAGCGCCTTCGCCTGTCCCTCTGGCGAAGCATTAAACCCGGCAATCTTTTCCTGAACCTCATCAATAAAACCATTTTGGCATCTGCGCCACGCATGTGCCGTTTCCACAATCATAATAGGTTTATGATAATCCTGTATCAAACGCTCCATGGTTTCTTTTAAATCCGGAAAGGTTCCATGCCAGAAAGGATAATAAGAAAGTCCAATGACATCAAAATTTTCCAGTCCATTTTCTATCGCTTTTGAAAACCACTCCTTCAAATAAAAATATCTCCCTCCCTGGTCCAGATGAATCATTACCTGCAGTTCATCCATTCCTACCGCCATACGCGCTCCGCGTATTCCGGCATTTAAAAGCCGCACCATATGGATATAGTCCGGCAGTTCCCCATCCGGGAACAGAAGACCACTTCTGATTTCATTGCCAATCTGCACTATATCAGGCAGAAGCCCTTCTTTCTTTAATGACAATAATGTGTCTTTTGTATAATCAAAAACTGCATGTTCCAATTCCTCAAAACTTAACCCTTCCCATTCTTTTGGTTTTCTCTGGTTTGCCGGGTCTGCCCAATAATCGGAATAATGAAAATCCAGCAAAAAGTGCATCCCCCATTCTTTTATCTTCCTTGCCATAGCCAGTGTATGGGCTAAACTGCAGTATCCTCCCGACTCTGGCTCATTTTCGGGATTTTTCCAAATGCGAAGACGAATAGAATTTACCCCATATTTTTTTAACAGCAAAAATGGCTCCACCACTGTGCCATCAAAATCTTTTACCTGCATACCTTTATCTGTAAACTGCGGCAGGAAAGAAATATCCATACCTTTGTAAAAATCACACTTATCCATACATATACCTCCATATATCACAGGCCATCCTATGATATTGTGTCAACATTCACATTCTATTTGTTGATTTTCGAAATAAAATCTCATAATCCATTATGGTTTTCTGCTCACATGGTTTTCCATCAAGAAAATTAATCATCTGTTTTCCAATCATATTCCCCACTTCTCTTGCAGACACGCTAACTGCTGTAATTGCTGGAGTAAAACAATTTAAATTGGGGCTATTATAAAGAGAAGCAATTGCAATATCTCTGGGTATTCTGTATCCTTCCGCCTGAAGCATGGACATCATGCGGGTACATACCACATCATCCCCACAAATAATACATTCCGTTTTTTTAGCAAATATATCAGTAATAATGGCATCTAACAATTCCATTCTTAAATTTCCGGTGTAAATTGCCTGTTTTTCTTTTGGAATTCCATTTTTAAAAAGGGAATTGCAAAATCCATTATATCTGCTTTTATTTACATGATAGGAAAGGTCTTCCACCACCAAAGCAAACTTTTTAAATCCCTTTCCAATTAAAAGTGAAGTCAGACTTTCCGATGCTCCCTCATTATCCGTATCAACCTGAATTACATCATTTGACCCACAAAGACCTGTCATCCCTACGGGAAAATGCTTCCTGATTAAATATTCAACTGCTTTATCCTCTACAAGACTGCGGGTTAGAATTATTCCATCTACTTTCTTCTCTTCCACCAGTTTTTGGACTTCAGAAATATCAATAGCAGTTGCTATGGCAAGAACAACATTATATCCCATCAAAGAAGCTGCCTCGCATATCCCCAACATACAATCCTGAAAATAAGGATTTCCATTAATATAGATATCTGATGGAAATACGACACCAAGATTCCGGGTTGTCTCAACACTCTCATTCTCCTTATTGGTCGTTTTTTCAAAAAGAATCCCCTGTTTTGCCGCATATGAAATAATCCTCTGACGGGTTCCTTCCCCAATTCTTCCCTTTCCGGACAAAGCCCTTGATACTGTGCTTTTTGATACACCCATTTCCTTTGCAATCTCATCCAGTGTCATAATGTCTCCTTACTCCCATATTGCTGTTTTTCCTATTTTAGCACAAAAATGGGCTGTTACAAAACGCAACAGCCCACTAATAATTAATTCCCCTGTTTTTCTGCAACGAATGATGCCGCCTGACTTTCCATTTCAGCTATGACATCACGGATTCCCGCACTTTCAAGGGCTGCCCTTAAGGCTTCAATTGACTGGTCAACGTCATCCACAAGGCCATTCACTAATGGGTCATAATAATTTCCAAGAGCTGCCTCCACCGCCGCAAACTGTGTGCTTACATTTGTTGTATCAAAGTTAAATCCATCATAATAATGGGCATCTTTTATGTTATTATCCCATGCTCCTAACATTGCATCATAAACATCATCAAGCTCTGTTCTGTTCTCAATATATTCTTCTCTCTGAATTTCATGATTGGTCCATCCCCAGTTACAGTTATTTGAAACTCCATAACCGCTTTCATCAATTACCTTATACTGATCATCGCCTACCGCTTCCCAATGTTTGCCCTCAATACCAAGCATCGCAAGGTCATATATATCAGGATTCGTATAGAATTCATTTAAAACCATCATTGCGCGTTCTTTATTTTTACTGTTTATATTAATTGAAATACCATTATTAATATAAGGCTGCACTTTCTTGGAAAGAGATGAAACCGGGTCTGCAAGCGTTACCTTCCAGTCGGGATTTTCTGCATTTGCCTGTTTTGCAAATGTCCTGCAACTTCCTAAATTCCAAATCATTCCTGCTGTTCTGCCAGTCAAAAGTCCTGTTTGCCTTTCGTCACTTGAATTTAAAACATCTGCTGACCAACAGCCTGCATCTGCCATTTCTTTTACCTGCTTACAGTAATCTGAAAAACCATCCCAATCCAGCAGATAATAAAGACTTAGGTCTTCCGGGTCCTGGGCATTGTAAAGAATCAATTCACCACCCTTTGGCGCCCCTCCAGTTGTTGCCATGCCTTTAGCCTGAAAATACTGATACCAGGGACCGCCCTGACTTGCATACATCCCATCTGCCGCACAAGCCATATAAAATGCTTTTAGTTCATCCCATGAAGTAATCTGTTCAATACCATACTTTTCCATTAAATCACCGCGTACTGCTACTACATCCTGCGCAAATTCATTCTGATAATTAGGCACCATGTAAATTTCTCCATTAATTCTTGCCTGATCCCATGCAACTTCAGGAACCACCTTCCAAATATCTGGTGCATAAGTCTGTATAAATTCTTCTGATAACGGGTAAAATCCCCCCAACGCCACTGTCTGCTCATAATGGGCCCAGCTGGATGCTGTAAAAATTAAATCAAAATCCTCCTGCGAAGAAAACAACAGAGAGTACTTGGTATCATGTTCTCCCCACGAAAGGAAGTCCACACTGACAGAACAATTTAACTTCTCTTCCAAAATTTCGTTAATCTTACCATACACCTCATCAAAATCCGGTGTTCTGTCTCCCAACAGGTACATTTTTAGTTCAACATGTTCAGATGTGCCTGCAGAATCACTTTCCCCGTTTTCTGATGTTCCTGGCTCTGTGGAAGTACCCATCCCGCTATTTGTGGTGTTCTTAGAACCACATCCTGCAAGCAAACCTACTGTCATGGTCATTCCAAGCAATAATGATAATACTTTTTTTAATCCCTTCTTCATAAAAACCTCCTATTTTTTATTTTTATGCCATCCTTTTTGGATGGATTAATACCTTAACCTTTTACTGCACCAATTGTAATACCCTGTACAAAATATTTCTGGACCATGGGAAACGCCAGAATAATCGGACCTGTTACCACAATTGTCAGAGCCATCTTCAGCGTCTGGGTAGGCAGTGACATAGCGCTTACCACCGAACTGTTTACCGCATTATTAGAAATCAGCTTTTTATAAGCTTCAATATTATTAACTTGCTGATATAAAAAATACTGCAATGGATATTTATCCTCAGACTTTATGTATAACATTGCATTATACCAATCATTCCAGTACGCTAAGGCAATAAACAGACCAACTGTTGCAAGCGCAGGCTGAATCAAGGGCATAATTACCTGAAATAAAGTTCTCACTTCACCGCATCCGTCAATCTTTGCCGCATCAATCAGGGAATCTGGTATTGCAGTAATGTAACTTTTCATAATAAGCAGATTGTACACACTAAATACCAGAGGCAGAAGCAGCGCCAAATAATTATTCTGTAAACTTAAAGTCTGGGTATAAAGTACAAATGTGGGTACCAGACCACCGGAAAACAAGGTTGTGAAATAGAAAAAGAAAGAAAAACCATTTCTCCATTCAAAATCCTTTCTTGACAATACATACGCAGTCATTGTCTGAAGAAGCAGTCCGGTAATTGTTCCAATAGCTGTCAGGCAAATCGTCACTCCATATGCTTTAAATACCACAGATGGGTCTTTAAATACCGTTTTATACGCTTCTAAGGAAAAATCCTGCACCCAAAGGCTAAATCCATTTTGTGTAATAGCTGCTTCTGCAGAAAATGACCCTGCAAGTATCATTAAAAATGGAATTAAACACATCAGCGCCATCCCTCCACAAAAGGTATAAGCAATGATATTTAGCGTCAGCACATCCCTTCCTGTTTTTACTTTTCCATAGTGATTTCTTTTTGACATTTTTTAACCCCCAATCAAAACAATGCGTATTCTTTGTCATATAAGCTTACCAGCTTATTGACTACTGTTACAGTTATCAGACAAAGTACTGACTGGAACAAACCAATTGCTGCTGACATACCAAAGTCATTACTGCTTATTAAGACACGCATTGTCAGAGTATCAATAACATCCGTATAGTTATAAAGCAATCCATTATTACCTACCAGATTGTAGAACATATCAAAGTTTCCTTTAAAAATACCTCCTACAGACATTAATAATAAAATTATCATTGTAGGCATAATCATAGGAATGGTTACTTTCCAAATTCTTTGAAATACATTTGCTCCATCAATGGCTGCCGCTTCATAAATGGAAGTGTCAATTCCCATAATAGCCGCAAGATACATTACAGAACCATATCCAACACCTTTCCAGATATTAAAGAAAATCAGAATAAAAGGCCACGCCTCAGGTTTTGTATAAAAAGGAACTTTTTTACCGCCCAGCGCTGTAATCAAACGATTCATAAAACCATAATCAGAACTAAAAATATTAAAAGCCATAACACCTACAATTACCCAGGAAATAAAATAAGGAAGAAACATCATAGATTGAGATACTTTCCTAAATCTTTTATTGTGGATTTCCGTTAAAAATAAAGCCACAGCAACCTGTGTAAAAGTTCCAATCAGTATAAATGCAAGATTGTACAAAACTGTATTTCTTGTCACTAAACCTGCCTGACCTGATTTAAAGAAAAACTTAAAGTTTTCCAACCCATTCCATGGACTTCCCCAAATTCCGCCTGCATAATTGTACTTCTTAAAAGCCATCACAATACCAGTCATCGGATAATAGGCAAACAGCAAAGTGTAAATCACTGCTGGCGCCAACATCAACAAAAAGACCCGGTTCTTATATAGCTTTGTCCAAAAACTGCAATTCTCCTTTTGCTTTTTCATGTTGCCTCCTTTTTCAATTGCGCACATGTCTGTAGTTCATTGCTATAATAATATTATATTCTTCTATATTATCATTGTCTATTCACAGTAACTCTAATAATTGCTTGTTTCAAAGTGCAACATCAACAAAAAATTGCTTATTTTTGCGCAATATCCTCTTATTAGTTGCTCTATTAAAAATTTCCTGTAATTATTTTCTTCTAATATTTGTGCACAAAAAAAGAAGAGCGCTCCACTCTTCTTTTTCATTCCTCATATTTTATCTATTTCTTTATTTTAATTACTATATTGTCCAGAGGCTCCATCTTGCCATTTTTACATCCAAGAAGCGCTTCTCCTTTAGGTAAACTTACCTGTACTGCCATCCGATTAAAATTTTGCAAAAACACATACTCTGTTTCTTCACTGCTTCTGCTAGTTATCTCTACTCCTTTTGGAATTTCTTCCATCCAGACTCTGTGCACCCCTGCTTCCTGTACAAGTTTCTGACAAAAATCCTCATAAAAACTTTGCTCTGCGTCTGCACATACATAATATGCTTTTCCTTTTCCATAACTATTTTCTAAAAGCGCAGGCATTCCTGCATAAAAATCCTTTCCATAAACCATTAATGTTTTCGCTGTAACAGGTTTCACCAACTGGCACAAATATTTGCATATGTAAGAATCTTTTAACCCTTCAAATTTATTCTCAGGCTGACATATTTCATTTTCTTCCCAGTCATATAATCCATCAATCTCTTCACTTCTAAGACCAAAAACATCCATCAGTCCATAAGGAGTCCCGCCTAAGAAACATCTGTCATTTTCATCCACCACACCAGACCAATATGTCATTATAAAAATTCCACCATTCTCAATATACTTTCTGACTTTTTCATTAAATCCATCATGGAACAAATACTGCATTGGCGCAGAAACAATCTTGTATCCATCCATAGAACTCTTTTGGTTTATTATATCTACATTCAGTCCCAGTCTGCGCAGCGCTCGATAAGATTTTTCTACACTCTCCAAATAATGCAGGTCCTTATTTCGAGGTCCTTTGGAACCTTCCAAAGCCCATAAATTTTCCCAGTCATACAATACAGCGACCTGCGCATTTGTCTTTGAACCTGTTACTTCCTTTAAGCTCTCAAGCATATCACCTGTCTTGCAGACATCCTGAAAAGTTCTTGTATCACTCCCATCATAATGGTCTAATACCGCACCATGAAACTTCTCTTCTGCTCCTCTGCTTTTACGCATCTGAAAGTACATTGCCCCATCTGCTCCATGTGCAATACTTTGCAGAGAAGAAGAAAGAAGCATTCCTGGTTTTTTCAATTTACTGACTTCCTGCCAGTTTGTGGCGCCAGGACTTGACTCCATTAAAATAAACGGCTTTTTCTTTAATCCACGAATAAGGTCGTGCCAAAAAGCAGCATCTTGTGCAGTTTCCTTTTCTTCCTTTTTATGCCAGGATGGATAATTATCCCAGGAAACCACATCAACCTTTTCTGCCAAACGGAAATAGTCAATTCCTCCGAAATGATACATTAAATTTGTCGTTGCAGGCTGAACAGCCCCCAATTCCCTGATAGTCCGGATTTCCTGTTCCATAAAATCAATCGTCTGATCTGAAACAAATCTTTTCCAATCCAGGCTTAACGCCATAATAGATTTTTCCCCTAAAGGAGATGGACTTTCCACCTGCTCAAAACTACTATATATATGGCTCCAAAAAGTTGTACACCATCTGTCATTTAAAACATCAATTGTCCCATATTTATTTTTTAACCAATCTCTAAAAGCATTTTGGCATAACTCACAATGACATTCTCCACTGAACTCATTAGAAATATGCCACATCTTCACTGCCGGATGTGAACCAAAACGTTTAACTAATTCCGTATTTATCTGCTTCACCTTTTTTCTGTATATTGGAGAAGTAAAACAATGATTATGTCTTCCCCCAAAAAGATTGCGCTGCCGCATTTCATTTACTCTTAACACCTCTGGATATTTATCTGCCATCCAATGAGGACGTGCCCCTGACGGAGTGGCTAAAACCACAGAAATCCCATTATTATAAAGATTATCTATTATTTCCTCCATCCACTTAAAGTGATACTCACCTTCTTTAGGTTCAATTTTAGACCAGGAAAATACTCCTAAAGTTACTGTGTTAATTTTTGCTTCCTTAAATCTTTCAATATCCCTTTCTAATATCTCAGGCATATGAAGCCACTGCTCTGGATTATAATCACCACCATGCAATAAATATTCATTTTTCATACCAATCTCCATTTTTGTTTCCCCCACAAATTCAATATATATTTTTTTACAATTTCCCTTCTGCAATCTAAACAGTTTACGCATTAATAGTATCAAATCTATTAAATCCCTGCAAGGTATTTCCACTATTAAACATTTTTTCTACTATACGTATCATGTATACTTAAACTAGATATTTCCTATTTATAGGTCTGTATATAAAAAAAGAACATATAAATACACTTATATGTTCAAACCTTCATATCAAAATATAATTAAATAATACCTATCTTAATATTAAAACCAATAGATAAAATGCCCAGAACCGGAATCGAACCAGTGACACGAGGATTTTCAGTCCTCTGCTCTACCAACTGCTAGGGCAGACCTCGTGAAGTCCGATAAACACTGGACATATTACATACATTCGTAGGATTAAATCCTCATTCATTCGTAGGATTCGCTTACGAACGATTTATATCGTTACCATAAGAACGCCCATCTATCAATCTCCTTTTTCACCGTTTTTACGCCTCATTACTTGTCGGTTTTATGTAATCAACAGTTACATAAACTTTATACAGTGTTCCACCTCTGTCTCCAAGCCATGTATAAATTCTTCCCAGTGGATGTGTAGCATCTTTAAATACATAGACAACCATACACTTCTTGGTCAATGCGGATTTAATATTACTCACCGAATTACTAGACAAGTTAAAATATGTATCATGTTCACATATATTTAACGGTTTAAATGTTGCTGAATTATAGTTGTTTATGGCATTGATAGATATAATTTCCTCAAATTCTATATCCATCTCATAAAACTGCACTGTATTCGCAAGCGTTTCTGATAACACAAATGTCTTTCTATATATTGCCCTTCCATCAATCCATGTTCCAATTTCAATTTCTTCCGTTGAATACACTTCTCCACCGCCACCAGACGAACCTCCTCCGGCTCCGTCTTTACCATCCTTGCCATTAGTTACAGTCGGGATAAGATTATCGACTTCTTCCTTATTATATGTCTCTGCCTTTGTGTAGTAATTGGATAAATCCGTTTCTCCACCACTGGGGATATTTGCCACCTTGTTATCAACATACTCAGTAGTAGCGTACCCCGACAGATCAATATTGCTGATTGCCTGTTGCAGTTCTTCCTTTGTGGCATATGCTGATAGGTCTATATTTATATGCAATGCCTCCAAAGCATTCTGCAACTGTTCCTGTGTCACATAATCGGACAAGTCAACGTCCCCGATTGGGAGTCCTCTATAAGTTTCTTCAATTCATCTATTGCATGGTCTATTCCTGCCTTGTCTACAAATTTTGTATTGCTGCCAGTAACTACCATTTTATCACCTGCCTATCATTTCATCTATTTCTTCATTAGATACTGTCCTCGTATTGCTTACATAAGGTCTATGTCGTTGGTAACAGCTTCAAGCACATCTATTACAGTGAACAATAGTTGTTTCTGCATTGTAGGTTTATCATATTCCTCTGTAGGAGATAAGTCGTTCTCCGTGAGGAACTGAACATACTGCTCGTCTGTAAAATATTCCTGATTGGATAACTCCATCTTTAACCTGTTTAATACTTGCATTGTTGAACTCCTTTCTTGTATATAAATGAGCATCAAAAAAGGACTGCCCATAGTGGACAATCCTTAATAACATAATATGTTAATAACAAATCTAAATTACTATTTTATCTTTTCCCAACCGCTTTCTTCTGAACCATACATAAGCAAATTATATTCCCAAAATATATCATATAAATCCATATAATCTACAAGTTGCTGTGCATACTGCTTTTTATCTTCATCTGATGTTGCATTATCAGATTTCTTTGTATATTCATCCATCACACTTTGATAACCTGTTGTTTTATCATCCAGATGAACAGTAGCAGTATTATCCTCACCATTTGCCAAGAATTTAACAATACAACCATTGACCTCGGAATTATAATAAATACTATCAACACTGATATTATTTCCAAAATCTTTTTTGATTAAACGAACTGCGATATTGCCAGGATCATTATTGCGCTTAACAAAGAAAATTCCCATTGACAATATCATAATAAATGCTAAAACAACTATAAAAAATATAATCACTTTCTTATTTTTCTTTTTCTTAGCATCTGACATAACCTGCTTTGTAATATCTAAAGGACAACCACATTTAGGACACGCTGATGCTTTTTCACTAATATCAGCACCACATTCTGAACATTTAATAAGTGCCATTTATTGATTCTCCTTTATTTATCTTCTAATTTTTCTGGTATCTGATTATCCAATTTTTCATATGCCGACATAAAATCAGATACAGCATCACTTTTCTTTGTACCAAAATCCCTATAACTTCCAGATGGATTTATTGCTAAATCTGTTAATATTTTATATGCCTCATACAAATCAGAAACAGTATCATAACACTTGTCCAAACCCTCTGGAGGATTCTGCAATTTTTTTATCAAATCCTTTACGGATGACTGATTTGATTCAATATCTGACACTTTCTTTGTTGTAGAAGAATCCGCATATAAGTTTGCAAGGGCTGTATTAAAGTCGTTAAAATTCCACTTATCTTTCTTTGTATATTTATCCGTTTCACTATCGGAATCTTTTGATATTGCATTCCCCCATACTCTCAAAGTTAAATTACATAATGATTCTGCATCACTACCACCTGACAACATTAAAATCTGTACTTGTCCTAAATTGTCAATGTATTGTTGCTCTGCTTTGTTATCTGAATAGATTTTGTATCCAATTCCACCACCTACACAAATTATAATAGCAATAATAATACCAATTATAATTTTTCTGGTCTTTGCTGCCATTTTAATGCTTGCAACTTCTACTTGTTGCGGTTTTGTATCTTCTTGCTTTACTACCTTTTCAACTGGACATCCACAATTAGGACATATTTCATCTGTTTCTGCCAGAACTGCACCACATTCACTGCATTTAATTTCTTCATTAACTGTTTTTTCTTCAACAAAAACTTTCCCGCAATGAATACACTTTTTTGCCTTGTCTGAAATTTCTTGCCCACATTCAGGACATT
>CAMUHA010000004.1 GCA_947088515.1 uncultured bacterium
AGAAAACGAGGCTGTGTATGGCGGTATCTGTACAGATGAATATTATAAAAGCGCTATAAGAAGAATACTTGTCCGGTTCCCGGATGCTGTTTTCTTTATTTTTTCCAATGATGTGCCTTGGGTGAAGGAGTGGAGCTGCAGGCTGGGGCAGGAGTTAAGGATGCCGGAGGGGGAACGATTTGTGGCTATAGAAGGCACAACAGAGGAAACTGGTTATCTGGACATGTTTCTGATGAGCTGCTGTCATCATTATATCATTGCTAATTCCAGTTTCAGCTGGTGGGGAGCATGGCTGGGCAGGAAGATGGGCAAAATCGTGGCAGCTCCGTATCCGTGGTCAAACACCCAGAATTATGTTGATATTTATACGAAAGAAATGATACGGATTAACGCGGAAGGTGAACTGGTGGAATGAGAGAAAAAGAAGATGGAGTTTTGATTTCCGTGATAGTGGCGGCCTATAACATAGAAGAATATCTGCCCCGGTGCCTGGAAAGTCTTCTTGCCCAAAGCTATGACAACATAGAAATTATTGTTGTTGACGATGGGTCCAGGGACAAGACAGGCATTATCTGTGACCAGTATGCTAGAAGGGATAGAAGGATAAAGGTCATTCATCAGGAAAACCAGGGACTTTCAGGGGCCAGGAACAGCGGGCTTTTGAAGGCGGAAGGCGACTTTATCGGTTATGTGGACGGCGATGACTGGGTGGAACGGGATATGTACAAAGATATGCTAAAGGCCTGCCGGGACAGTCAGGCGCAAATGGCAGTCTGTTCTTATCAGAAAACCGGGCCGAAGGCGGAAGAGGAAAGTTTTTCAGGGGAAATCCATGTGCTGACAAGAAAAGAGGCTCTGGAAGTATATATTTGTGACAACAGGAAGTACCATATTTATAATTCGGTGTGGAGCAAGCTTTTTTGCCGGGAGGCTGTGAAGGATTTGAAGTTTCCTGTAGGAAGAAAATCGGAAGACATTATTTACACAACCAGAGCGCTTTTAAATATTGACACCTGTGTATTTTTGGACACACCTTATTATAATTATATGACAGACCGGGAAGACAGCATTATGAATCAGGGGCTTGGGGAACGCAGGTTTAAAGATGAGATTCCCTTTTGGAAGGAGCAGCTTATTTGCCTTGAAAATGCGGGGGAAGCGGAGCTTGCGCAAAAAGCCGCCTACCAGTTTTACCGCCGGATGTTGTTTTATTATGTGGACTTTAGGGACAGGAAAATGAAGGCAGCAGGCAGGGAGCTGGTCAGGTTTTTGAGAAAAGAAAAAAAAGAAATCAGCCGGATTTACCGGAAGGATTTTGTGAAAACGGGAGATAAGGTAAGGATGCGGATGGCGCTTGCATGGCCTTTTGCATACTATCAGACTGTAAAATTTTACGAAAAATATGTGATACCGTTACGGCAGAAGTAGCAAAGGGCACGGAAACCAACTTTCAAGGATTGCCTGTAATTTGCCTATCGTAACAATATATGGTATAATTCCCTGAATATGTTTATTACTGTGGTCAATGAGACAAGTAACTGTAAAGCAGAAATTTGACGAATGCTTCGGTTTATGAATCAGGGAGCCGGCGCAGGTAATAGGGTAATTTCCGGGGACAGGCGCGGGTCTGAATTGGAGTTTGTATGAAAAAAATAACTTTGTTTGATAAAATCAGATATATACTGGATAGAAAGCAGAAAATACAGCTGGTGGCGCTGGGGGTTATGATTTTTTTCGGGGGCCTTTTGGAAACCCTGGGAGTCGGTGTTATGATTCCGGTGGTAACGGCCCTGCTTACACCGGAGGAAATGCAGGAATACATTGACAAATACGCCTTTTTACAGAAGATTTGCGATATACTTCATATCCAGAATATGGGGCAGGTCACGATGGCTTTGTTAGTGGGCCTTATGGGGGTATATGTGATAAAGAATTTGTATATTCTTTTGCTTACCTATAAACAAAATTCCTTTATTGCCCAAAACAGAAACAACATGATCAGTCGTGTGATGGCGGAGTTTTTAAACAGGCCTTATGAGAAATATCTTGGAGCGGATATTCCTACAGTATTTCGTATTACGGACAGTGATATACCACAGACCTTTGTTCTGATTTTGGCCATACTGCAGCTGACAAGCGAAGTAGTGGTGTCATTTTTGATTTTTGTTGTACTGCTTTGGCAGGATGTGACTATGACCTTATTTATTATAGCGGTGTTCGGTGTGATGACATTGCTGATTGTCAAAGTATTTAAACCCATAATGAACAGAATCGGTGCAAGGAATCAGGCCATACAGTCAAGGATTGCCAAGTGGAGGATTCAGGCGATTTATGGACTTAAGGATGTAAAGGTGCTGAACAGGGAAGAATTTTTTGTGCGGAATTATTATGAAACAGGCAGGGTAGGCGCTGAGGTGGCAAGAAATTATGCGGTTATGAACAATATTCCCAGACTGTTAATAGAGACAGTGTTTATTGTAAGCATGTTATCCTTTATTGCGCTCTACATCAGCGGGGGCGGTGATGTAAAGGCTATTGTAAAGACAATATCGGCATTTGCTGTGGCTGCTATCCGCGTGCTGCCCAGTGTCAACCGGATTAACACATATATTACGGAAATTGCCTATACCCAGCCCAGCCTTGATTTTGTGTACGAAAATCTGCAGGAGGGCATGAAAACAGACGCCATGTTAGCAGAACGCCGGGCGGCCTCCCAGGTGGAAAAATTAAAGCTGGAAGATAAAATTGAACTGGAACATATCAGCTTTCATTACCCGGATTCTGAAAAGGAAATATTTAAGGATGCGCATATGGTAGTGCCAAAGGGAAAATCCGTGGGAATTATCGGAGCGTCAGGCGCAGGCAAATCCACCATAGTGGATGTGCTTCTGGGACTTTTACATGCACAGGAAGGGGTAATTACCTGTGATGGTGTGAATATATTCAAAAATTATGAGTCCTGGTTAGCCCAGGTGGGGTATATTCCCCAATCCATTTACCTGATTGACGAGTCTATCAGGAATAATATTGCTTTTGGCATTGACACGGAAAAAATTGATGATAAGAGATTGTGGGAAGTTCTGGAGGAAGCCCAGTTAAAGGAATTTATAGAGGATTTGCCGGAAGGCTTAGATACCACCATTGGCGACCGGGGGGTACGTTTATCCGGCGGACAGAGGCAGAGAATTGGCATTGCCAGAGCTCTTTACAATGACCCGGAGATACTGGTGTTTGATGAAGCTACTTCCGCGCTTGATAATGATACGGAGGCGGCGGTTATGGAAGCAATAAACAGCTTCCATGGAAAAAAGACTATGATTATCATTGCCCACAGATTAAATACCATTGAAAAGTGTGATATTATTTATAAGGTGGAAAATGCAAAATTGGTACAGACTACTCTGGCATAAATCTGACGTAAAATAGGAAAAGCAAAGGAGCCTGGACAGGACAGCATATCTGAAGCGCAATTTGAAAAATGCGGAGAACCATTTTGAGAAAGCAGAGGCGAAAAACCGGATGGTAGGAACAGAATTTATTGACGGACAGGGGCTGGGAAACCAGTTGTTCTGTTACGTTACTGCAAGAGCGGTTGCAAAAGAAAGAGGCTTTGCATTTGGAACGGCCGGGCAGGAGTGTTTTGCCGTAAATATCCACAGCAGGCGGGGCATGTACTTTATGGACGTGGATTTGGGATATAACATTTCCAGAGAAGATAAAAAAAATTTTAAAATATACAAAGAAGAGGAAACACGTCTTTATATAGGAAATTCCCGTCATGACATGGAGCATGGATGCTATATTGCGGGAGCAGATAAGCAAATCCATCAGGTGGAAGACCAGACTCTGATTTATGGCAATATGCAGGATGAGTCTTATTTTATCAAATATCTGGATGATGTGAAGTCATGGCTAAGGGTGAAGCCGGAATATGACTCTTATGAATACAGCAGGGAAAATCTCTGTATTATCAATATGCGGGGAGGGGAATATGTTGGTAGCCCTGAACTGTTTATTGACAGGAAATACTGGCTGCATGGAATAGAGGAAATGAAGAAAATCCGGCCGGATATGGAATTTATGATTGTCACAGATGATGTGGAAGCTGCAAGGAGGGCATTGCCTGGAATAGAGGCCCATCACTTCGATATAGGAAAAGATTATGTTACCTTAAAAAATGCCCATTATCTGCTGCTTTCCAATTCCTCCTTTGCCTGCCTGCCAGCCCATACCAGTGACACTTTAAAATTTGCCATTGCTCCCAAATATTGGGCAAGATATAATGTATCCAACGGCTACTGGGCCTCTGAACAGAATATTTACAGTTTGTATCATTATATGGACAGAAAAGGCAGGCTGTTTACGGCACAGGAGTGCAGGGAGGAACTTGACGAATATAAAAAATGTTCTGCCATATATGCCAGGAGAAACTTAAGGCCAGGGAAAGCAAGGAAATTTTTTCAGAATATCCACAGACGGATATTGTATGGATGGTTTTATGGAAAAAGAATCTGCCGGGCAGTGGAGCGTAGGATAAAGAAGTAAAAGAAATTCAGGACCGTGTGGAAAATTTACAGGCTGTGCAGGAAAGAAGGACCTTTATGGAAAAAGATAAACTAAGGCTTCCCAGTGTGACTTTGGCGGCAATGACCAGCGTTAAGGTATATGAAACCATTAAAGCGCTGGAATACAGTATGCGGGAAATTGAATTTGGGGAAGTGGCGCTGATTTCCCATCGGAAGCCTTTTATGCTGCCCGATACCATTACCTACCGTCACACCTCGAAACTGACGGATATTGACTGTTTTAATTATAAAATTGCATATGAGCTGGGAGAGTATATCCATACAGAGTTTGTGCTTTTGGTTCATTATGATGGCTTTGTGGTGCATCCCGAAAAATGGCGGGAGGAATTTTTAGATTATGATTATATTGGTTCTCCCTGGCCAGTTCCGGCGCCTGGGAAGAAGCACAGCTATCATGATATTTATGGAAATTTATGCCGTGTGGGAAACAGCGTTTCCCTGCGGAGTAAGAGGCTTTTGGATTTCCCAAAGAAGGCAGGTCTTGTGTGGGAGATGGATGAGGAAGGCTTTTATAACGAAGATATTTTTTTGTGTTGCATGAATAAGCATAAAATTGAAGAGGCGGGGATGAAAATTGCGCCAGTTAAAGTGGCAAAGTATTTCGGACACGAACATCCGGTGCCGGAGACTTTGGATGTGGACGCGCCCTTTGTCTTTCATAAATGGTGGGGACGCAATGAACAGTATCCCAGATTTGAAAATCCATGGACGAAAAGATGGCTGAAATTTAAGGATGTGGTAAGACCCTTTTTATTCTGGCGGCATTTACAGTAAACGACAATAAGCGGGAGCAGATAAATGGTATATGATTGTATTCCCTTTTTTAATGAGCTGGATATATTAAAACTCCGGCTGCATATATTAGACCCAATTGTGGATAGGTTTGTGATTGAAGAAGCCACGGTTACTTTTTCCGGGGAGCCAAAGGAGCTGTGCTTTGAAAAAAACAAAGCCATGTTTTTGGATTTTTTGCCCAAAATCCAGTATATTGTAGTGGACGATTCCCCTAAAGATGTATCTACCCATGTGAGGGATAAATTCCAGAAAAACGCCCTCATAAAGGGACTTGCGGAGGCAGGCAGTGAAGATGTGATTATATTAAGCGATGTGGATGAGATTCCCAATCCAGTTGTGCTTAAGGATATTATAGATAATTTTAATCCTGATAAAATTTACCATTTGGCACAGCGGATGTTTTACTGCTTTCTTAACATGGAGGAGGTGTCAGGAAGCCTTCTTTCCATAACCGGTGAATTCCCGGAGGTGGAGCGGAAAATGTGGCTGGGAACTAAGGTCTTTAGTAAAAGAAGCATACCAAAGTCAGGGATTATTGACCTTAGGGAAGCCTCTGTTACTTCCCGGATGGCGGTGCGTGTGAAAGACGGGGGATGGCATTTCGGCTATATGGGGAGCAGGCAGGAGAAAAATGTGTCCCGGAGAATAGGAACTAAAGTGGTAGCGGCAGCCCACCAGGAATATAACGACCAGGACATGCTGGCGGAGGCTAAGGACAGGCTTATTTTAGGGCAGGATATTTTTGGGAGGAAGGCCCGGTTCGAGCGGGTGGAAGTGGATGAAAGTTTTCCGGAATATCTGCGGGAACATCTGGAAGAATATGATTACCTGATTATGCCGCCTGTTGGCAGGAGAAAACAGGTATATACTCAAATTTCCATGAAGGTCCGGCGCTTTGGACGGAAGGCAGTAAGGAAAGTAAGGCGGATACTGCAGAGGTAGTGGCTTGGAAGTAACATCCAAACTTATTATAGGCGCAGTGCCGCAAGCGTTGCTTGCAATATGCAGGGGTAGAAATATGAATCAGAAGAATAAAATCGTTGAGGTTTACGGACTTTGGTTTGCTGATTTGGTGGCAATCGGGATTTCCTATATTCTTGCAACTTATATCAGATTTGGGAATTTCAGAGATATGGCAGATAAAGGGATACATTTTCAGGTGTGTCTTGTTTTTCTGCTTTTTTGCACAATTTATACCTTTTTTCTGGATTGGAACAGAAACTTCCTGAAAAGAAGCATTAGGAAGGAAGCCTGTGAAATATTAAAATATAATGTTATCCTGATACTGACAACCCAGACCGTAATGTATTTCTTTAAATGGGCAGATGTGTTTCCAAGGCTTGTGATGATTTATTTCCCCATTCTCAATGTGATACTTACACTGGCAATTCATCTGCTTATAAAAAAGGGGCTGCGGCTCCACTATTCTTCTGAAATTTCAAGAATAAAGATGTTGGTGATTACCCAGCGGTCTATGGCTTCCGATGTACTGGAACAGCTTCAGGATGGTCTGGACATTAATTACCAGGTTGTGGGTATTGCCTGTCTGGGGGAAAACGGGGAGAAGGCTCTTGGCAGAGAAATAGACGGGGTTCCTCTCATGATGATAGGGGACAGATTTATGGAGGAAGTGACCCAAATGGCGGTGGATGAAGTCTTTATTTATGCACCGGAGCTGCGGCAGAAGCAGATACGAAGGATGCTTGGCGGGTTTGACGAGATGGGAGTGGACTGTCATTATTGCCTGGAGCTTCCTGATACACAGCCGGGCAGAAGCAAGCTGGAAAATTTTGGCGGGTATTCTGTCATTACTTATACAAGGTTTCAGAGTAGCTATAAACGGATGCTGATTAAGCGGGTGATGGATATTGTGGGCGGACTGGTGGGACTTTTGATTACGCTGGTGTTTTTTCCCTTTGTGGCTCTGGCCATTAAGCTGGATTCTCCGGGGCCTGCAATGTTTTCACAGATACGGATTGGGCGTAACGGAAGAAGGTTTAAAATTTATAAATTCCGATCCATGTATATAGACGCGGAAGAACGGAAGAAGGAGCTGGAAGCGCAGAATGAAATGCAGGGGTTGATGTTTAAGATGGAGAATGACCCCCGCATTACAAAGGTGGGAAGATTTATCAGAAAGACAAGTATTGATGAACTGCCCCAGTTTTACAATGTGGTAAAAGGAGATATGAGTCTTGTGGGAACAAGGCCCCCTACTGCAGATGAGTTTGAAAAATATAACCAATATTACCGCAGGCGTATCAGCATGACGCCGGGACTTACAGGTCTGTGGCAGGTCAGCGGCCGCAGTGAGATAGAGAATTTTGACGATGTGGTAAAGTATGACCTTGAATATATTGACAACTGGTCACTGACCCTTGATATGAAGATTCTGCTGCGCACGATTTGGGTAGTGATTGCAGGGAGGGGCTCTAAGTAGCCCGGCAGGAGAGAGAATGGAAGTGAAGGAGCGGAAAAAGATAAAGGTATTAATGATTGGGCCTGACAGAAGCGTTCACGGAGGCATATCTGGTGTGGTGAATAACTATTATGAAGCCGGACTGGATAAAAAGATTGATTTGTGTTATATCGGAACCATGGTGGAGGGGGGCAGAGGCCGAAAACTATGGCAGGCGGCATGGGCTTTCGGGGTATTTTGCGTAAAACTTCCAGGGTATCAGATTGCCCACATCAATATGGCTTCTGATAACAGCTACCGCAGAAAATCCTTTTTTATCAGAGCGGCAAAATTACTTGGGAAAAAAATCGTGATACACCAGCACGGGGGCGATTTTGAGAGCTATTATTATAAAGAACAAAACGACAATGGACAAAGAAAGATTGATAAGGTTTTGTCAATGGGGGATGCGTTCCTGGCGCTTACGCCAGTATGGAAGGATTTTTTTGCGCATATGGTGGACAGAAAAAGAATTACTGTATTGCCGGACGCTATTGCCTTGCCGGAACCTGCCCCAAAAGAGTATGGGCAGCATAAAATTCTGTTCATGGGAAGGCTTTGTAAAGAAAAGGGGATAGGGGAGCTGCTTTTGATAATGCCCGAATTAAAAAAACAATTTCCTGGTGTGCACCTGTATCTGGGAGGAATTTGGGAAGATGGGGAATTAGAGGCCCAGGCCGGAAAATACAAGGATATGATTACGTATCTGGGATGGCTTACAGGGAAAGAGAAAGAGAACTATTTCAGACAGTGCGATATATTTGTGATGCCCTCCTACTTTGAGGGACAGTCCGTGTCCGTTCTGGAGGCCATGGCATATGGCTGCGCGGTAGCTGCTTCCAACACAGGCGGCATTCCTTTTATGGTGACAGATAACCGGACAGGCCTGCTTGTAACTCCAAAGGAGGCAGGGTCGCTCAAAGAGGGGCTTTTCCGGCTCCTGTCAGATAAGGAATTATGCAGACGGCTGGGAGAAGCGGCACGAAAGAGGGCGGAAGAAGGATTTGATATAGAAAAGAACATGAATCAGCTGATATCTGTTTATGAAAGGGTGTTAGGACTTGTATGAAAAAGTATAAAATCAGCATTATTGTGCCTGTTTATAATGCAGAAAAATATCTAAAGCGATGTGTGGATACGCTAGTAGGACAGACTTATGACAATCTGGAAATCCTTTTGGTGAATGACGGCTCCACAGATGGAAGCGGAACGCTTTGTGATTCGCTTGCCCTTTTGGACGGGAGGATAAAAGTAATTCACAAAGAAAATGGCGGACTGGTTTCGGCGTGGAAAAAGGGACTAAGTGAGAGTGTCGGGGATTATATCAGTTTCGTGGACAGTGATGACTGGGTGGATGAAAATATGATAGAGGAAATGGCAGCTTATCTTACAGGAAATGAAAGGGAAATGGTTGCCAGTGATTATGTGATTGAAAGAGAAGGGGGAAGCAGGCAGTATGTGTGGCAGGAGCTGTTGCCGGGGGAATATGACAGGAAGAAGCTGGAGCGGGAAGTGATTCCCAATTTGCTGGGGAGGGAATACCGGTATGTAACCTTATCCCGCTGCATGAAACTGACAGGACGAAAGCTTCTTTTGGAAAATTGCAGATACAGCGACCCTGCCATACGGACAGGGGAGGATACTACCATAATGCTGCCCTGCCTGATTGACTGTGAACGGCTTGTGATTATGGAACATAAGGCTTATTATCACTATCTGTATGTGGCAGAGTCCATGATTCATAAGTATGATAAGGGACTGTACGAAAATATCAGGCTGCTGCGCAAAATTACCTGGCAGATATTAAAGGATAAATTCGAAGGGGAAGCCCTTTTACAAATGAGAAAAAAGGCAGAACAGGAACATATTTTTATGCTGTTTCTGGTGTTGAAAAATGAGGCCAGGGGAAACCCGCATGGATATTGTAAAAATATACTGGATGTATGCAAAAGCGATGAAGTCAGAAAGCTCTGCAAAAGCGCCAAAGTGACAGTGAAGGATAAGGCCAACAGACTGGTTTATCTAACGCTGCGGCATCCCTGCAGGGTGACGGCGGGGGCGCTGCGTCTTGCTATGGTGATTTATTACCGGAATAAGTAAAATGGGATGGATAGCTTTTGCTTAATAAATGGAAGCAGAAAACAAGGGAGGCATAATGGGAGAAAATCCGCTGGTTAGTGTGATCGTTCCTGTTTATAATGGGGAGGATTATCTGGAAAAGTGTGTGGAAGGTATTGAGAACCAGACTTATGGAAATTTGGAGGTTCTTATTGTAAATGATGGTTCCTGTGACGGGACGGCAGAGGTATGCAAACAATTGGCTTTACGTTATAAAAACGTACAGATACTTACCCTTTATGATGAGGGGGTGTCCGCAGCAAGAAACGCAGGACTTGAGGCGGCGCAGGGAGAGTATGTCACTTTTGTGGATGCAGATGACGCGCTTTTGCCGGATATGATTGATGTTTTATGCCAGTGCATAGAGAGAACAGGCGCGGATATGGCAGGATGCGACTTTTTTATATGGAAGGAAGTGAAAGAAGAGTCGCAAATTGTCTGTGTAGGTGGAGGAAATGAGAGAATAAGAGTTTATCAGCCGGCGGAATTTTTTGAAAAGGAAATTTTAAAGGGAAACAGCCGCTGCTGGAGTAAGCTGTATAAGCGTTCATCCATAGGTAGTCTGCGGTTTAAGCGGGGGCTTACCATTGGAGAGGACATGCTGTTTCTGGTGGACTTGCTTTTACAGATAAAGGCTGTGGCGGAAGTTAATTATATGGGATATGGGTATTTCCAGAACCCCAAAGGGGCCATGTGCCGGGCGTTTCATCCCAGCTATATGGACCAGATTACATGCTGGGAGATTGCAAGAGAAAAAACAAAGGATATTGCAGCCTTGTCAAAAGAGTATCAGGCGGAGCATTTAAATCAAATGAAATGTCAGGTGACAGTGATTTTAATTATGGCGATAATGTTGACAGCTGGGAAAATTGCCAGACTCTCAGGCAGGGAAAGAAAAAAGCAGGGGGAGTATATTGGCATTTGCCGGGATAAAATAAGGAAAGAGCTGCAGGCGCCGGGGGCTTATGATATGCTTTCTAAAGGATATAAGGTAAAGGCAAAGCTGTTTGCCTGTGCGCCTATGGTATATTTGTGGCTGTATCATTTCAAACCGGAGAGGAAATAGCAGATGATTGATATTGAGAATATGTCCAGCAAAACTGCAATAAAGGAACAGTACAAAAATTCAGATAATCTGAAGCTTCGGAAAGGCTTACATGAAAAATACAGTGTCAATAAAGTTGGCTTCCAGAAGTGGATGTTTGGACAGTATCCTTTTCGGGCAAAAATAAAAGTCCTGGAGTTAGGAAGCGGAAGAGGCGAACTGTGGAATTATTATTTTGAAAATAAGATGCTCCAAGGCTATGAAATGGATATTACCTTATCGGACTTTTCAGATGGAATGGTGGATTATCTACAGCAAAATTTTCAGGGCGGGAAGATATCTGTCAGAAAGATTGATATTTTGAACATACCATTTGAGAGGGATACTTTTGACCTTATAATAGCAAATTCCATGTTATATCATGTAAAGGATATTGATTTGGCGCTTTCAGAGGTAAAGCGGGTTTTAAAAAAGGAAGGTTTGTTTTACTGTGCCACCTTTGGAGTAAACGGAACGACCCGGCATCTTTTTAAGGCCTTTGATGAGCTTGACGTTCCATATAATCATGAAGCTAATGTATCCTTTACTCTGCAAAATGGAATGCAGTTACTTAAAAGGCAATTTGACAGGGTTAAACGTTGTGACTATGAGGATGCTCTTTTAATTGATAAAGTTGAGGATTACTTAGAGTATATTTATTCAATGGCTTCCCTGCAGGGACTTGACCGGAAATATTATGATACTTTGTTAAACTACTTTAATTCCCAAAAAGTAAACGGATACCTGTATGTACCCAAAGAATATGGAATGTTTGTAGCCGGAAAAGAGTATAAGCCTGATAAAGACACAGACAGGAATGAGGAGAAGACTTGGACAACCGATTAATTATGTACATGCACGCAGGCAGTGGCAATCATGGCTGTGAGGCCATTGTGAACAGTGTCTGTCATATGATAAAAGAAAAAGTTTTGCTGGTAAGCTACCGGGGAGAAGAGGATGCTGCCTATTCCTTAAAAGGACTTTGCGATATCCTTACAGAGCGCAGTTTTGACAACCATAAACTGGCACATGTTTTTTATTATGTATACCGCAGGCTCACAAGAGATGGGGAAAGCTTTATCAGGTACCGTTATCAGGATGTGTTTAAAGGAGAGAGTGCGCCGTTAGCGGTTTCCATTGGCGGTGATAATTATTGTTATGAAAGTATGTTAAATGACTTACGGCTTGCTAATTCTGCTTTTAACCAAAAAGGCACAAAGACAGCGCTTCTGGGCTGCTCTATAGAGCCGGAACTGCTTGAGAATAAACAGATTGTGGAGGACCTTGCAGGGTATCATACTATTATTGCAAGGGAAGGAATAACCTACAAGGCGCTTAAAAAAGTTTTTAAGGAAAGCGGAAAAAAAGGCCCGGCCCTTTTTTGCTATCCTGACCCGGCTTTTACCTTACAGGGGAAGGAGGCGCCTTTGCCGGAAGGGTTTGCGGCAGGAAATACCGTGGGAATTAATGTAAGCCCTATGGTACAGGATAAGGAAAACCAGGAAGGTATCACCCTGGAGAATTATCAGGAACTGATACAATATGTGATTGACCATACAGATATGCAGGTGGCTCTAATCCCCCATGTGGTCTGGGAGCAGAATGACGACAGAGGGCCGGTCCATGAGCTTTTTGGGATTTTTAAGGAAACCGGAAGGGTAGTGGAAATCGGAGATGGAACCTGTGAAGAGTTAAAAGGAGTGATTGCCAGGTGCCGGCTGTTTGTGGGAGCTAGAACCCACGCTACTATAGCAGCTTACTCCTCGCTGGTGCCTACATTGGTGGTGGGGTATTCTGTGAAGGCGCGGGGAATTGCACAGGATTTGTTTGGAACCTGGGAGCGGTATGTGATTCCGGTCCAGAGCCTTGAGCGGCCGGAGGATTTGACAGAGGGCTTTAAGTGGCTGATTTCCCATGAAGAGGAAATCAGGACACATCTACACAAGATTATGCCTGATTATAAAAATAAGGCGCTTTTGACAGGGAAAGAAGTAGACAGATTATGGGAAGAGTTCAGTCGGCGATAAAAAATATAGCCTTTGGGCAGATTGGAAATTTAGTTACCCAGCTTCTTAATTTTGTGCTACGGACGATTTTTATTGCCCATTTGGGGGATACCTTAAATGGGGTAAACGGTCTGTATACCAGCGTGCTGTCTGTTCTTTCCATGGCGGAGCTGGGCATCGGCACGGCATTAAATTACAGCCTTTACAAGCCTGTGGCACAGGGAGATATCAAAAAAGTAAAAGCTTATATGCTTTTATATAAAAAGGCTTATCGGATTATAGGTATAGTAGTGGCGGTAATCGGGGTTGGACTATCCCCCTTTCTGCCCTATCTGGTAAAACAGCCGAAAGGGATAAGTGTAAGGGACCTTACCCTGTATTATTTTATATTTTTGTTTAATACCGTAAGTACGTATTTTGTGGCATATAAGTACAGTCTGGTGAATGCGGAACAGAAAAATTATATCCAGACCAATATCCTTACGATTACCAAAATGGTTACAGTGGTTTTACAGATAGTTGTTATTCTTGCCACAGGCAATTATTATGTGTATCTGCTGACGGCGGCGGCAGTGGAGCTGATACAGAAGATTTTTGTGAGCGGTTATTTAAACCGCAGGTATCCCTACCTGAAGGACAAAGATGCCGGAAAGCTTTCAAAGGAGGAAACCGGGGAAATTGTTACAAAGACCAAAGCGCTGGTATTTCATAAGGTGGGGGATGTGGCAAGACTGCAGACCGACAGTATGATTATCTCCGGTTTTATCAATATTACCTTAAGTGGTTTTGTGGACAACTATAACCTGGTAATTAATTCTATCGCTAATGTGGTGAATATCTTTTTTAATTCGGCGCTTTCCAGCTTTGGAAACCTCTTTGCCACAGGGACCAGGGAAAAGCAGTATCAGATTTTTAAAGTGTACCGTTTTGCAGCCTGTTGGATTTATGGGTTTTCTGCTGTTGGCTTTGCCATGCTGCTAACACCCTTTGTGCAAATATGGCTTGGGGATAACAGAAAAACCCTGGCTTTTTCTGTTGTGATATGTATTTTGATTGATTATTATTTTAAAGGTGATAGAATTGTATTATCAAATTTTAAGACAGCGGCAGGTGTGTTTGAACAGGATAAATATTTGGCGCTGATACAAGGAGCGGTTAATCTGGTGGTTTCCATTGTGCTGGTGCGCAGAATTGGACTGATGGGGGTGTACATTGGGACCATTGTATCAGGATTGATTGCCAATGTGACAAAGCCTGTAATTATTTATCAGGTGATTTTGCAGCGTCCGGTCAGGGAGTATTTTGTGGAATCCTTTAAATATACGCTGACAGTGGTGGCTGTATTGGGCGTTCTTGGGGCAGTAAAGAGGATAATAATGACGGAAGTGACGGTTCTTTCCTTTGCGGTGATGTTTGTAATTATTTGTGTGGTGTTTAACGGCGTTTTCCTTCTGCTATTTGGAAGGACAGAGGAATTTGGATATTTGTATGGGCTTGTCAGAAATAGAGTGAAGAGGAAATAAAATTAATTAAAGGCAAGAATATGTAATTTAAGGAGTAAGTGTTTTATGAACGGAAACTTAAACTTGAAATTCTCTGATACAGACAGGTTAAAGGAATGGTTGGAAAATGTTCATGAAAAGTATTATATTGAACTTAAAAAGGCATCAGAGCTTCCAAGATCTTTTTGGGAGAGCTATTCATCATTTTGTAATACATCTGGAGGATGGATTATTTTAGGTGTGATTGAGCATAATCCTAAGAATGAAATTGTTGGTGTGGCAAATGTTGAAAAGGCTATTACTTCGTTATGGGATATTTTATCAAACCGTAATAAAGTTAATTACAGAAACATTGAGAACCAGGACGTAAATGTAATTAATTTTGGTGATAAAAAAGTAATTTTTGTAAGGGTCCGTGAAGTTTTGGATGTCATGAAACCTATATATATAGATGGAAAGCAGGAGAACACATGGGTTAGAACAGGGGATGGAGACAGAATAGCAACACCTAAGGAACTGGCTTCTATGATAAGAAATTCCCAGCCAATTTATGATAGCTTACCTGCAGACAAATTTTCGATAGAAGACCTGGACCCGGATTCTGTTATTACTTATAAAGAAAAGGTTAATAAGAGATATCCAAAGAAAAATTATATTGAAATGTCAGCGGCCAATTTTTTAAGAGAGATTGGCGCCGCTTATATTGACAGAGAAACAAAAGAATATAAGTTGCGAAAAGGTACAATTCTATTTCTTGGGAAGGTAAATGCAATTAAGGAATTGTTTCCTCATTATCATGTAGATTTTTTTAATCAAAAGGGAAATAGCAGTCGGTGGATTGACCGTGTAACGGAAGATGAACCAGGGGATTATGAGATGAATTTATATAATTTCTACACGATAGTATATGAGAAAATAAAAATCCTAATGAAAGAGGCATTTGAACTGGACAATCAGCAGCTTCGAATACCAGTTTCTGATTTTGATGAGCCATTAAGAGAATGTCTGGTCAATTGTCTTGCACATGCAGATTATGTTCAGGGGTACCCATCTATAAAGATTGATGTCTATGATGGGTGGTTCAACTTTAAAAATCCTGGGAAAATGCTGGTAACGAAAGAGCAGTTTGTAGTGGGTGGAGATTCCAGACCCAGAAATGAAGTTGTTATGAAGCTGTTTCGCTTATTAGGGGCTTCGGAACGGCAGGGATTTGGAGGGCCACTGATTTTCAAATCAGCAAACACATATGATTTTCGAAAACCTGAAGTTGTGACAGATTTGGAACATACTGAATTGAGAGTCTGGAATATTGATTTAGTGGATTCATATCCTGACCTTTCTAATGAACAAAAGGATGTGTTTCGGGTAGTTGTAAAAATGGCGGAGCCTGTTTCGGTTGCTGATATAGTCAGGAATGTAGTGTGGTCGGACTATAAGGTAAGAAAGGCAATAAATGTGCTGGCTGATGACAGAAACTTAATACAAAAAATTGGAAATGGCGTATCTACCAGGTATGTTGTATCATCTGATAGTGTTGAATCATTAACACAAATGCAGATAGAAATGGCTGCAGTCAAAAGCACAATATCATAATCTATCTTTTGATTATCTTTTGAAAATTGGAAAAAATCAAAAGATAGGAAAAAAGATGTTAAATATATTGAAAAATAGAGGAGCTTTAACTTTTGATTATCTTTTGAATACTTTTTGAAACAAACGAAAATTAAATTAATTAAAATACAAGTGGGGGACGGGGTATTATGCTGGAAATGGTAAAAGAAGCGGAAAAGGAACTTCTGGGATATCCTGAAAGAAATTTAAGCTATTATTTGAAACGTACAGTAAGAAAGCTTATGGGACAGGCGGTGGAGCCGGTAGACAAGATTAACTGGCCAAACGGGTTGCTTGCAAAGGGGCTTTCAGATTATTATATGACTCATAAAAGCTCTGAGGAATCCAGGGTGATATTGGACTGTCTGAAAAAGTACTATGACGATTGGATACAAAAGGGCTGCCGGATGTATTATCTGGATGATGCTTTAAGCGGTATGGCGCTGATAGAGCTGCATTTGTCCACGCAGGATGAAAAGTATAAGCAGGCGGCTGATAAAATGGTACAGTTCCTTTTCCATCATGAAACGGATCGGGCTGGGAGCCTTCCTTACCGGCCGGGACAGAAGAATAATTATATTTTTGCAGATGGGATTGGAATGATATGTCCGTTCCTGTGCAAGTATGGCAGCGCCTATGGAGATGATAAGGCAATCAATCTGGCTGTTACCCAGATTCAGAATTTTATTGATTTTGGCATGGACCATAAAACAGGGCTGCCCTATCATGGATATCACTATGAAAGCGGGATAAAATATGGTATTATCGGCTGGGGCAGGGCTGTGGGATGGCTGATGATTGGAATGGCGGAAAGCCTTGCCAACATGGACCCAGGAAGGCCGGATTATGATATCCTTAAACAGATTTACAGGCGCATGGTGGATAAGGTGGAAGCCTACCAGCGGGAAAACGGGCTTTATGGCTGGCAGCTGGAGGCAAAGGAGGGGCCGGTGGATACTTCCGCAACAGCAATGATTCTTTATGCGATTGCCCGGTCACTGGATATCAAAGTCCTGATTGATATTCACAAATCCCGTATGATGCGGGGGCGACTGGCCTTATGGGATATGGTAAAGGAGGGAAAGCTTTATGAATGCCTGTCAGAGTGCCAGGGCTTTTCCATGTATCCCCAAAGCTATGGAGCCTATCCATGGTCATTGGCGCCTGCACTGTCACTGTTTGCAATGACGGAGGAAAATCCAAATGGTTAAGCAGGGAAAATCTGCTTCGAAATTTAATATGGAAAAAGCTTTATCAGAGAGAAATATCCTGTTGATAACAGCGCTGGGATTTATTGTAATAATGCTTCCTATATTGTATCTGTCTTTTGTCAACCGGGCAACCGGGGATGATTACGGTTATGGGAAATTAACGAAAATGGCATGGGATGGGAGCCATTCCCTGTTACAGGTATTCGCCGCTTCCGGGCAGGAGGTAAGGGATGTCTATTACAGATGGCAGGGAACCTGGTTTAGTGTGTTTCTTTTTACCCTGCAGCCGGAAGTGTTTAGCGAGAAGGCCTATGTGATTACGGCATTTTTGATGGCAGCCCTTCTTTTGGGAAGCATGGCATACTTTTTTCATTATATTTTCTGCAGGGCGCTTCAGCTTCCTGTGGGCTCATGGCTTTTGGTTACACTTCTGTTTTATTTAAACAGTCTGCTGTTTGTGCCAAGTTCCCGGTCAGCGATTTACTGGTACAACGGCACAGTTCATTATACAGTGCCTTTTGTGATGTGTCTTATGGTGAGCGTCTGGCTGCTCTGTTATGTGAGGGAATTTAGAATAAGGCATTTTGTCGGAATATTGGTTTTTATGGCGCTTCTTGGCGGCTCCAATTACCAGGCGGCGCTGTTTGTGCTGATTATGGCAGTTTATGTGGGGGGATGGTCCTATTTTCGATTCAGAGATAAAAGGACGCTATATCTGCTGCTTCCCATGGCGCTTGAGATGGTGGGGCTTATGGTCAGTATGAAGGCGCCGGGAAATAAGGTCCGGGGAGGCGCAGACTTTGGTTTTTCTTCTGCAAAGGCAGTTGAAACAATTGGAAGTTCTTTTGTGAACGGCATTTTGGACGCCAAAAGTTATATACTGGAAAAGCCAATGGTTTTTGTGGTATTTTTGCTGATTTTCCTTTTTCTCACCAGAGGATGGTGTGCAGGAGATGTCAGTTGCAGAACCAAAGGAAAAGAGCGGAAGTTTGGATGGCTTTTTTTACCGGCAGCATTCTGTCTTTACAGCGCCATGCAGGCGCCGGCAGTTTACGCAGGGGTTGAGGTTTCCGGCGGTGTCTACAATATGAATTACTGGGTGTTTTTGCTGTTTCTGCTTGCAGTTTTCACAGCGCTTTCCCAAAAGACGGCATCGCTTATGAGAAACAGAACAGGGAAGAAGAGAGAAAGCTTTTGTCATCGCAGGCTTGTGCTGCCTGGAATAGCTGTCTGTGTTTTTTTATCTTTTATGTTCCGGGGGAATATAAAAGACAGCCTTTGGTATGTGAGTGTGGACTATATCCGTACCGGACAGGCAAGGGATTATAAAGAACAGATGGATTTACAGACCCGGCTTCTTATGGATGATTCTATACAGGATGTGGAGCTGCCTTCTATTAATGATGTGCAGGGGCCGCTTATGCACATGCCGGTAACAGATAATCCAAAGGCTTTTACCAACACAGTAGTGAAAGAGTTTTATGGCAAAAACAGTGTGGTTGCCATTGACAGAAAAGAATGGGAAGAGAAGAACAAAGTTGAAGAATAAGATTAACATTAATGCAAAATTGGAATTTATCATAGTTCTTTTGGGGGCCTTGCTTCTGGTTTTTGGCACTACAATTCTTATGGGAACCATGACAAGCGGTTTTCATCTGGTGGATGACCATGAATTTTTAAAGTGGACCTACGAGATGGAGCGTCAGAATATTCCCATGATGGATATTTTGACAAAAAAGGTTATGGCAGATTTTGGGTGGCGGTATGAGCCTTTGTACTATTCTGCCAGAATATTTGGATGTGGTCTTTTTGGAATTAATTTAACGGTATATTTTGTGATGAAGGCTCTTGAAACTGTTGTGTCGTTGGTATTTTTGTATTACTGCGGGAGACTGATGGGGGCCAGAAAGGGATATGCCGCACTGTTTTCCCTTATATCCATGGTGGGATACCAGTCTGCGGTCTGGTGGAAGCTGGGACCCCAGGAGTCCCAGTGTACAGCCTTGTTTTCCGCAGGCTTCTTTTGTATGCTTAAGTACCTGACAGCAAGGGGCGGACTTTCGGAGGCAGGGGTATCCGAAGGAAAGATGGGAAATACTGCAGGTCCTTTAGGGTTTCATAAGAGCCGGGGCAAAAAAGGGTGGATGGGGGCGAGCCTCCTTTTGTTTGGGGCAATGGTCAATTATAAAGAATCCTATATTATTCTGGTGCCTTTTTTAATGCTGTATGTTCTTTATTACGAGCTGCAGGAAGAAGAAACAATTACTCTGCAGAAAATAGGGCAGACAATCCGGGCAAGACTTGGGTATCTGGTGTGCCTTGGAATCATTTTTCTGGCGCCGGTGGCGGTGATTGTCACTTGTGTGGGAACCAATAATTATGGCACAGTGGGGTTGGAAGCCGGTGTGCCCCTTTCTGTTTACGCAGACGCCATAAGTGAATCCCTGCAGGGGGATTTAAAATGGTTTAAGCGGTTTGGCATGCTGTTTTGCGCCATTTTGTTGACCTATTATGATGAATTGAAAAAGTTATGGAAGGAGATGCTTTTGACCATTGCTTTTCTGCTTCCACAGTTTATTGTTTTTGGACGTTCAGGAATCAGTGAGCGCTATATACTTCCCAGCTCTATTGGATTTGCGTTTTTCTTTGTGCTTGTAATCACTAAATGGAAGCCCCTGTCCGGCAGGAGAAGGGTTGTGTATGTGTCAGGGCTTTTGCTGCTTCTTGCAGCTCATGGAAGAGTATGTTTAAGGGAGGCGGATTATTTCAGACACCGGGGAGAAGGCGTTACTGCCATGCTGGAAGCAGTAAATGAGATGGCGGGGCCGGATACAAAGGTTTTGGCGTGCTTTCGGCCTAATGAAGAAGGAAATCTTACCATCAATTACTGGCAGAAGCTTCATGATTTTGACCAGGTATATTATTGGGACCAGGAGAAAAAAGTGATAAACCGGGTATGCGACAGCACCCTTATATATGAGGAGGAATTTTATAAGGAAGAAAGTTTCGAGGATATGGACATTGTGGTCATGTACAACAGGACGGACAGACACTGGGTATATGATATGAGTCTGGATTTAACGGGGTTTAGTGAAATACCTTGCGGCACTTTAACTATTTACGTAAGGGAAGGCAGTGTGGACCAGCTTGTGGAGCCTAAGGTGGAAGGGCTTAAAATTCATTTTTAAGTGTATAATAGGGCAATTTGTTTGGGAGAGTGGGAATGATAATTGTAGAAGCGGCGGGAGGTCTTGGAAACCAGCTGCAGCAGTATGCGCTGTACAGGAAGTTCAGAAGTCTTGGAAGAGAAGCGAAGCTGGATATTTCCTGGTTTGATAAGGAAAACCAGAAAAAGATGCCTGCAAAAAGGGAACTGGAACTAAATTACTTTGAAGGTTTAACTTATGAGATCTGCACGCCAAAGGAAAAAGCGGCTTTGGCAGGGAGCGGCGGATTGTCCGGAAAAATCAGAAGAAAGTTTCTGCCCTTTACGGTGCGCCATTTTTATGAAAAGGAGATGTACTGCCCAAAACTGCTGGACTTTGAAAATTGTTATCTTAGCGGGTACTTTGCCTGTGAAAAGTATTACAGGGATATTCTGGATGTGCTTCGCCGGGAAATCCGTTTTCCGGAAAGCCGGAATCCTCACAATAAACAGATGGCGCAGGAAATGAAAGAATGTGAAGCTGTCAGTGTCCATATCAGGCGGGGGGACTACCTGGATGCGGAGAATAAAGCCATGTTTGGAAATATCTGCACAGACGCCTATTATGAAAAAGCGCTTGAGGTGGTAAGGAGGAAGGCGCCAAAAGCCCGTTTTTATCTGTTTTCCGATGATATTTCTTATGCAAAAGAAAAGTATCAGGGAGAAGAATTTACGGTTGTGGATATCAATCGTGGAAAGGACAGTTTTTATGATATGTGGCTGATGAGTTGTTGTAAGCATAATATCTGTGCGAACTCTACCTTCAGCTTTTGGGGGGCAAGGTTAAACGGCAATAAGGAAAAAATTATGATACGTCCCACCATTCATAAAAACACACAGAAGTTCGACAAACAGGAAATGGAAGATTTGTGGCAGGGATGGCATTTTGTCAGCCCGGAAGGAAAAGCGTGGTAGATGGAAAAGAGAAATGAAATTTTTTCAAAAATCGCATATAATGCCTTTTATCTGGGCGTGATTACTGAAGTGATGATCCTGCTGGTAGACAAAAGCGCATATATCAATCCCATAGAGGGAAGACTGTTCCAGATTACTTTTCTTTTGTTTGCGGTGAAGGTCTGCTTTACCAGGTATACCCTGAAAGAATACGGAGCGATGTTTTTGTTTTTGCTTTTGGGGGCTGCCTCGTACTTTATTACGGAGAGAAATGAAATTGTGCGGCTGGTGATGATGATAGCGGCGTGTAAGGGAATAAACATGAAAAAATGCCTGAAAATGGTGTTCTATATGACGTTGACCGGATGCGCTCTGCTGATTCTTTTGTCCCTGCTTGGAATTTTCGGGAAGGCATCGCTTACGGCAGACTTTGGACGGGGCGGAGAGGAAACCAGATATATTCTTGGAATGGGACATCCCAATGCCCTCCAGTGCATGGTCTGGGCCCTTACTGTGCTGTGCCTTTATCTGTATGGGGAGAAGATGAAATGGTACGGGTTTATCCTTCTTCTTATAGTAAACGGGTATTTTTTTTACCTGACAGATTCTAAGACAAGTCTTTTGGTAGCGGTGTTCACGGTATTTTATGCAGGCATCATCCGCCTGATTAAAAATGACAAGTTCAGGAAATTTGCTTCCGGAGCGGGGGCGGCGCTTACGGCAGGAAGCGTGCTGATGTCGGTGGCGATTGCCGCCAATGCGTACCGGGTATACAACTTTGTCTGGCACGGGGAATGGTCAAAGCCTACCCAGTTTTTTGTGTATCTGGACAGGGCGCTGACAGGGCGCATCCGGGAACTGACAGCAACCAACCAGATGGAAGGAACCATTGGAACCTGGAGGCTGTTTTCAAACCCGGAAAGTATTTATTACTTTGATATGGGGTGGATAAGGCTGTTTTACTGGTATGGAGTGATTCCGGCATGTATTTTTATTATTGTGCTTTTCGCTTTAATGGGATATTGTATCAGGAAAAAGGACTACATGGCCATTATCATGATTGTTTCTTTTTCCGTTTATACGGTGGTGGAAGCCCATGGGATATCTGTGTACTTTGCACGGAACTACATATTTTTCCTGCTGGGGGCATATTGGAGCGGGGTTTTCGGCTTAACTTCCGGCAAAGAAAGATATTGGTGGGAAGTAATAGCTGAGCGGCTTGCAGGGAGCGGCATATGAAAGTACTGATAATTAATCCGATTTTATACACTTCGGAGACAGATGTAATTCCGAAGGCGGCATCCATTAAGGATACCATGATTTATTCTTTATGTATGGGATTTTTAAAAAATGGGGATGCGCCTGTGCTTGTGGCGGCGGAAAGCTACCGTCCCTTTAAGGAGGAGGGCTATCCTTTTCCGGTTCTTTGGTTTCCCTGTCTTTTCCCAAAGGTGTGTAAACCCAGGTGCATTCCGCTGCTAAAGGGGCTGGGAAGCTATTTAAGGGAGCACAGAAAAGAATATGATTATGTGATAAGCAGTGAGGCATTTTCCCTCCATACACTTCAAGGGGCGCTTCATGCAGGAAAAAAGCTGGTTATCTGGCATGAGCTGGGGGCCCACAATCACATGATGCGGAAGATACCCTCTCTTTTGTGGTATAATCTTGTGGTAAGATTATTTATGAGAAAGATTCCCGTTATTCCCCGGTCGGACGCGGCGGCGGAATTTATCGGCAGGTATTCTTCCAATGTGCTTCATGAAAGGATTGACCATGGGGTGGACCTTGACAAAATTGGATACAGCAGGGAAAAGGACAACTATTTTGTGGTGCTTTCCCAGCTGGTGGAAAGAAAGCGGATAGACCAGATTCTTGTACGGTTTTCCGCCTTTTGCAAGACGGACAGGGGGAGAAAATATCAGCTTAAGATTATTGGAGACGGGCCGCTGCGACAAAAACTAAAACAGCAGGCAAAGGCGCTGGGGGAAGAAGAGAATATTCTTTTTTTGGGAAAGCAGAGTCACGAAAGCCTTATGCCTGTGCTTGGCAGGGCAAAGGCGCTTTTAGTAAATACCGCAAAGGATAACAGTATGGTTTCCATTGTGGAAAGTATTGCGGCGGGAACCCCTGTGATCACCACTCCGGTTCCCTTTAACGCTTCTTATATCAGGGAATTTACCCTTGGCATTGTGGGCCGGGAATGGAGCGTGGATGAATTAAATGAAATATGCGTCCACAATGAGCGTTATGTGGATAACTGTATCCGTTACAGGGACAGGCTGGGAAATGAGTTTCTAGCCGGCCAGTTCAATCAGGTGGGAGGCCGTTTGACTTAATGACGAAAATTGTTTTTGTGTTGCCGGACATGCCGGGAGGTGGAACTGAGCGTGTGGTTTCCCTTCTTTCCAATGAGTTTGTAAAGAAGGGATATCAGGTGGCAATTCTTCTTTTTGCAGGAAACCACAGGGCTTATCCTCTAGACGAGAGGGTGGAAGTGCATATTTCCGGGCAGGCATCGGGGGGAAATATGATGCTTCGCATAAGACGTCTTGTGGATATGCGTAAATTCTATAAGAAAAACAAGGGGTGTTACATTTTTGCCTTCAGCGTTATGGGAGCGGTTTTTTCTGTGCTTGCGGCGGCGGGAATTTCTCACAGGCTTTTAGTGTCAGAGAGAAACGACCCAAGCCAGTATGAGCATCCCCGGATACGCAACTGGGCGTATGCAAAAGCGGAAAAGCTGGTGCTTATGACAGAGGATATGAAATTGGGATTCCCGGAAAATTTAAGGAAAAAGTCTGTGGTGATTCCCAATCCGGCGGCGGATGATGTGCCGGAGCCTTATAAGGGGGAGCGGAAAAAGACTGTGGTGTCCGCTGCCCGTTTAAAGCCCCAGAAAAACCAGAAATTACTTCTGGATGCTTTTGGGGAATTTTCAAAGGAGTTTCCTGATTATTCGCTTCATTTGTTCGGCGTGGGGGAACTGGAAGAGGCATTAAAGAGGCAGGCAAGGGAGCTTAAAATAGAAGATAAAGTGTTTTTCAGAGGATTTTCTTCCAAAGTGAAGGAGGAAGTCAGGGACTGTGCCATGTTTGTGCTTTCATCAGATTATGAGGGGATTTCCAATTCTATGATAGAGGCGCTGGCCATGGGTGTGCCTGTCATTTCCACAGATTGTCCGGTGGGAGGCTCACGGGCCTATATTGAAAATAATGTGAGCGGAATTTTGACGCCGGTAGGAGATGTGGGGGCGTTATCTGATGCCATGAAGAAAATTGCATCAGATAACGCATTTGCGGAAAAACTGTCAATGAACGCGGAGAAAGTAAAAAAGGTTTACGGGCTTTCTCGGATTGCAGGTCAATTGTTAAAGGAAGCTGGGATTGAATGAAACAATCAGACAAAACATACTGTAAAATTTTAAAAACCAATATCAGTGTCACAAACATGCAGGAAACAATTGCATATCTTACAGAAAATTTAGAGTCCCTCCGGGGAAAATATATTTGTGTATCCAATGTGCATACTACAGTCCTGTCTTTCCGGGATGAAGAATACCGTAAGGTGCAAAACAGCGCAAGTATGGCGCTGCCTGACGGAAAGCCATTGTCAATTGTAAGCAGGCGGAGAGGATTTACAGATGCCCAGAGAGTGCCAGGGCCGGACTTGATGCCGAAAATCTTTGAGATATCCGGGCAGAAGGGATACCGTCATTATTTTTATGGGGGGAAAAAGGAAACCTTAAAAAAGCTTAAGGATGCCATAAAAAAGAAATATCCAACTCTTACAATTGCAGGCATGTATTCCCCTCCTTTCCGTCCCCTTTCAGAGGAGGAAGACGCAGCTGTTATCAAAAAAATTAATGATGCGAAACCTGATTTCATATGGATTGCTCTTGGGGCTCCCAAGCAGGAGAAGTGGATGTATGACCATATGGATAAAGTAACGGGTGTTATGCTTGGCGTAGGGGCAGCCTTCGATTTTATTGCAGGCACGGTAAAACGTGCGCCGGGCTGGATGCAGGAAATGTGTCTGGAATGGCTTTACCGGATTTTGCAGGACCCTGTGCGGCTGATTCCCCGGTATCTGGGAACCAATCTGTCTTTTTTGTGGAATGTGGGCAGAGAGTCACGGTTGATACAAAGAGAGCAGAAAAAGAAGGAAAAAAACAGAAGTAAAAAAACAATGAAAATAGCCATGATTGGCCATAAGCGGATTCCGTCCAGAGAGGGCGGAGTGGAAGTTGTGGTGGAAAATCTGTCTGTGAAGCTGACGGACCTTGGCTATAAGGTAGAAGCCTATAACCGTTCCGGCTACCATGTTTCAGGAAAGGAATATGGAAACAGCAGAAGGAAATACTATAAGGGGATTCGTATTATTATTGTGCCTACTCTGAAAAATGGTAAGCTCAATGCTATTGTATACTCTGTTCTGGCAACTTTGCGGGCTCTGTTTGGCGGGTATGATGTGATACACTACCATGCAGAAGGGCCGTGCGCCACTTTATTTCTTCCCAAACTGTTTGGCATAAAGGTGGTCGCCACCATTCACGGACTGGACTGGCAGAGGGCCAAGTGGGGAAACTTTGCTTCCAGGGTTCTTAAGTTCGGCGAAAAGATGGCGGCAAAGTATGCAGATGAAGTGATAGTTTTGTCCCAAAATGTACAGCAGTATTTTCTGGACACCTATGGAAGGCAGACCCATTTTATCCCTAATGGAATTGACAGGCCCCAGATACGGGAAGTGCAGGAAATCGGGGAAAAATATGGCCTTTGCAAGGATGGATATATTTTGTTTTTAGCACGGCTTGTGCCGGAAAAGGGGCTTCACTATCTGATAGACGCTTTTGAGTCCATAAAAACAGACAAAAAGCTGGTGATTGCGGGAGGCAGCAGCCATTCCTATGAGTATATGAGGCGCATACAGGAAAGAGCGGCTAAAAACCCCAAGATCATTATGACGGACTTTGTGCAGGGGAGGGTTTTGGAGGAATTGTACTCTAATGCTTATCTGTTTGTACTGCCCAGCGATGTGGAAGGGATGGCTCTTACGCTTTTGGAAGCTATGAGCTATGGAAACTGCTGTCTTGTCAGCGATATCAGGGAAAATATGGAAGTGGTTGAGGACAGGGCGGTTTCTTTTAAGAAAAGTAATGTCAGGGATTTAAAGGAAAAACTGTGGGATTTGCTTAAAAACCCTGACAAAGTGGAAGACTATAAAAGACAAAGCGCAGACTTTATCTGCGGGAAATATGATTGGGATGAAGTGGTTAGGCGGACAAAGGAACTCTATGAAAGTGTTAATGGTAAATAAATTTCTGTTTCCCAATGGTGGGTCAGAAACGTATATTTTTGAAATTGGAAAACAGCTTCAAAAGATGGGGCATCAGGTACAATACTTCGGCATGGAGCATGAGGGAAGGATTGTGGGCAACCATGCGGAATGTTATACCAGCGATATGGACTTTCATGGCGGCGGCCTGGGGAAAATTCTCTATCCCTTTAAGATTATATATTCCAGGGAGGCTGGAAGGAAAATCAGAAAGGTACTGGAGGATTTTAAACCGGATGTGGTGCATTTGAATAATTTTAATTTCCAGCTTACGCCTTCTATCATTTACGAGATTAAAAAATGGGAGAGGCAGCAGGGAAGGAAGGCGCCCATTGTTTTTACTGCCCATGACTATCAGTGGGTCTGCCCCAACCATATGATGATGATTCCAGATGGCGGAAAGCTTTGCTTTATGTGCAAAGGAGGAAAATTTGGGAACTGTGCCAAATACCGCTGCATTCACGGCTCCAGAATAAAGAGTCTTCTGGGAACAGTGGAAGGAACCTTGTATCATGTGCTTAAAACTTATGGGAAAGTGGACGCCATTATCTGCCCCAGCAATTTTATGAAGGAAAAGCTGGCAACCAACCCGCTGCTTGCGGAAAAACTTGTAACATTATATAATTTTCTGGATGAGGGAGGGACGGAAATTCTTCCCCAAAAGAAAAAGTATGTTCTTTATTTTGGGCGCTATACCGAGGAAAAGGGCGTGCGTACCCTGCTTGCGGTGTGCAGAAAACTAAAGGAGATACCCTTTGTCTTTGCAGGGGGAGGGCCTTTAAAAGAAGAAATTGCAGGCTGTGAGAATATTAAAGAGCTTGGGTTTTTGCGAGGGGAAGAGCTGAAAAAAGTGATAGGAGAAGCCCGGTTTGCGGTTTTTCCATCCCAGTGGTATGAAAATTGTCCCTTTTCAGTGATGGAGGCGCAAAAATATGGGACGCCTCTTGTGGCCTCAAATATCGGCGGAGTACCGGAGCTTTTAAAGGACAAGTTGACAGGGGAGCTGTTTGAGCCGGGAAACGAAAAGGAGCTTTTGGAAAAAATAAAGAGGCTTTGGGAGAATGAAGATTTGTGCCGGGAGTATTCGGATAACTGCCTGCAAATCACCTTTGACACGATAGAAGAATATTGTGAGAAATTATTGGATTTGTATAAAAAAGTAATGTAAGGAAGAAAGGAAAGGTCAGGACAAAAGCTATGGGGAAACGGACTTTATATGGGACTGTCATTGTAACTTACAGATGCAATGCCCGCTGCAATATGTGCGACTGCTTTAAGGACCCCAGCAAACCAAGCGAGGAAATTACGCTGGAGGAAATAAAAAAGCTGCCCGAAATGGCATTTACCAATATCACAGGGGGGGAACCTTTTGTGAGGCAGGATATTCCCGATATTGTACGGGAGCTTTACAAAAAAAGCAACCGGATTGTGATTTCCACCAACGGATACTTTACAGACAGAATACTTGCCCTGTGCAGGGAATTTCCAAAGGTGGGTATCCGTATCAGTATTGAAGGACTGCAGGAAACCAATGACAAGATCCGGGGCATTCCGGATGGGTTTAACCGGGGGTATAGCACCTTAAAAAAACTGGTGGAAATGAAACATCCGGATGTAGGGTTTGGCATGACGGTGCAGGATATGAACTGTGAGGATTTAGTTCCCCTCTACCATATTGCCAATGATATGAGTATGGAATTTGCAACGGCAACTTTGCATAATTCTTTTTATTTCAGAAAGACAGATAATAAAATAGATGATAAACAAAAGGTGGCACAGAATTTTGAAAAACTGATTAACGAGCTTTTGGGAAGCAAATCACCAAAAAAATGGTTCAGAGCCTATTTTAACCATGGACTGATTAACTATATTTACGGAAATAAGCGGCTGCTTCCCTGTGATATGTCAAAAAATGCTTTTTTTATTGACCCATTCTGCGATGTGATTCCCTGCAACGGCATGGAGAAAAAGGCGGTAATGGGAAACCTGCGAAAGCAGAGCTGGGAGGAACTTTGGAATTCGCAGCAGGCAAAGCAAGTGCGGGAATGCACCAGAAAATGCGAAAGAAACTGCTGGATGATCGGAAGCGCTTCCCCTGCCATGCACAAGTATATTTGGGTGCCGGGATGGTGGGTGATTAAGCACAAGTTTTTGATGGGCGGTAAGTACAGGCTTAGGGAGAATAAGTTCATTGAAAGAAAATAAGATAAGCGGCGCAGGAAATGCCGGCAGAATAACTGTCAGCGCCGGAGAAATTTTATACTGGCTGTTCTTTGGAGCTCTTTTGTTTGCCAAAGGAATTGGGCTTTATGACGGACAGAGTATTTTTAAACTGATTTTAGTTTTTGCCGCCGCCTGTCTTTTACTGAAGGTGGCAATTGAAACCTATACAGCGTCGGAGATTCTTCGGATGGCCGGAGTAATCGGACTTTCTGGGGCAGTGTACCTGACATCCGGTGAAAAGGGACTTTTACTCTATGGGATGATGATGGCTGGTATGAAGTATGTGGATGTAAAGAGGGTGTTCACCCTTGGAATGGCGCTTTGGGGGCTGTCATTCTTTGCAGTTACCATATCTTCACTGTTCCATATGGGAGACACCGTATACAAAGTACATGAGAAGCTGGGAATGGGGCATATTTTCCGGTGGAGCCTGGGGTATCCCCATCCCAATGTACTGCAGGTTTCTTATATCGTACTGGCTATTTTTGTTATTTATTATTTGGGTGATAAATTCCGCTTAAAACATGCCCTTTGGCTGTTTGTGGGAAATTGCCTGGTATTTTTGTATTCTGTCAGCTACACTGGATTTGCGGTGTTTATGTGTCTGCTGGCAGGAAGAATATACCTGCTTTTTAGAAAAAAGCTGTGTATCGTTGAAAAGCTTCTGCTGTGGCTGGTATTCCCGGTATGTGTGGGACTGTCCTTAGTGGCGCCGGTGGCGATTACCGGCCCCTTGTTTTTAAAATTAAATTCTCTGCTAAGCTCCCGGATGGAGCTGGCATGGCGGTATTTGAAGCCGGAATATATGAGCCTGTTTGGAGTGCGGCTTTCAGATATTACCACAGAAACCATAACTATGGACAATGCGTACCTGTCGGCGTTTATTACTTACGGGGCAGTGCCCTTTGGGGTTATCTGCCTTGGAACCATGTACATGATTTACCGCTATTTAAAAGAAAATAAAAATCTGGAAACGCTGATAATTATTTCCATTGTCATTGGAGGATTGACAGAACCCTTTTTGTATAACACTTCATTTAAAAATCTATCTTTTATTTTTATGGGGGCATTATTGTTTGACAGCCGGCGGAAGGAAAAACAAGGGATATGCCTTTTACCTGTAAAGAGCCTGCAGAAAATAAACAGGCAGATTACGCTTGATTTTTCGGGGCTGATGCGGATACCAGAGCTGGTCAGGGAGGTTATGGCATTTGGACTGAAAAAGCGCCTTGCAGGTGTGCTTGCGGCAGGAGTTCTTTGCCTTATTATAAATCTTACAGTTTCCTATCCTGACGGATATGTGGTGTACCGCAGGGACTGTGCGGACCTTAACAAAGAGTGGAATTATTATGAGGAAGAAAATCCGGCATACAAGGACTTTAAGAAAATGGAAGCGTTCCTGCCAGGAGAAGAAATTGAGTATTTCAGCGGAAATATTGTGCTGATGGAGAAAATACGAAACAATATTTTAGGCATTGTCATGGGATATGGGGCAGGCTATTTTGCCTTGGGTATGGCGGTGTATTGGACGAAGCGGAGAAAATAATGTCATTTATTTCAATTTATTATGTTATTTTTGTTGCGTTTCTTAATCTTGTCTTTTATACTGTGCCTGTAAGAGGCCGGATAAAGGTGATACTTGCAGGCAGTCTCCTTTATGTATTTTTGTACTCAAAAGGGGCTGCTTTGTGGCTTATAGGGGCTGTTTTGGTTACATTTTTGTATGGAAGAGCATTGGGAAATAATGAAGAAGGCAAAGGACGGGCGGCGGGACTTGCGGCTGTAATTGCCCTGCTGATTTTTCCTCTGGCGCTTTTTAAAGCTGCCGGGGTTTGGGACGGGTGGCGTTCTTTATTGGTTCCTGTGGGAATTTCTTTTTATACCTTGTCTTTGATAAGCTATGCAGTGGATATTTACCGGAAAAAATATGAGCCGGAAAGAAATCTCGTCTCCTTTATGGTGTTTGCCATCTTTTTCCCCCAGATTGTACAGGGACCTATTGCACGGTTTGATAAGTGGAAGAAGAATATGGAGGCAGGGAGGCGCTTTGACTACAAGGAATTTACCTTTGGATGGCAGCTCATTTTGTGGGGATATTTTTTAAAGTTTGTGGTGGCGGATAAGGCCGGGATTATGGTAAATACAGTGTATGGCAATTACACAAAAATGCAGGGACTTTATATTGCGGTGGCGGCAGCGCTTTACAGTATCCAGCTGTATGCGGATTTTAGCGGCTGTGTAAATATTGCCCTTGGCACAGCCCAGACTTTTGGGTTTCGGCTTTCACCGAACTTTAGGCAGCCTTACTTTGCTCTGTCCATACGTGATTTTTGGAGAAGGTGGCACATGACCCTTAGCGGATGGCTTCGGGATTACATATATATCCCATTAGGAGGGAGCCGGAAGGGGACAGTGCGCCAGTGCATAAATATTCTGATTGTGTTTGGCGTAAGCGGCATCTGGCACGGCGCGGGGCCAACCTTTTTAGTGTGGGGAATTTTCCACGGCGCCTGCCAGGCGGCGGAAGTGGTTGCTGACAAGATAAGGAAAAACAAAAAAGATAAAAAGCCGGGAATGATAGGCATGGGGGTCAGGATGGGAATTACCTTCCTGCTTGTTACCTTTGCATGGATGGTATTCCGGGCAGACTCCTTGTCGCATTTTGTGAACCTTATAAAAAATATGTTTGCCATCTGGAACCCGGAAGTGATTCTGGACGGAGATGCCTATTATAAAATGGGACTTTCAAGACTTCAGACAGTTCCTTTGGTTCTGGGTATTGTTTCTTTGTTTGGGGCGGATTTTCTTCATGAAAAAAATATCAGCATAAGAGAATGGACGGCAAGACGGCCGCTTGTAATAAGATGGGTGTTTTATCTTGCAATGATTATGACTGTGCTGGTATTTGGAACCTATGGACCGGCCTATGCAGCTAATCAATTTATATATGGAAGGTTTTAGAAAGATGCCCGAAAAAAAAACAGTATTTATAAAAACAGCTGGATTCCTTTTATGCGTTTTTTGTCTGCTTTGCCTTGCAACAGTGGTGTTAAAGCCCAAGAGAATGGAGAATCCTTATGACAATACACGGAAAGGGCGGGGCTTTTATGCAGAGCCAAAAAACAGCCTGGATTTAATATTCGTTGGTTCCAGCCAGTTGTTTTCAACCATGGCGCCAGCTGTCTTGTGGGAAGAGCAGGGGATCACTTCCTATGTGTATGGAGGAAATGAGCAGACATTCAGCATTTCCTATTATTATATTATGGAAGCGTTAAAGTACCAAAAGCCCAGAGCAATTGTACTGGAAGTCACTTTCTGTAACTGGGGGGAAATGCCGCGAGATGCGGTGGTACGCCTTAATTTCGATGATATGCGTTGGGGAAAGGCCAAAATTCTGGGAATATTAAATAATGTAGAGCCGGAAAACTGGGAGTATTTTTTCTTTGAACTTGCAAAATATCATTCCCGGTGGGATATGCTTTCGACACAGGACTTTGCCTTTAAGGAGATATACGAAAGCAAAAATCCCTATAAAGGCTGGTCTGCTTATGGAAAGCATCCGCTGGGGGATGAGAGTGTGGACCCGGAAATTATAAACTGTGCGGAGAGAAAAGAGCTGAATGAGACTGCCCTTTTCTGGCTTGAAAAAATCATCTGCCTGTGTCAGAAGGAAAATGTGGAGCTGATTTTGCTGAAAACCCCTGACAATGGACTGATTATTGAGCCGCCAGAGGAAGGGTCAGAAGAAATCTTCCAGTATATTGACGGAATGCCCTATTATAACTCCTTAGCTGACTTAGCGAAGGAAAGAGGAATTGCATTCTTAAATATGAATTATCTGATGCCTGGGGAAGACCATAACAGTATCGCAAAGGCAAGGAAAGCCACCTCCTGCTTTGGAAAATGGGTACAGGAGCGTCTCCACATAGAAGATAAAAGAGGAGAAGCGGCGTACGCCTATTGGAATGATGCGAAGGGAGATTTTGATGAAGAGTAAGACAATAACAGGAGTTGAGCTGGTAAGGCGCATCCTCTTTACAGGCTTTGCAGTAATTGTGGGATATCTGCTGATTCATAGTGTGTTCAGTACCTGTTATATTGGCGGAATTGAATATATCACGGACCCAGGCACAGGAGCAGTGGGAGTTAACACGGAACATACTTTTTTTGTGAAGGACGGTTATTTGCTCCATCTTTGTGTATTTCTTGTATGCAGCATCCTGCTTTGTTATAGAAAAAAGTTTTCTTTTGTGAGATGGGGGAGAAAGGGAAATATTGCCCTGCTTGTGCTTTTAGCGTTGGGAATGGTATACATTGTGCTGTCAGGCGGGTATTATCCCAAATATGACCAGCGGACCGTGATGGAGCTTGCCGCAGCCCTTAGAGAGGGAGATGGGTCTTCATTTGAAGTGGGAGGATATCTGTTTAAATACCCCCACCAGATGGGAACGGTATTGTACTTTCAGATTTTATCGGCAGTGTTTGGAAACTTAAACTATATTGCCTTTGAGCTGGTAAATATCCTGTTTATTCTGGGAACTTATGTGCTGCTTGTGAAAATTGGCGGTGAAATTTGGAGAGAAAAGGAAGAAAATACAGGCAGGGGCATTCTTCTTGTCTGTCTGCTGTTTTGGCCTTATCTTTTTTATGCGTTCTATTTATATGGAACGGTGACGGGACTTTTTTTTGCCCTGCTTTCTTTTTATATGATGCTTTTGTATGAGAAGAGATTGGGGCTTATCCAGCTTTTGCTGGGGGGCGTGGCAATGGCTGTGGCAGTTGTCATAAAGACCAATTACCTGATTTTCCTGATTGCGGAGGTTCTCTATCTGGTTCTTTCCGGGTGCTGTGCGGTGAAAAAGGACAGAAAAAAGATCCTTGCCCTGGTAATATTTATAGCGGCGCTTTTTGGCTTTTTGGCGCTTTCAAAGGCTGGGATTAACAGCTATACCAGATATGTAAACGGCAAAGAGAAGGTGGAAGGAATACCTATGGCAACTTATATTGCCATGGGACTGCAGGATGGAAAATCAGCGCCGGGATGGTATAACGGCTATAATAATACGGTGTATGAAGAAAATGGATTTGACGCCGAAAAGACGCTGGAGGCGGCGAAGGAGGAAATACGGAAAATTATTTCCGGGTATCCTCAAAATCTGTCGGCCAGTATCAGTTTTTTTGTAAAGAAAATTGCTTCCCAGTGGAACAATCCCACCTTTCAGTCTCTGTGGCTATTGGAAGAGCGGGAAGGAAGGGATGGCCTTTTGTGGCTGATGGAGGGAAAAGGACGGGTTATCTATATTTTCCTGGTAAATCTGTTCCAGACATGGATACTGGCAGGAGCCTTTCTGTATAGCATTCTGGAAATGAAAAAGGGAGGACTTAAGGAAACTTTGCTGGCGCTTACCTTTATGGGAGGCTTTGGATTCCATTTATTTTGGGAAGCGAAGGCCATGTATACCATCCCCTTCTTTTTGCTGCTGATTCCATTGTGCGTAAGGGGCTATGGGAAATGGGGCGAGTATCTGGCCGGAAAGAGGGAAACGCTTAGGGCAGATGGAGCAGCATCGCCTGCAGGAAAAAGGATAATAAGAAGGGCTGCTGTGATACTGGCAGTGATTGTGGTTATCTGTGGGGTATCTAACATGGACGCGTTTGCAAAATTGTTTGCAAGAAATGATGATACAGAGGTTTTTAACGTGTATACACAGGAAATTGTGAAGCAGTATGAGGTGGACGGGGAGTAAGCGTCTGATAGTTTCCGGAAGCGGTAGGGAAATACAGATGGAGGGATTGCTTTTCAAACAAATCCTTAAGGATGGCGCAGATGGGAGAAGAGAATGAAGGCAGAAAAATTTTATCAAATATGTATTTACATGGTGCAGTTTATTTTTGGTGTAATCATATGCTATCTTTTTCTGCTTAGTATGTTGGGAACCAGTGTTCAGGCATACCGGCAGTATGAGGATGGGAAGGGCGGAATTTATATGGGGGATTATGTATATTTTCTGCCAGATAGCCTGATTAAAAATATATTTGTGCTGCTGGTTGCTGTGACAGTTTTTTTTGTATTGTTCTGCGCACTGGAAAGGGTAAAGGGAAAAGTACGTTTTTCAGTTTCTATAGCATATCCCTGTGTCTGCATGTTTGTAATCGCATGTGTTTTTATTGTGTCAACGCAGTACGCTCTGTTTAGTGATTCGTCAAAAATGATGAATGCGGTGAAGGAGCTTATGCAGGGGGACTTGCATCAATGGGAGAGAGGCGGATATATGTTCCGCTATTCGAATCAAAAGGGATTTTTTCTTTATATTTATATGATGGTCCAGGTATTTGGAGAGAAAAGCAATGTGGTTATGCAGCTCATTAATGCTGCCGCTTTAGCTCTTTCTTATTATTATATTGGTAAAATTACGTCTTTTGTATGGCCGTTAAGAAAACAGGGAAGAAGTGTGTGGACAGTTGTGCAAATGGTGTTATTTCTGCCAATGTTTTTTTATGTAACATTTGTTTATGGAATTATTATTGGATTTTTGATGGCTATTCTGGCGCTTTATCATGAATTTTGTTTCTTTGAGGATGGAAAAAAAAGGCACATATTTCTGTCAGCATTTTTTCTTTCCCTTTCAATTATTATGAAATCCAACAATTTGATTGTGGCAGCCGCAGTTTTACTTTTGGCAATGATGGAGTTATTCATAACCAAAAGGAAAAAGGAAACAGCATTGTTTGGAGTGATTGTAATTCTATTATGCACATTAGGGGGATGGCTGGTTAATATAACACTGCAGTCTATGACGGGAAGAGAGCTGCCGAAAGGTCTGCCTCATTTGGCCTGGGTGGTTATGGGACTGGAGGAAGGAGTCGTTTCCCCAGGCTCTTTTAATGGAAGAAGCGGAGAATTATCAGAGGAAAATGGTCATGACTATGATGCGACAAACAAGGCTGCAATAGAGGAAATTTCTCAAAGATTACAAAAATTTGCCCACGACTGGCGCTATGGGCTGGATTTTTTTGGAAGAAAGCTGGCCGCTCAGTGGAATGAACCAAGTTTTCAGAGCTTCACCTTGTTAAGAGGCCGGGAATCGGCAAAGGATATTCCAGCGTGGATACAGAACCTGGTTGAGGGTAAAGGAAGCATTATACTTACGGAAATATATAATATGATGCAGACAGTTATTTTGTTTGGAACTCTTTTGTATCTTTTAATGTACAGGAGGGAACAAACTATGGAGCAGATGGGATTTGCAGTAATATTTATAGGCGGTTTTCTGTTTCATATTTTTTGGGAAGCCAAAGGGCAGTATGCGGTTCATTATTTCCTTTTGTTAATTCCCTATATGGTACAGGGATATGGGACTCTTATCTTAAAACTGTATGGATATAGGGAGAAAATGAAGAAAAAGGAAAAAATAATGAAAAATATGCCAATAAGGAGGGCAATACTGATTATATGTGTTATAATGCTCATAATGCCTGTATTTCACCATATGCGTCAAATGAAAACGTTTAGGTATATTTTTATGCCTGAAAGCAGTGCGGAAATGTTGGAGCAGTACGAGAAGTATATTTCCGGGATAAAGTCCGGATACAATTTTAAAGATAAATGACTGGTGCAGTATCGTGTATGTAATATGCGGAGGTACAAATATGATTGATAAGTTTAACTATATATTTACAAAGAAAGATAAACTAAAGATGCTGCTGCTTTTGACAGCAGTTGTTTTTGGCAGCTTTCTGGAGCTGGCAGCGGTGGCAATATTTTCCCCTTTTATTGATATTATTGTGAACCCTGCAGAAATAGCGGATAGTAAGTTATGGTCAGCCATTTATCAAAATATTTCTTTTTCTGGAACAGAATATTTTTTAGCGTTGATGTCAGGAGGCATTATTTGTATTTACGTAATAAAAAATATCTATATTATGATGGAGAAAAATGCTATTTACCGTTTTTCCTATCGGATTCAAAGAACCATTTCCACCCAACTGCTAAAGGCTTATATGAAAGAACCCTATACGTTTCATCTGAATAAAAATATTTCAGTTCTCCAAAGAAGTATGCAGGAAGACACGGACCAGTTTGCCAAAGGAATTATCCACATTATGGAGATGATTGCAGAAGTGTGTGTATGTGGAGCTATTGGGTTGTACCTGTTTTCCGTAAGCCAGTCTATTACAGTGATTGTTGCTGGTCTGCTGGCAGTGTGTCTGGCAGTGTTTTCCTTTATATCTAAAAGATATTCCGGTGAATGGGGGAGGCAGAGCCAGCAGTATAAGTCAAAAATTTATCAGTGGATGAACCAGTCTCTTGGAGGAATTAAGGAAATTAAGGTTCTTAACAGGGAGGAAAGTTTTATTGAGCATTATGATGGATATTTTGCCAGATATGTAAGGGTACTCCGTTTAAATCGGCTTATTGGCGTGGTTCCCAAATATATTATTGAAATGGTTTGCATGGCAGGGCTTTTGTCTGCAATTATTATAAAGATTTTTTTTGGACAAAAAAGCAACATGGCGGATTTTGTTCCCCAGCTGGCGGTGTTTGCAGTGGCGGCATTTAGACTGCTTCCATCTGTCGGAAAGATAAACGAGCACCTTTCGGCTGTACTTTACGCCATGCCGTCTGTGGATTTAATATACAATGACCTTCAGGAAATAGACAGGCTTGAGATAAAAGAAAGCAGAAGAGACGATAGCTGGAAATTTAAAGAGAAAATAGAGGTTCGGAATATTACTTATGCTTATCCTGATGGAGAGGTGAATGTAATTGAAAATGCCAGTTTTTCCATTCAAAGAGGGCAGACGGTGGCGTTTATTGGGACATCGGGCGCTGGAAAATCAACCATGGTGGATATTCTGCTGGGATTACTTGCACCGTCCCAGGGGAAATTATATGCAGATGGTATGAATATCTATAAAAATTTGTCTACATGGCAAAAGGAAATCGGATATATTCCGCAGGTTATCTATCTGTCAGATGATACGATTAGAAACAATGTGGCCTTTGGTATCCGGGAAGAGGATGTGGATGAGGAAGCGGTTATTCATGCGCTGCAGCAGGCACAGCTTTATGACTTTGTGGAAAATCTCCCTGAGGGAATGGACACCTTTGTGGGGGATAGGGGAGTGCGTTTATCAGGCGGGCAAAGACAGCGAATCGGTATTGCAAGAGCCCTTTATCATGACCCGGAAATACTGGTTTTGGATGAAGCGACTTCAGCGCTTGACAACGATACAGAATCGGCAGTGATGGAGGCTATTGAAAATTTAAAAGGGCAGAAGACTATTCTTATTATTGCCCACAGGCTAACCACTATCAGAAATGCAGATGTAATTTATGAGGTTAACGGCGGCAAAGTAAAAGAGAAAAGAAAACAGGAAGTAATACAATAATTATGAAAAGGCTGATAAAGGATATCTGTGCGCAGATGAACTATATGCTGTACCATCTTGGACTTGTAAAATGTTCCATTCGGGTGCATACAGTGGATGAAACCATAGAAGAATTGATACACACGGATAAAAGTATGGTGAGATTTGGCGATGGAGAAGTAACAATGATCCGGGGAAGGAGCTTAAAGCTCCAACAGGTAAAGCCCGAAATTATTGATGGATTAAAGCAGATGCTTGGATATGAATATGAAGGAATGATAGTGACAATTCCTGAAATATTTGGCGATTTGTCTGTTTACAACAGGGCAAGCAGACAGTTCTGGAAGGACCATCTGCTTTTTAGCCGGAAAATTTATGAATCTTACTGTAATCCGGGGAAAATATATTACAGCACTTCGGTATCCCGTTTTTATTATGCGATGGAAGACCGGAGCGTATGTGAAAAATGGGCGGAGGGAATCCGCCGTATATGGAAGGACAAAGATGTTGTGGTGGTGGAAGGGGAACGGACCCACAATGGAGTTGGAAATAATCTGCTTGATACGGCAAAGTCGGTGGAACGGATTATCGGGCCTTCCAGCGATGCTTATGACAAACTGGACGATATAATTGAGTGCTGCAGGAAGTATGGAAAGGACAGGCTGTTTTTAATATCGCTTGGAGTGGCTGCCAAGTTTTTAGCAAGGCAGCTGTTTCTGGAAGGATACCGGGCCCTTGACATTGGAAACCTGGATATGGAATATGAATGGTTTTTGAAAAAAACAGCTGGTAAAGCGACAATTCCCAAGCATGATATAGTTGGGCGGGAAGCAAATGAGAGAGCAGGATATGAGAGCTATTTAAAACAGATAAAATATCAGATATAAAGGGAAAGAATATGAAAGTAATGTATATTGCCCCCAGATTTCACACAAACCAGTCCGCCATTGTAAAAGGATGGCTGGAACGGGGGGATGAAGTGCTGTTTATCAGTTATTATACGGCTATTATAGAAGACTATTCCTGCATAAAACCTGTAGTGCTGGGCTTTTCCCCACTCTATCAGCTGTTTGATAAGTTCTATGTGGATGTGCTCCGCAGAAAAGACCTGACAGCGGCAACCTTTAAAATCAACCATGGATTTCCCCCAATAGGAAAGCTGCACAGAATGATTAAAAACTGGAAGCCAGATATAATTATTATGAGAGACAGGACGCTTTATACCATTGCAGCCTATCTGCTGGGGCCGAAGAGTAAATGTATACTTTATAATCAAAGTCCCGTGTGGGATAATCCTCCCAAGCAGGACCTGGCCCATAAAATTGTCAGGAAGCTGACGCCAAAGTACCGGATGACGCCTGTTATGGGAAAAAAGGAACCGGGAAAGATAGTTGGGAAGCGGACATACTTTGTGCCCTTTGCAGTGGAAGCAAAGGCGCCTCCGGAACAGAAGCATTATTTTCAGAAAGACCGCATTAACATTTTGTGTATTGGGAAATTTGAACCACGGAAGCATCATATGATGTTGATGGATGTGGTAAAGGAAATAAAAAGTGAATCAGGGGAAAATATTCATTTAACAATTATAGGGGAAGCGACAGGCAGACACCAGAAGGAGTTTTTGAAGAAGGTGGAGGCACATACAGCAAAAAACCATTATGAGGATTTGGTAACCATTCTTACCAATATTCCCAGAAGTGAGACAGATAATTACTATAGGAATGCAGATGTGTTTGTAATTCCAAGCACAGATGAAATGGCGTCTATTTCACAGTTGGAGGCTATGGGATTTGCTGTGCCGGTTATCTGCAGCGACACCAATGGGTCAGCCTGCTATGTGAAAGAGGGAAAGTGGGGATATTTGTTCCGGGACTGTGACAGAGATGATTTAAAAAGAAAGCTGTCATTGCTGACGGGAGAAAGAGACCGCATTGTCCAAATGGGCGCCGCAGCGTACAGGGCGGTATCAGAAAATTATTTGTTTAAAAATTATTATGAAGGAATCCGGACAATAATAAAAGATATGGAAGCGTAGAAGCCTGGAGGTAAACGTCCAAGCGCATTATGGGTGCAGTATGTAAGCATTGCTTGCGGTATGCGAGGGTATAAGTATGATAGAAATAGCATTTTGCTTTGATGAGAAGATGGTTTTTCCTGCCTGCGTGGCAATTGCCAGTCTGCTTGATAATAAGCAGGATAAGAATATTCACTATGAAATTTCCTGTGTCTGCCCAAAAGATATAGAACAGTATGTAGAAATGCTTGAAAAAATTGTGGAGAAGAGAGATAAAAAGAGCATGATCAAGTTTTACCCTGCACCAGAGAAATTTGGAGATGCTTTTAAGGTCAGGGAGATTACAGTGAGTACTTATCTCCGTCTTCTATTGCACAGAATTCTGGCACAGAAGGATTACATTATTTATGCGGATGTGGATGTACTGTTTTGTGACTCTCTAAAGGAAATATGGCTGACAGATATTTCTGATACATGGCTGGCAGGTGTAAGAGGCGCAAATAATTTTCAGGATAAATGGAATGAATGTATACAAAGAAGCTATGGCAAAGAGCTGCAGGGTCTTAAGGGAAAGTATATAAATGCTGGTATTTTACTTATGAACCTAAAGGCCTTAAGGGATAGTAATCCAGATGAAATGTGGCTTAAAATGTCAAAAATGCAATATTATTATCAGGACCAGGATATTTTGAACATCACTTGTAAGGAACATATAAAATATCTGGACTTACGGTATAATGTATTTGCCCATTTAACAAAAAAAGAATTTATGCGGTTAGCAAAAGAAAAGATATACAGCGAAGAAATATGTAAAAACGCTTTGCAGAATCCTGCAGTCTGGCATTATACAGGTCCAAAACCATGGAAGAACCGTGGAGCAAATAATGCCAGGCAGTGGTGGGATTATGTGGATTCACAGGAGGATTTATGCAGTCTGTTTGATAAATCCCAGATTCCGAAATGGAAGATGACAGGGCTGACGGGAAAGTTAAACCGTCACCTGCCTTTTAAAATATAGATTTTTTAATGTACCTAAACAGAGAGGAATATAAAACAGATGAGTGGGACATGCAGGTTAAGTGTGATTGTTCCTGTATACAATGTAGAGTCATATCTGCAGGAATGTGTAGAGAGTATTTTAAGGCAGGATTATCCATATTTTGAACTGATACTGGTAGACGATTGTTCAGAAGACAAAAGCGGCATAATCTGTGAAGCATATGAAAAAAAGGACAGGCGAATCAGAGCGCTCCATCATGCCAGGCAGATGGGACATACGGCAGCAAGACGGGACGGCTTCCAGGCATCGTCAGGGGATTATATCTTATTTGTAGACAGCGATGACTGGATTGACGAAAAAATGTTTTCTGTCATGATGGAAAAGGCTCTAAATGACAATGCCGACATTGTGCAGTGCAGTTATCGTTCTGTATCCGGAGAAAAAAGGAAAGATGAGGCGCCGGTTTATGAAGAAGGGTTATATGATAAAAGACAGCTGGAAGAGAAAATATATCCTACGATTATTTATGCCGGAGGATATTACCGGTTTGGCATAGCGCCCAATATTTGGAATAAAGTATTTAAAAGAAAATTAATAGAGGAAACCCTGTTTCAGATTGATACAAGGTTAAGAAGCGGGGAGGATGGTCTTATGACTTATCCCTGTTTTATGGCGGCGGAAAGAGTGTGGATTCTTCACAATTGTTTCTATAACTACAGGAGCAGGGAAGTATCCATGTGCCGGATTGTTGATGATAAAAGACTTTCAGAAAATCATCTGTTGTTTAAATACTATCAGGAATATTTGGGAGAAAATCCGGTAATCCAGTATCAGCTGAAACGTTTTGTGGTATATCAGACTCTGCTGGCGATAGAAGAACTGCAAAAGAGTATGAATATTTTTCAGATTGTAAAAACCCATCCGTTTTTAAAGGAAAAAGGGATGGAACACTCCAGCATTAAAGAAGTAAAAACTTCAGAAATACAGGGAAAAAGAAATAAGCTGATTCTAATAGCGTTAAAGCTGATTTTGTAAAACAGATAAGAAGTGGAACCACAAAAAATATTGGTGCAGTACCGCAGGCTCCTCCTGCGGTGGGCAGGGGAATAAAGATGAAAAAGATAAGGGTTAATAAACAGGATGCCATAACATATTGTATAATGCTTGTAATTGGAATGTTCTTTTATCTGGTTCCTGGTGAGTGGATAAGCATACAAGACGACAGCGGCGGATATCTGGAAAAGATAAGGGGAGAGGGGGTGCTTCCGGGATATCCTGTTTTTTTGTCTTTTTTTCGGAGTATAATGACTGAGCAGTATTTTCTGAATGGGGTGGTAATAGCGCAAAGCCTGCTGGCGGTTATATGTACTTTTTTATTTGTGTTGACACTAAAGAAACAGTTTAAGCTGCGAAATGCGGAAACAGTCCTTTTATATATTGTAAGTATGATGCCCTTTTCCATATACCTTCCGGAAGCGGGGATTACCCACCAGATTATGACAGAGGGTATTACCTATGCAATCTTTTATATATATTTTATTTCGGTGGTAAAGGCAGTCTGGATGCGCAAATATATTTGGTATGCTGGAAGTCTTGTGACTGCATTTGTGCTGGGGCTTATCAGAAGCCAGATGCTTTTTTTGCAGGCAGTATGTCTGCTTGTGCTTTTGTGGATAGCGCTTAACAGGGCAGGAAAAGGAATTGGCAAAAAATGTATAGCAGGAGCGCTGGCGGTATGTGTGGGAGCGGTTCTGTCATTCGGGTCGTATAAAGGAATTTATGTGGTTGTAAGGTATGATATTTATAGAGGAGAAATAAACCGGGCCAGTGAAAAAGAGAAGGAAAAAGAAGCAGAGAACATAGAAACAAAAGAGGAAGAAAAAACGCCGGAAAAGGAGAAACAAACCGAAGGACTGGAAGAGGGGGCTGATGGGGGAGCGACAGTAAATGAAGAAAAAGAAGATAAAAATGAAATTCATGTAATGGTCTGGAAGGAAACCTCCCAGTTCGACACAGTATTAATTTCCAGGGGGCTTTATGAAGCAGATAAAGAAGATGAAGTATTGTTTGAGGATGAAGTTACAAGGGCTATTTTCAGACGGGCCTATGAGCTTGCGGACGAGTCGGGACATCTATATATACATGCCAGACCGGGACTTTATATGTGGAGAGACCTTGTGCATGACCAGATGCGTATGTATGTAGTCCAGGCAATAAATGAGTATAATGCCAGTTATCCAGGGCAGATTAATGAACCTGATAAGATTACAAGAGAGATTGGACTAAAAATTCTTTTAAAACATTTTGACAGATATTTGTATCATACTCTGCGGCTGATGATACCTTCATTTATTGCTGCTATATTTTTTCAGATTGAACCTGTTTATTTGCTTTGCCATTTTATAACATTACTGTTTTATATAATGGCAATTGCAGGCATGATTATAATATACAAAAAAAACAAGAACAGACAGGCAGCAGATATGATGGGAGCAATCTTATGTATCATTTTTATTATGGTCATAATTGTAAACCTGATTTTTGTTGGACTTCAGCGGTATATGGTTTATGGGATGGGGATATTCTGGTGCAGCGCATATTTAGTGATGCGGGAAATTATTCTGAAAAGACTGCCAGAACAGTTTAGAAATTATTTTTAAACTTATCCCAATCCTGTCGATGTATTATATATAGACGATTAGAGAACGGGGAAATTATGGAAGATGAAGGAAAAAAAGTTGCTGCTTTATACTTAATAACAGTTATGGTTTATGGCATGGCAGCCTTTTTGTTTACATCAACGGTTCATATTGATGTAGACGAAGAACTGTATATGGCACTGGCAAAGTCGTTTCATTATAAAGGAGAATTTGCATATGGCGGACAGCTGTTAAATTACAATTGTGTTTTGTATTCCATGCTGATTTCACTGGCATATTATTTTTATACTCCTGAAAAGATCTTATTTATTATGAGAATGATGGGGGTTATAACAATGTGTTCAGCAGTGTTTCCTATTTTTCTGATTGCCAGGGACAAGCTGGAAAACAGCAGGAAAGCATTGTATTTTGCCGGATTTATGATGATAATGCCATATATGTTTGACAGCGCTTATTTGATGCAGGAGGTTTTAAGTTATCCACTGTTTTTGTGGACGGTATATTTTTTAGACCAATTTTTTGAAAAAGATATTTATGAAAAAAAGTTTTTATTTCTTGTTGCGGGGTCAGTTTTTTCGGTTTTATGTGTGTTTACCAAAACTTATATGTTTTTTATACCTGTTATAGTAAATTTGTGCGCGCTGTATTTCCTTATTAAAGGAGAAGAGAAAAGAAAATATATTGTAGGCGCTGCCATATATGACGGGATTTATTTACTGCTTTTTGCTGGAATGTATCTGATGGTGTATGCAGTAAATGGGTTCCGACAGGGAAGCAATCATTATACCAGTCAGTTTTCCCATTTATTTCCCCTTAGTGTAAATACCATTATTTTTGGAGTGATGGGATGTGTTGTCTATGCAGCTTTTTTTGTGATAAATACCGGAGCGCTGCCTGTTGGGGCAGTAATCCATGAGTGGTGGGAAAAGGGAGAAAAAAACTGGAGCCTTGCTTTTTTGTCTTCATCTGTTGTTTTTCTGGTAATAGAGATTGTCTTTATGATTGTGCTGACAGAAGAAGGAGCCAATAGCTTGCCGCATAAATTTCTGTTCCGCTATTTTCAGATTTTTGTGCCCCTTATCCTTATTATCCCTTATAAAGAGAAAGGGTTAGGCTTTTTAAAGTCACGAAAAATACAGCTTATTATATGGATTTCCTTATGTGTTGCATTAGTTTATTTTGTCTGGATGAAAGGCAATACCAGACAGGCAATTATAGATGGCCATTTATTTCTGTTTATTGAGAATATCACGAAATACATTATTCCATATGCGGATGTTGTCAGTGTGTTATTTTTGATGGCGCTTCTGGGAATTATACAGTGGATATATATCAAAGGAACAGGAAGCTTTGAGAAGGTTTTGAAAATAGGGATAATAGGGGTTGGGGTATTCTGGCTTATACAGACTGTCCAGCTTCCTTATTATACAAACTATGTCGCAGGCGGAAAAATAGTACAAGATGACGGCATTAAAATAGCACGGTATTTAAATGAACATGATTATGAGTATGTATACTATGTTTATGGAAATGGAACAGAAAAAGGAAGTTTTTTGAGGAATTTTTATGGATATGTGAAGCAGCCATACCAGATAATAGAAGAAAATAGTGTGATGCAGGCATTGGAAGAGGGAAATGGACTGAAAACGGCTATGATTTTTCCAAACGGAACCTTGGCGGAGTTTGAAGGGTGGTCAAAAGCAGAAATAGGTACGGAAAAGCTGATATTGTATATTCAGTAAATAAATAGATTTTCTGGTAAATACATGTTATACTGACAACGATAAAATAAAAGTAGGAAATGGAAACAATGAAGGATAATTTCTGGAAAATAAAGAGTGTTTATATTGTTATAGTAAGTTTATTTACTTTTAATGTTCTTTTGACAATATGCAAAGTGATGGAATATGGATTTTTCTTTGTCGATTTTCATGCGAGATGGAAGGAATCAGCATATTTATGTTTAGGAATCAGTCCTTATAACGTAAATGAAACTAATATAAATTCTTCTATAGGACCGATTGACAGCGGGATGATCACAGTTCCATGGGCTTGGGCGCTGGGAATGTTTATGAACCCAGGGTTTTTGCCTTATGATATTGCCAAAATTGTTGGTATTTTAGTATATGGATTTATTTATCTTATTACTTGCTTTGTGATTTTCAAGTATTGGAAAAGGACTTTTGGAACATGCTTTATTAGCAAAAATAGTATGCACTTTGCCATATTATCATCACTATTGATTGGATGCCAAATTTATTGGTGGTGGGCGTTGGTATGTGGAAACCAGGGAGCGGTAGTTGCTTGTATAATTGTAATATGTTTGTGTATATGTGATAAGTTTCCGATACTTTGTGGAATGCTAATGGGAGTTTCTATGATAAAACCCCAACTTGCGGCTATTTTTTTTCTGACATTTTTTCTGGAAAAGAGATATAAGATAATTTTTACCGCTGCATTGGTTGATATTTTAGCATTAGGAGGAGTAGCTCTGGTTACAGATAGTTCAATAATAATTTTATTAATGCAGACGTTTCGGGCAGGAAGTTCGCTTGAGGAAGTTTACTTTGGGTTATTTGATTTGCTAAAATTTTATAGTATCCCTACTTATATGATTCTTTTAACAGATGTATTGGCAGGTGTTATATTTGTTGTTGTCTATTTTATGGGAATAAATAATAAAAGGGACAAAAGTATAGTTTTTGTACGTTATGCGGGAACCGCGATTGCCTCTATGTTTTGGTTTTATAAGCAACCCCACGATAATGTAATTCTCGTAATTCCATGTATTGCCTTTTTATATATTACTTTTACAAGTGAAAGAAAACAAATCTGGGTCACAAGCCTATTGTCTGTTGCTTTTCTGGTGGGAAGTTTTTATATTCAGGGGCTGTGCCGTCTGGTAATAAATTTGATGGAAATTAAGTTTCCTCCTGATTTTGTAGTATCAATAGGGAGAACATTACAAAGCTTATGTTGTGTTTTTTGTGGATTTCTATTGCTTAAGGGGTATAATCGCAAAGAGGTGTAAATGCTGAAGGAGTAATAATGGAAAAGAAACAAAAAAAATTAGTCCAGATTAATACAGTATGTAATACAAGCACAGGCAGAATTATGGAAGAAATTCAAAGGGAGGCAATTGCTAGGGGATATGAAACAAGGTCTTTTGTGGGGCGAAGGAAGCCATTTGAAGATATTCCATGTGAAAAAATAGGAAATTGGATTTCATTTTGGATACATGTGGGAATTACAACTGTTTTTGACAGGCATGGATTTAGCTCTGTACTGATGACGCGAAAGCTGATAAAGCGTCTCCAGGAAGAAAATCCCGATGTTATCCATTTGCATAATCTGCATGGATATTATCTAAACCTTCCAATTTTATTTGATTATTTAAAAAGCGAGTATAAGGGAAAAATATTTTGGACGCTGCATGACTGTTGGGCATTTACCGGACACTGTGCATATTTTACAATGGCAAATTGTACGAAATGGAAAGAAAAATGCCATCATTGTCCAAACAAAAAAAGATATCCGATTAGTCTGGCTCTGGATTCTTCAGAAAAAAATTATGAGGATAAAAAGAAGCTATTTTGTGGAATAAATAATTTGAAGTTAATTGTGCCATCTTTTTGGATGGCACAATTAACCAGGCAATCATTTCTAAATGAATATTGTGTGGAAGTTATTCCAAATGGAATAGATATCAATACTTTTTCTTATATTGAGGATAAACATGTTTTTAACAAGTATAACATACCAGTAAATAAAAAAATTCTTCTTGGGGCAGCAAATGTATGGGATGAGAGAAAAGGTCTGCGTGATTTTCTGCAGCTGTCAAAGAGAATATCTGATGAATATAGAATTGTGCTAGTGGGTCTGTCAAAGGCACAGATAAGAAATATGCCGTCTAATATTATAGGAATCAGGAGAACTGATAATCAGAGAGAGCTTGCGGCATTGTACTCTTTGTCCCGGATATTTATTAATCCCTCTGTGGAGGAATCCTTTTCATTGGTGACAGTAGAGGCATTTGCCTGTGGGACACCAGTGATTGTTCTTAATACAAGCGCTGTAAAAGAACTTGTCACAAAAAAGAATGGGATCGTTTTAAAACGGCATGGAACAGAAGAATATATAAAGGCTATTGCTGAACTGGAACGCCGGAACTTAAGCAGAGATACGGTCGCAGGGTGTGCCAGGCAATATGAAACCAAAAGGATGCTTTCACAAATTTTCAGATTGTATAAGTCTTAGGATTTATTTATATAGGAATTAAGTTATTACTTATTAATGCAGAAATATATGAAAAGTCAGAAATATGTAGAAATCGTATTTGGAAAACTGCCATAGGCGGGGATAAATTTATGGAAGAGAAAGTCAGCGTTATATTAGTTAATTATAATGGAAAAGCTTATAATGACAAATGTATCGCATCTATTTTAAACAGTACAATAAAAGAAAGCATTCACATAGTTGTAGTGGATAATGCGTCGACGGACGACTCTCTTTCCAGACTTTGGAGAGAATGGGGAAATAACGGGCAGGTCAGCATCATTGAACTGGACCGGAATTATGGTTTTTCCAAGGCAAACAACGAGGGGATCCGATGGTCAATGACAAATGGAATAAAACGTTTTTTGCTTTTAAATAATGATACAGAGATAGAGCCGGATACTATTGAAAATATGGCTTTTGCCCAACAGCAAAAGGGGTGCATAATTGTTCCCAAGGTACTGTATGCAGACAGACCAGAAGTGCTTTGGTGTGCTGGCGGGGAATTTTCAGCCTGTGTAAAGAAGCCTGTACAAAGAGGAATGAACCAGGAGGATGAAGGACAGTTTGACAGAGAAGGCCTGTGTGAATTTGCAAATGGCTGTTGTCTTTTGTTGTCTGCTCCAATTATTGAGAAAACAGGTTTGCTTGATGAAAAATTTTTTTTGTATTATGAA
>CAMUHA010000005.1 GCA_947088515.1 uncultured bacterium
AGTAATATGCTTGCATGGAACGCGGGCAGACAGTTGAAAATTAATGAGAAAAGTAATTCTAAAATGACGGAGAAGTTATCTTCCGGCTATCGGATAAACCGGGCGGCGGATGATGCGGCGGGACTTTCCATCTCCGAAAAGATGCGCAGGCAGATTCGGGGCCTGACGCAGGCGTCTTCAAATGCGCAGGACGGCATTTCAATGGTACAGTCCGCTGAAGGCGCATTGAATGAAGTACATGAAATGCTGCAAAGGGCCAATGAACTGGCAGTAAAGGCAGCAACGGGCACTTTGTCCGATCAGGATCGTGAGATGGTGGATGCTGAAATTCAGCAGATAAAGAAGGAAATTGACACCACAGCAAAACATACGGTCTTTAATGAACGCAGGCTGTTTCCTGATGACGGACTTTCACCTAAGTCGGCGTCTGTGATGAAAACATACGAATATAATGTAGTGTTCGATTTGAAAGACGGATCAGTTACAGTGGATGGCCAGGCAAACAATGCCAAAGCTGCAGGCCGGGCAGGCGTTAACGTCAACAGCGGAAGCGCATTGGCTGATAAGATTGCCAATGAATATGTGCCTAACGCAATCAGTCAGATTTTCCAAACGTTTCCTTCGTTGGAGAACGCAGTGGGCAACAACAAGATTAATATGTCGCTGGAAGTGTCTTTTATAGATGGACCAGGCAATACTCTAGCCTATGCTGGTTATACTTATGCTGTTAATGGCGGTAAACCAAAGACAATGATGATAAAAGTTGACTCAGCAGATTTTACTGATGCAGATGTAAAAGGAACAGGCAGTAAAACAGAGATGCTTGAATCCACACTTGCCCATGAGCTGATGCATACGGTTATGCAGTATACCATGACTGACGGCATGAGCGGCAGGAAAGGTGACAAATACCCCACATGGTTTGTAGAGGGAACGGCACAGCTTTCCGGAGGCGGTTTTACAACAGGGTGGAATAACCATCTGATTCATTATGCAAAACAGCTCCAGGATGAAAATGACACCAGCCAGGATGCGAACATTAAGAAATATTTACAGGCATATACCATGAACGGCAGGCCTTACGGACATGGCTATATAGGAGCAGCTTATGCAGGATATCTTGCAAACGGCGGTACGGGAGATGTGAATGCTGCCAATATTGCTGCCGGAATGGATAAGATATTTGCGGACCTTGCCAAAGGTGGTAAATTTGCTGATGTTCTTAAGAAACATACAGGAAAAACAGAGGCGGAGTTAAACGCACTGTTTAGAAATGGTGATGCAGGTTTAGTGGAATTTACTAGAAAACTGGCTTTTGCCTCCAAAGACGGAGCAGGGTCTGTTATATCCACATCTCTTGGGGCAGGCGGAGCGGCTATTTTGGGTGATACAGCACAGTATGACCAGCCTTTTAAAGTTGACCCTAACCAGATATCCTTCAACTTTTCAGGAGGAGGAGCGAAGGTAGGTATTCAGGTTGGAGCAGATGCCGGACAGCACATTGAGTTTGAATTATACCAGATGGATACGAAGGCTCTTGGGCTGGAAGATATGAATGTGAAGACAACGGATGACGCCAGTGATGCCATTAATTTTGTTAAAAGCGCCATTATTTATGTGAGCAATGTGAGAAGCCATTATGGCGCCGTACAGAACCGGCTTGAGCACACAATTGCCAATCTGGACAATGTAATTGAAAATACCACAGCATCAGAATCACGAATCAGGGATACAGACATGGCAACAGAAATGGTGCGTTATGCTAACAGCCAGATATTGCTTCAGGCAGGCCAGTCTATGCTTGCACAGGCTAACCGTCAGCCAGAGTCAGTACTTAGTCTTTTAGGATAATAAAGGCAGTTGGGAAAGGAGCATGAAGCTATGGGAATGATTGAAAAGATAACCTGTATCTCATGTGGAGCCGGGTGGCAATGTATGACAGGATGTGGAATCATGCACGGAGAGCTGGAGCGGGTAGTAAAGTTATTTCCGGAAGATGTGCAAAAGGATATTTTAGCTCATATTGGAAATAACGAATTTCCGTTGTTTGATTTCGGATACCAGTTAGCTGATTGTAAACACTGTGGCGCCATAGTAAGTGTTCCGGCGCTGAAACTGCCAGACTGTCAGAAGGAATATGCAGGCAGTTGTCCTACATGCGGACAATTGGCAGAAGCAATAGAAGATATAGGCCAAACCCCATGTCCGGTGTGCCATAAAGAAACACTTGCGGCAGAAGAAACAGGAATGTGGGATTAGGATAGGAAATATGAAGTGCATAGCGGGAGCTACTGGGTTCCTGTGAGGTTTTTAAACATAGAAGGGAATTGATATGCGGATAGGAGCAGTAAGTTTTGCGCCATATATTTATAATACCAATGTCGTAAGCGGCAAAAGTTTATCAAAGGTTGCTTCCATAGGCAACGACCTGCTTTCATCAAAAACAGATTTTTCCTCTCTTGCGGATGAACGCCTGAACGAAAATCCCTTACAGAAAGGGCAGACCTTTAATTTTGCCGATATTCTGGACAGACAGATGTATGCTGGAAAGATGAATGCTTCCAGAATTATGAAGTCCGGGGAGGAAGCGGTAGATTTTGAAGAGGCGGGAGAATTGCAGCTGGAAGAATATGAATTAAAAGATTCCGGCAGTGAGAAGACTGAGTTTGATGCAGCATGGCAGGAGATTGAGGAAGGGCAGGCGGAGGCTGTGGATGACTTTAAACCGGTAAACCGTATGGAAGAAATCTACCAGATGCACAGCGAAAGGAATTTATTTCAAATGCGTCGGGCGGCAGAGGCGTATCAGATGAATATGTTTATATAAGACTTGGATGAAAGCTGCTTAAACAAAAGACTTTAGGCAGCTTTTATTACGTGAAATATATGGTAAAGTTAACAGATGATTGTGATTCATTGAATATATCATAAATGTATGGGGGTAAGTATGGCAGTATACGAATTAATGAATGATACAGTGGCAATTAAAGTCCATTCCAAGGGAGCGGAACTGAAATCACTGGTAAAACGAAACGATGGGACAGAGTATTTATGGAAGGCAGACCCAGCTTACTGGAATAGAACGTCTCCAGTGCTGTTTCCTTTTGTAGGAGGAGTAAAAAATAAGGAATACAGAACCAAGGGACAAACCTTTTCCATGACACAGCATGGATTCGCAAGAGATATGGAATTTGACCTGCTTTCCCAGACGGATGATGAAATCTGGTTTGTGGTTAAGGACAGTGAGGAGACAAGAGAAAAATATCCTTATGAATTTATTCTGAAGCTGGGATACAGGCTTTTGGCCGATGGAGTGGAAGTATGCTGGCAGGTGGAAAATCCAGGCAAGGAAGAATTGCCATTTTCTATAGGAGGACATCCTGCGTTTAATTGTCCAATGAAAGATGGAGAGAAACAGACGGATTACTTTATCCGCTTCAATACGAAGGAAAAGGTAGTAAGTACAAGAATCAGTGAAAAGGGTCTTGCAACAGATGAAAAGGATGTATATGAACTGGAACAGGGATATTTACCTGTGACAGAGCATTTGTTTGACCATGATGCACTGGTGATAGAGCATGACCAGGTAAAAGAAGTAGCTCTTTGCGGACCGGACAAGGAAGCATACCTGACAGTCAGAATGGAAGAGCCTTTGTTTGGAATCTGGTCCCCTCCCAAAAAAAATGCGCCCTTTATCTGCATTGAGCCCTGGTATGGCAGATGTGACCATGAGGATTTTTCCGGTGACTTGAAGGAACGGATATGGGGAAATCTGGTTGCGCCAGGAGAGATTTGGAAGGGCGGATACCAGATTATTGTGTAAAAGTGTCTATGTACGCAGACCGGAATGTGAAATCAGGCATTCCGGTTTTTTGGTTTAGCAATGTTTTTGCAAAGAGAAAACATGCCTGATGCGCAGGCCTGCACATTTTTGCGTTTTATTTGGTTATGATATGTTTGGGAAAGCTGGTTTTATGGAGGGATAACTTTTATGTATACAGTTATTGTGGCAGATGATGAGGAAGAGCTGCGCAAGGCGTTAATCCGGCGGGTGGATTGGGAAAGCGTGGGATTTTCAGTGGTAGGGGAAGCGGAAAACGGGGCGGAGGCTTTGGAGCTGGTGGAAAAGCTGGAGCCGGACCTTTTGCTAACAGATATAAGAATGCCTTTTGTTACTGGTATTGAACTGGCAAAACAGGTACAGGAGATACGGCCTGCCACCCAGATTGCTTTTCTTAGTGGTTATGATGATTTTTCCTATGCCCAGCAGGCGATACAATATAATATTATCAGCTATCTTCTAAAGCCAATCTCCTCGGCAGAATTAACGGAAGAACTGCTGAAAATGAAAAAGAAAATTGACGAAAAATATGAAAACTTTGCTTCAGCAGGCAGAAAACAGGAAAAACTTGAAACCATGGAATTGGTGATTCCTCTTTTGCTGGACAGCTTTCAGCGTGAGAGTGACGAGATGGATAATAAGGAGCTTGTGATGTCTGCGTTCTCCTGCGGATTGATTAAAGAAGAAAACGAAAATGTCAAGTATACGGTAATTGTCACAAGCATGATAGATGACAATGAAAAAAACAGAACCACTCAGGCAAATGTCCACGGAATTGACATGGTTATAGAAAAATATATCAGACATGTGAGCTTTTATTCGGGCGGAAGGGTGATTTCCCTGCTGATTGCATCCGACTTGGAAATGGAAAAGTATCTTCATATTATTGTGGAGGAAATTTCCCAAAGTATTCGCCGGATTATGAAAATGTCTTGTCTGATAGGGGTCAGCCGTAGTGTTGGAAGGCTTGGTCAGGTTCATGAGGCGTATATAGAGGCTATGAATGCAATACGGTATCTTCGCAAAAGCAATGAGGATGTATATTTTATTTCGGATATTGAACGTACAGATGATTTTAACCTGGAAAAAATGCAGGTGTACATTGAGGAGGTGGAACAACTAATCCGCAGCGGCAGCGGCCAGGAGCTTGAGCAGTATTTAAAGCACATGTTTGAAGTATTAGAACAGGAACATATTTCTACAATGGAAATTAATTTCCTGCTGGTCAGGCTTGTATCCGCGGTATTTCGTATTGTGTATGCGGTGGTGGAGGAAGAGGCAGCTGCAGAACTGCAGAAAAAATCACCTTTGCAGAATGTGGAATCTTTTGAAAACCATGACGTTGTGTGCAACAAATGTATATTTTTCTGTATGGCGGCAAGAGAGCTGATTGCAGAACAGCGCAAAAAAAGCAGTACTGTTTTGTGCGACAAGGCCATTGGCATTATCGAAAACAGCTATATGGACCAGGAGCTTTCGCTGGTATCTGTCAGCAATGAGATTTCGGTCAGCCCTAATTATTTAAGCGCTTTAATTAAACGGTCTACAGGAAGAACATTTATTGACCTTCTGACTAAGAAACGGATAGAAACGGCAAAAGAACTGCTTCTTTGCACTAATATGAAAATTAAGGAAATATCTGAAAAGTGCGGATACAATGACCAGCATTATTTTAGCTACTGCTTTAAGAAATATGTGGGATTGTCGCCCAATGCCTGCAGACAGAAAATAGAGGAGGAGAAGAGGCAGGATTTATAGAAAGTGTACAGTAAAAAGTTGTGATGAAGACGATTTACAGATATTTGCATGACTATTGACGGAAAGCTTCTCCAACGGTGTGATGCAGGCTGTCCATTTCCAATAATGGGCAGGGAGGATATCTATAAGGAACTGGAAATTTCCCGGCAACAGGTCAGGAATGGCGAATGCCAGGAGGCTGGGGAGTTCATCACGGAGGTTCGAAAAGAGTATGGCATATGAAGTCATTATAATAAGAAACGCCTGTAAATTACCGGAACAGGCCCATATGAGACATACACAAATACAAAAATTGAATAAAAATCTAATAATAATAAAAACCATCTGATGGTGAGATGGTTTTTTCATTTCTTAATTTAAAATTGCCAAGCCTTTTGTTATTTCATCATTTCTTCTTAATCTATTTTCTTATATTACCAAAAAGTGTACTTTTTGGTAGTCCCATTATCTCAACTGGACTGTTAGATATTTTAATACATTTTAGTCAAAAAATCAAGGGAATCCGCCCTCTTTTTTTGGTAAATTTACCCGTAAAAATTTTTTACCAAAAAGTACACTTTATGGAAAGGAAAAGTCGAAGTGGCTGAAACCGTGTGCAAGACGCTGCGCCAGTACAGCAGGGGAGCCATACCGGAGGAAGACATAAAAAAGCTGGAGGAGATTGCAAAGGACTACTGCCGGGTAAAAAATTACGTGTACCAGCGCTACGGAGGGGTGGGAAGCCTGTCCATATTGTATCCGGGTTACACAGTGCAGAACCAAATGACCCAGAGCGGCCTGCGGGAGCGGTTGGGCCTGCCCTCTGTGTATTTTTACTGCGCCGTCTTTGACGCTCTTGGAGACATCAGGGCCTTCTGGACCCGCATGAAGGCGGGGATACAGGAAGCGGCGGCGAAAAATCCCGGTTTTACGCCGGAAGAGCTCCACTACCTGCGGTTTGCGCTAAAAGTGAACAACTGCTTCAGCGCCATATTAAACCATACGGAGCCGGAGCTTTCAGGCGGGATAGAGGAAAAATACCGGAAACTGACCCAGGAAGTGGATGCGCACAGGCTGGACGGCTATGTAAGGAGACAGGCGAGGAAGAGGCAGAAAAGGCTGAAAACAGACCGGGCGGAAGGCTTTTCCCTGACGGAGAGGGCGTACCGGTACGGGGACCATGGGATATACATTGCCACCAAGGAAAAGAGAAAGAGGGTATATATCCCCCTGACAGATGGAAACAGCTATAAAAGGCAGCTGTATGTGAGGCTGAATAAGCCGGAAGGAAGGGTGGAAATCCTGGCGCCGGCGGATGTGCGAATCAAAAGCCATGAAGACTACAGGAATGAGACTGGGCTGTCCATGGGGATGCGCGTGATGCTGACAACAGATGGGGGAAAGACCTACGGGGAGAAGCTGGGGGAACTTTCGGTCCAAGATGCGGAGTGGATAAGGGAGCGGACAAAGAGCTACCGGAAAAACCGGAAGGACAATCCGGGAAGAAAGAAATACCAGGAACAGAAAAGGCGGAGGGAGGAAAGACTCCACGCCTACATTAATGAAGAACTGAACCGCTTTTTGCGTGAGGAAAAGCCACAGACGGTGTACCTGCCAAAGCTGCAGGCTAATGGGAAGGCGGGAAAGGTAAAGAAATACAATTATTATGCGGCCATGTGGCAGAAAGGCTATATCAGGAAAAGGCTGGAAATAAAGTGCCGTGAGCATTCGGTGGAGATGGTGGAAGTGTTTGGAAAGGATATCAGCGCAGAATGCAGCAGGTGCGGCGCCCTGGGAAAAAAGGAGGACGGGAAGTTTTACTGTCCGGCCTGCGGGAGGGAAGAAGAAGAGAAAACCAATGCGGCCCAAAACGCAAAGAAGAGGGGAAGAGCCGTAAGAGGAGACCTGTGGGAGCCAAATCAGAGTTCATAAGGAGGCCGGAGTGAATAAATGCGCAGGCATTTCACCGGAAGGATCACAGAGGCGTCCATGATATAAAAAAAGAATCCACGGCATTAGAAGGCGGGGGAATGGAAAGGAACCTGCGTATTGGGTATGCCAAGACCCTGTGAACACGGAAAAGGTCGTGAGGTAGCGGGGAGCGAAGCGGGAAGGACCGCATCACCAGGGGGAGTCCCCTGATGACCAATGTGCCTTATTTAAATATAAAAAAGTTTATATTTAAGGGATAAAGGGAAAGAAGCCGGAAGAAGGCGGAAAAAAGAAAACAAAACAGACAGGGAGTCTGGAATGAGAAGATACATCAAAAAACAGTTATATGAATTACAGGGCACGCTGTCAAAAGCCCTTGCCTCTGTGCAAACCTTGCTGCAGCGGAGACGTTATGGGGACGCCTACAGCCTACTTACACAGTTGCAGCAGGCGCTGATTGAGGCGGGGGGCGTGATAGAGAGGGAAGAAAATATCCATCCAGAGGACGACAAACAGACGAAGTCCTCAAAGGAAAATGGGGGAGAGTTCCCAAATGACAGGGAAGAGGACATAGAGGCAGGAAAAGGCGGAAGGGAAGCCGTAAGGATACTGGAAAACATCTGCGAGGTTCTCTACGAAATAGCGAAAGACATGGAGGGAAAGACAGCCCTCCCTTATGTGCGTCAGGCAAAAAATCAGCTGTCCGCTTATTTTGACTGTCTTCGGGACATTCCCGAAGATAAGCTGAAAGTCGTTTTTTTCCCCTATAAAGCCAGTATGTGGACTTCATTTGAAAGCATATGGGAGGCGGCAAAGGGTGATAAGGAATGTGATATAAAGGTAGTGCCGATTCCTTACTGTGACTTTGGGGAAGGGGAGACGGATGCAAAGTGGAACTATGAAATAGACAAATATCCGCCTTATGTGCCGGTAATCCCCTTTGACAGGTACAGCCTGCAGAAGGAGAGGCCGGATATTGCGTTTATACATAACCCATATGATGACACCAATACGTTAACAAGCGTGCATCCGGAGTATTATTCAGAAAACATTAAAAAGCACGCCGCCCTTTTGGTGTATAGTCCTTACTTTATAATGGGTGGATTTAAAAGGGGGAAGACGGACGGACTTATCGTAACCAAAGGAGGGATAAACGCAGACCGGATACTGGTGCAGTCGGAATTTGTGAAGGGGATATATGAATCCTATGGATATGAGCCTGAAAAGCTATTGGCATACGGCTCCCCCAAGGCGGATGCAGTGGTAAAGAGTGGACAGAGCCGCCAGATGCCGGAAAAATGGCGTGGGAAGCTGGAAGGGAAAAAGAAAATCATCCTGCTGAACACCCACTGGTCCTATTTTATCAGGGGAAAAGCCTGGGAGAAGCAGGGAGGGGGAAAGAAAGATTTTGCCGTGCGCTACCACAGGGAGTTAATAGAGGCGCTGGATGGAAGGAAAGGGGAAGTGGGACTGATCTGGAGGCCCCACCCGCTTATGTATAAGGCCATGGAGAGACGGATGCCGGAGGATATGGAGTATGTGAGGGAACTGACAAGACATATACAGGAGTCAGATTACGGCGTAATAGATGAAGAGGGAGACTACTTAAAGGCCTTTGGCTGCAGCGATGCGCTAATCACGACTTACAGCTCCCTGATAAATGAATATCTGATAACAGGGAAACCGGTTATGATATTCCAGACAAAGCCAACAGATGAGGGAGGGGAGCGCTCACCGGTGGATTACCGTAAGTGTTATTTCAGATTTTCCAAACAGGGAAACATGGTTTTTGAAAAGTTCCTGGATTTGGTGCTTGCAGGGGAAGACCCCCAATATGGAGAGCGCATGGAAACGTTGAAAAATAAATCATTCAGTAATCTGGAGGGGACGGCAGGGGCACAGATATATGACTGCCTGCGCCAGATATTTAAAGAGGGGGACACATGAATAAAATTGAAAATATGGAAACCAGGAACCTGATTTTAGCATATTTGAAAAGCCATCTGGAAGAGTGTATTTATCTGACAATAGATTTGGAAAAGTATGGATATCAGTGTCCGGAGGTGGAATTCTGGTATACGGAAAAAGAGGGCAGGCCAAACACCGTTTTAATGAAATACTATGACAGCTTCCAGGTCTTTTCCGCAGATGATAAATGGGAAGCAGAGGAAAGCGCAGCGTTTATGGAGAGGTATCATGTTCAGACCATATGCGGAAAAGAAAGCATGATAAAAAAACTGGAAGAGCGCATGACGGAATATAGCGCACAGTATGGGATTATTGTAAAGGAAGACACTTACAAGGAGTTTAAACAGTTTGAGCTTGTAAGGGAAGCGGAAGCGGAGGATGCAGGGGAGATTGCGAACCTGATGCTTACAGATGAGGATTTTAAAATGAATTACTCACTGGAAGAATTGACAAAGCAGCTGCGGGACAGAATGAATGACAAGATGGGAAGAAGCTACATTATAAAGGAAGATGGGAAAATAGTTGCGCATACGGCGATTTATGCAGAGTGCGGACCTGCTGCGGTGGAAAGCGGCCTGATTGTGCATGAGGATTATAAGAAGAAGCTGTATGGGATGATTATTCACGAGTTTATAAAAAAGAAACTGCTAAGTGAAGGAAAAACGTTGTATGGATTCCGCATAGTGGACAATATGCAGCGGTATGCAAAGGCGCTTGGGCTAAATGTATGCGGGTATTATGGAAAGCTGACAAGGAAAGCATAGTATGCCGCTGTAAGCGCAATATGACAGATTATGCCTGTGGCATGGGGAGGATATAAATATGAGAGACAAAATATTAAGTATTTTAAAAGCAATACAGCCGGAAGGAGACTTTGAAGAAAGCGATGATTTTTTTGAGGATGAACTGATAGATTCCATGGGCATAATGGCAGTCATTACCATGATGGAGCAGTCCTTTTCAATTTCCATTTCGCCAGAGGATATAGTAGCCGGGAATTTCCAAAATATTACTTGTATTGAAAAAATGTTAGAGAGCTATTTAGTATAAGCACAAAGGAGAGAAAAATGCAGGCCATAATATTAGCAGCAGGCATGGGGAGAAGAATGGGAAAATACACAGAAAACCATACGAAGTGTATGATGACTGTGGGAAAAAGAACCTTGCTGGAAAGAACAATAGAAGCGTTGCAGCTGGCAGGAATCGACAGACTGATTATGGTCATTGGATATGAGGCGGAAAGCCTGCGCAGTTACATTGAAGAAAAGAAATTCGGGATGGAAATAAAATATGTATACAATTACGATTATGCTTCCACCAATAACATTTATTCACTGTTTCTGGCCAGAGATTATATGAGGAAGGATGACACCATACTGATTGAGTCGGATTTAATTTTTGACGCTGGAATCATTAAAAGTGTGGTGCAGGCGCCGCAGCCAAATCTTGCAGTTGTGGCAAAATATGAACAGTGGATGGACGGAACCATGGTTGTCCTAAACGCCAAAAAAGAGATTATGGATTTTATTGATAAAACAAGGTTCCGTTATGAAGACGTCAATACCTATTATAAAACAGTGAATATATATAAGTTCAGCAAAGAGTTTTCGGATAATCAGTATATTCCTTTTCTGGAAGCCTATCTGAAGGCATATGGAATGAATCAGTATTATGAACAGGTCCTGAAAATATTTTCCCACATAAGAAATTCAGAATTAAGCGCTTATGTGGTTGAAAATGAAAACTGGTATGAAATTGACGACGCCCAGGATTTGGATATTGCCAATACCATATTTGCCCAGGATGAAGACATTCTGAAAAAATATGAACTGCATTACGGGGGATACTGGAGGTTTCCCAAGCTTAAGGATTTCTGCTATTTGGTCAATCCTTACTACCCGCCTGCCAAAATGGTGTCCCAGCTGAAATACTTTTTTGAGGAATTATTGACGCAGTACCCATCAGGAATGAATATTCAGAAGCTAAACGCATCCAGTATGTTTGGAATAGATGAAGAGTATCTGCTGGTTGGCAATGGGGCGGCAGAGCTTATAAACGTGCTGGGGAAAATTGTGAAGGGAAGGCTCTCTGTCTGTATACCGGCATTTAATGAATACATCCGATGCTTTCAAAATTGTGAACTACATACCATAGACAGTTCCCAAAACGGCTACCAGTATCGTGTGGAACAGCTGCTGGAGGAAGTGGAGCATACAGATAATCTGCTGATTATAAACCCGGATAATCCCAGCGGGGCATTTCTTTCATATGACGAAATGATGAAAGTGATTGAAAAGTGTCATCAGAAAAAGGTGTTGTTTATTGTGGATGAGTCATTTATAGACTTTGCAGAAAAAAATCTCAGGTATACGCTGGTCAACGATGAACTGCTGGAGAAATATAAAGAGCTGGTGGTAATTAAAAGCATCAGTAAGTCATACGGAGTGCCGGGCCTGCGTCTGGGAATTATGGCAACCGCCAACCAGACGATACATAAACAGATGAAAACCAATATGGCCATTTGGAACATCAATTCGTTTGCAGAATATTATCTGCAGATTCAAAGACTTTATAAAAAAAGTTATATACTGGCCTGTGACAAGATCGCGGCGCAGAGAAAAAAGATGATGCAGAGCATTGCCTGCCTAAAAGGAATAGAGGTTTATCCTTCCCAGGCAAACTACATCATGTGCAGGCTGACTGAAGAGTCGCCTGTAGATTCCGCACAGCTGTCCCTGACGCTGGTAAAAAAATACAATCTTTTAATCAAGAATCTTTCTGCCAAAAAAGGATTTGGAGGGAAATCGTTCTTACGTTTTGCAGTGCGCAGTGAGGAGGATAACCGGAGGTTGATAGAGGCGTTAAAGGAAGTGCTTGGGGAAAAATAAAAAATAAGGATGGAAGCAATGTATGCAGAAAAATGTACTGGAATATCTGGACCGGACAGCGCAGCTGTATCCGGATAAAATGGCATTTGATGATGATAAGAAAAGGATTACATTTAAAGAACTAAAGCAGGAGGCGGATGCCATTGGAAGCTATCTGCTGACGCTAAAGCAAAGCAGGAAGCCGGTTGCAGTATACCTGCCCAAGGGATGCGACTGCATCAGCGCGTTTATGGGGATTGTAAGCAGCGGAAATTTTTATTGCCCTATTGACGCGGCCATGCCTGTTGAAAGGATAAATGTTATTTTAAATGTGCTGAATCCTGTGGCTGTTATAACAAACAAAAAGTTATTAAAGAAAACGGAGAAGTTTGCTTATTCCGGTTCTTATATACTGTTTGAAGAGGCAAAAGAGAGTGAAATAATGACAGAGGAGCTTTGGGCGGTCAGATGGGAGCAGATAGACACAGACCCTTTGTATGTGCTGTTTACCAGCGGCTCTACAGGAGTGCCCAAAGGCGTGCTGATATCCCACCGGTCTGTAATAGATTATATTGACTGGGTGACAGAAACATTTGATGTGACACAGAAGGATACTTTCGGCAATCAGGCGCCATTTTATTTTGATAACTCTGTGCTGGACATATACTGTGCCCTGAAAAACGGGAGCAGTGTTTATATTATACCCAAAGTAAAGTTCGCCTTTCCTGTTGACCTGCTTCAATATATTGAAGAGAAAGAAATCAACTTTATTTTCTGGGTTCCTTCTATGCTTTGTATGATAGTGAATTTGAATGCTTTTGATGTTATGAAGCCGCAGTGCCTGAAGAAGGTGCTGTTTGCCGGGGAGGTTATGCCTAATAAGCACTTAAATGTCTGGAGAGGGGCGCTTCCTGATGCCTTATATGCAAATTTATATGGGCCCACTGAAATTACAGTAGATTGTACATATTATATTGTAGACAGAAAATTTAGTGATGATGAGCCATTGCCTATAGGTAAGATATGTAAAAATTCCAGAGTGATTGTACTAAATGAATCAGATAAAGCCGTTGGAATAGGAGAAGAAGGGGAGCTGTGTGTGGCAGGCGCCGGGCTGGCTTTAGGATATTATAACAATTCAGAAAAAACAAAAATTGCTTTTGTCCAAAATCCACTTAACAATTTATATCCGGAAGTAATTTATCGTACAGGTGATATTGTAAAATACAATGAATATGATGAACTTATATATATTTCCAGAAAAGATTTTCAAATTAAGCATATGGGGTATCGTATTGAACTGGGGGAAATTGAAACGTTATTAATGGGGGCGGATGGAATAGAAAATTGTGTCTGCATATATAACGAAGAAGAATCAAAAATTATTGCCTGTTATACTGGAAAACTGACAGAGCAGAATTTATTAAAGAAAAAAATGATGGAGAAGCTCCCAAGCTATATGATACCTGATGAATTTATTTTATATGATAAATTTCCCTATAATGCAAATGGAAAGGTTGACAGACTCGCATTAAAAAATACCCTGAAAAATTAAGACAGGAGGAAAATGTGAAATGGGAAAATTTGGTCAGGGACTTTCTGATGAAATAGAAATATTAAGATATGTTGACAACATCTGTAAAGAAAAAAAGTTATCTTATTCATTATTATTTGATTCAATGCTGGCAGCTAGTGAAGGTACAGATATTCCAGAATGGCTTAATATAATTAGAATAGGACTTTTATATGATGATTACAAGATACTGGTTGAAGAATTAGAAGTAAATAGAGGAATTTTTTATCCTGTAACATACAAAAATGAACCTTCTTTTAGAAGCTTTTTTTGTCGCACATATAAAAAAAGTAAAGTTGTATTACCTGCTGACAGGGAAAAGGACAGAAGATTTTATGATAATTTTATAGAGATATATCCAATTTATGAGGTGGCAGACAATGAAAAAGATTATGAAGAAGTTGTCCGAAAATATAACTTTTATAGAAAATGTATTAATTCACGGGCTTTGTTGCCATGTATAAAGTTTAGACTTAAGAGAATTCCGTGGTATATAAAACATCAATACTATTATGGACATAGAAGTGAAGGGATTGTAGAAGAAGCAAATGAATATCTGATTGGTAAACATAAGGCAGGGGCAAAATATATATTTATTCCAGGAGGAAAAAAACTGTCAAAGGAAATTCGTAATGCGGAATTATACAAGGAAACAAAGAAATGTCTTTTTGCGGGATATGAAATTTCATGTATAAAAAAAGCAGAGGAATGGTGCAGGCAATATTGGGATGAGAAAAGAATGACTAAACTAAAGGAGCGGCCTCGGAACGTTGTTCTGCAAAACGGTATGGAAACCTTAAGAAGGGTTCAATTGACAGTGCTTGATATTTTAGTTGAATTTGACCGTATATGTACAAAACATGATATAAAATACATTATAGCAGCTGGTACATTATTGGGAGCTGTACGACATAAAGGATTTGTTCCATGGGACGATGATGTTGATGTCTTTATGTTATATGAAGAGTGGAAGAAATTTGAAGAAATATATAAGAAAGAAATGGATTTAAGTAAGTTTTTTGTAAGAACACAGGAAACAGACAGAGACGATAATTTGTGCTTTTTCCAGATTAAGAGAAATGGAACAGTGTTTTGTAAAGAGGGGCGTATGGAATATAATTCTCATCCAGGAGTGTTTATGGATATTCTGCCTTATTTTAACAGTTCAAACAATTATCTGGCACACAGAGTTCAAGAGAAAATATGTAAATGGTTAAAAACTGTTACTTGGGCACATATGGGAGCACAAAGTGAAAAAAGATTTTGGAAAAGAAAATATTATGAATTTCTCCAAAAACATATTTCTAATAAAAAAAGCTCAGAACTTTTCTTTAAAGTGGCGAACAGATATAGACAAAGTGAGTATCTTTGTTATCCATATGTGGTACGTAATCCGTTCAAAAAAGGTGCGAATCAAAGAAAGTATTTCACGCAGCTGACAAGACTGGAGTTTGAAGGACACACATTTTATGCGCCTAAAGAGTATGAAGAATTTTTGGAATATACATATTCAAAGGATTATATGCGATATCCAGCAGTTGAAAAACAATTTAACCATCATTTCCCGGCGCATATTGACCTTGGTGAAATTCATGCAGAAGTAAGCAACGGAAAGGATTAAAAGTTTTATGCAGTATAAAATAAGAGATATAATACGGGAATACAAATGTATGGATGGAAAAGACATTTTTCGCTGTATAGGTGTAAGGAACGACCAATTAAGGATTATGGCATATTTATATCCAATTACATGTAAAGCGGCTGATGATTTTCCTTTTCTGATTGATTTGCTTTCAAAATGGCGTAAGGAAAATCCCGAAGTCTCCAATAATAGTTTTGAAGTCTCAAATGAACGGACAGCTAAATGGCTGAATGAAATTGTTATTTCCGATGAGCAGAAGATATTTTTTTTGATTGTTGACAGTCGGGGAGAACCAGTCGGACATATTGGACTATGCAAAATCAATGAAGCGCCGATATTTATGCTGTATTAAAAGGAAATAAAAATTCAGAAAAAGGGATTATGACCTTTTGTCTGCGCAGATTACTGGAATGGGCAAGAGCAGAATTAGGCATAAACCGTTTTTATCTTGGTACAAAAAGTGATAATTTCAGAGCTATACGATTTTATGAGAGGATAGGTTTTGTAGTAACACAGACAGTTCCTCTTGAAAGAGTGCAACTGAAAGATGAGATTAAATGGGTGAGAACCGATAAAAATAATGCAGAAAAGTATGATGTTCGAATGGAATACAAAGGTGAAATCCAGGGAGATTTTGTAAAATGAGAAAAGGAAGTGAAGAAGCTGAGTTAATAGAAGAAAAAGAGGCAGACTGGATTTGCGATATTGTGAAAAATACTTGTCAGAATTACAGGGGAAGAAAGATTATTCTCTGGGGGAAATTTGGCGCTGCTGAAAGAATCGCAGGGGCTTTGGATAAATTTTATGGGATTCAAGTAAGCGGTTATATTGAAAGCAATAAGCTTAAGATTAATGATTTTATTTTTTATACACCTGATTTTTTTGCAAAGGCCTGCAAGGAAGATTATTATATTGTAGTTCCCCTGGGATTTAATCCTGACATAGTTGACACTCTGTGTAAATGCGGATTTGAAAAAAATGTGGATTATTACTATTTTGCAGAGTGCATTTTAAAACAGGAGGAGAGCTATTATGAAGATGCCCATGGAAATAGGATTATTGGGAATGCAGGTAAAATACAAATTGTTTTCCTGGGGTTTTGTTCAACAGTAATAATTCACGAAAACGCAATACTTCCCAATTCAGGAAAAATATACATATATAGTGAGGCTGTCCTTGAAATTGGGGCCAGAACCCAAGTAACGTTTTCGCCATATATAAGTATTGGGAAAAATGCAAAAGTCCGTATTGGTGCGGACTGTACTTTTAGAATAAGGAGTATGCTTGTAAAGCCATATGCGGAGTTTGAAACAGGAGATAAAATAACAACAGGGTCAGGCACAATGTTGAATATATGCGAATGGTCAAAAGTGAAAATTGGGGAAGACTGTATGTTTTCCCATGATGTTAAAATATATTCGAATGATGCCCATTCTATTTTCGACCTGACAAGTGGAAAAAATATTAATTCAACAGAAGAAATATGCAAGAAAAGAAATATATTTATAGGAAACCATGTGTGGATTGGAATGTGCGTTGCAATTATGTATGGAAGTGAAATTGGAAATGGAAGTATTGTGGGAGCGGAAAGCCTTGTGAAGGGGATTGTGCCTGAAAATTGTATAGCATGTGGAAGTCCGGCAAAAGTAACCCGGCGCAATATTGCCTGGAGTAGGGAAAACTGTGCGGACGATTTACAGATATCCATGATATCATAATCAGTATTATTAGGAATATATTAATTTTTCAATTACTCATTTTGTTCTTAATCAGTCCTTCTGCATTTTTGACTCCGCTTATGGTAAGCCGTACTTTTGGAACGGAAGTTTGGCGTCTGACTATGAGTGAAATGGTATATAGTTTTGGAATGATTGTTGGAGGAACAATTATTACATTATGGGGCGGATTTAAGAGAAAATTGAACACCACATTAGTGGCAGGCGGATTTTATGGCATTTTAATGATAGGTCTAGGAACGGCGCCTGTATTCATAGCCTATCTAATCTGTAATATGCTAATAGGAATTACGTCTCCTTGTTACAATACGCCTATCACAGCATCTATTCAGGAAAATGTCGAAGCCAAAATGCAGGGACGTGTATTTAGCTTTATGCAAATTGCCGCTTCATGTGCATTGCCTTTGGGCATGATGTTTTTTGGACCGCTTGCTGATATTACTAATATTCAAAATCTATTAATTATTTCAGGAATTTTGGTTTTTGGCATATCTACATTTGTATACATAAACGGCGCGCTTAACAGGCTGTCGTGAGATAGTCTAAAAAATAAAACTTACCAGATGCAGGAATGTGTCTGGTATTTTTTATAGATTTTGTTTGTATAAAATGATACAATACTTATAATAAATGGCAAATAAATTTGTCATTTATTATAGCTTTTTGGAGAACGGCTCCAAAATCAAAAAACGTTGCCTGACAGCGTTGTTTTTGGCTCCTGCGGTATTTTCCAAAGGTCTGTTTTGGAGCCGATGGGGGTCATACCCGCGCAAATAAGGGCAATTACATATAACAAGGAAGGGATACATAAAATGCAGGAAAGTATAAAGCCGCCTGTAGAGGTGCGGTACAGGGAAGAATTGGAAGCATTAAAGAATATGGATTCGGGAAACCGGCCCCAAAACTGGCAGATGTCGCCAAGGGCTGTGAGGACGTTTATATTGGGGAGTACAAAGGCCATTCCTTACAGGGGCGGGGAAATTGTGATTGAAAAAAAATATTTCGGCAATGATGCGTTGGTGGAGCGGTGTATCGTAACGCTGGCGGGAAACCGGGGACTTATGCTGGTGGGGGAGCCGGGAACTGCGAAAACCATGCTCTCGGAGCTTTTGTCTGCTGCTATAAGCGGAGTAAGCACTAATACCATCCAGGGCACAGCAGGGACCACAGAGGATATGATTAAGTATTCCTGGAATTACGCCCTTTTGCTTGCCAAAGGACCAGACAGACAGGCGTTGGTTCCATCTCCTTTGTATGTGGGAATGGAAAAGGGGATTCTGACAAGGTTTGAGGAAATTACCAGAACTCCGGCGGAGATTCAGGACAGTTTAATCAGTGTCCTAAGTGATAAGGTACTGAATGTACCCGAATTGGGGGATGAGGGATTTCTCTTTGCCCGTCCCGGTTTTAATGTGATTGGAACTGCCAACACAAGGGATAAGGGAGTCAATGAAATGAGCAGCGCCCTAAAGCGTCGTTTTAATTTTGAGACGGTTATGCCGGTACGGGAAGTGTCAATGGAGAAGCAGATTATATTAAATGAGGTGGGAAGGCTTGCTGCAGAGAGCGGTGTTTCCATGGAGCCGGACGAGGATGTGGCGGAGCTTTTAGCATCCACTTATCACGAACTGCGGGAAGGAATTTCGGCTTATGGACATCGGATTGATAAACCATCGGCAGTGATGAGTACGGCGGAGGCGGTATCTGTTTATTATCAGACCATGCTTACCGGATATTATTATGGAGATGGAAGCATGAGCGTGGGCTGCCTGGTGCAGAATCTTGTGGGAGCCATATCCAAGGAAAATAAAGAAGATTTGGAAAAAGTGAAGGGGTATTTTAATACCGTCATTAAGGATAAGAGCGGCAGAGAGGGTGGATTATGGAAACAATACTACGAAGCCAGGAAATGGCTGAAATAATGCTGCTGCCTGTCCGTCATCACAGTCCGGCCTGTTCCTTCCAGATACAAAAGGTAATCAGAAACTGGAAGCCTTCTGTAGTACTGATAGAAGGGCCGGATAATGCAAACATGCTGATTCCTGTTATGGTGGATGAGGAAACAAAAGCGCCATTTGCCATTTATTATTCCTACCATGATAAGGCGGGAAAGATTACGGAGGAAAAGGAGCATTATAAGTGTTATTATCCTTTTCTTGAATATTCACCGGAGCTGACCGCCTTGCGGGAGGCTTTGCAGCTGGGAGTTCCTGCTGCGTTTATAGATTTGTCCTATGGGGATATTTTAGCGGCCTCCCAGGAGGGAAAAGGCTTGTTAAAGGCAGAGGAAAAGAGCAATTATAACGATGACTATCTGCTTTCAAGAAACGAGTACATTGGACGTCTATGTGAAAAAGCAGGGCTTCGCAGTTTTGATGAGTTTTGGGAAAAATATTTTGAGATAAACGGACTGTATGAGGATTGCGACACCTGGTTTTCCCATCTAAGCGCCTATTGTGTGCAAGCTAGGGAAAATACACCGGAAGCAGCGCTTAAGGAGGAAGGCTGCCTGGAGAGGGAAGCGCATATGGCGGCAGGGATTATACAGTGGGCAGTACATAAAGGTAAGGTGGCGGCAGAGGGCGCCGGAAGCTTTCCAAAAGGAAAGGAAAATGAGAAGGAAATGGATAAAGGACAGGAAGAGACGGACTGTAAGGAGGGCTGGTTCAGAATTCTTGTGGTAACAGGCGGCTTTCATACGCCGGGGTTATCAGAAAGGCTTTCTCCCAAAAACTGGGAAAAAACAAAACGCCTTGGGGCAAAGTTATCCGGCAGGGTTCCTGCCAAAGACCAGAGTGTTTACCTGATGCCTTATTCCATGGAGGCGGCGGATGCTTTAAACGGTTATGCCAGCGGTATGCCCTTTGCAGGATTTTACCAGAAGATATGGGAAGGCAGAAGGGAAACAGAAGAAACATATAAAAAAGCAGTGCTTGATATGTTGGTATCTGCCGGAGGGGAGGTCAGAAAAAAAGAAGGATATTTGTCCACCTATGATGAAATCTGTGCCTGGCAGATGGCCCAGGGCTTAAGCGAGCTGCGGGGCAAGCTCCAGCCGGGAGCCTATGAACTGCTGGACGCTGTGCAGGCGTCCTATGTTAAGGGTGAGTATAACATAGCCTCCGATATGCCAGTGCGCATATTAAGAAAACTGATGACTGGACGGGGGACGGGAAAGCTCTGCGGAAAGGCGGATATGCCGCCCATTTTGCATGACTTTGAAAGCCAGTGTAAAAGCTTTGGCTTAAAGGTACATTCCACATTGGAAGCGGAAGTTACGCTCTCTATTTTTTCCGAAAAAAAACACAGAAAAATGAGCTGCTTTTTTCACCGGATGGTATTTTTGGAAACGGCATTTGCAAGAAGGGTCAAAGGGCCTAATCTTCAGCTGAAAAGGGACCGGAATCTGATCCGGGAAATCTGGAAATATAAATGGAATGCCCAGGTCCCTGCGGCTTTGATTGATGTGTCAGTCCATGGCGCAACCATTGAGGAGGCGGCAATTAGCCTGGTAGGAGAGCGGCTGAAAAAAGATATGGGGGCGGGGCAGGCGGCCAGGCTTCTTACAGTGGTGTTTGAGATGAATCTGTCTGGGGCACTTGAAACGGTTTATGAGAGGGCATATGACAGGCTGCTGGGGGATACAGATTTTTATTCGGTGGCGGACGCCCTGAAATCTTTTATGATGATGGAAGAGCTGGGCAGCCTTTATGAATCGAAACTGGAGATTTCCAAACTCCTTTATGGAGCTGTGCAGAAGCTGATTACCCTGCTGCCCTCTATGGTGACAATTAAAGATGAAAACCTTGGAGAATGTATGGATGCCCTGAAACTTCTGTATCAGGTAACTGGAAGAATGGGCACAAATCTCTGGCAGGAAAAGGAGGCTTACTTTAATGCGCTTAACCATATGCAGGAGGATACACAGATACATCCGGGGCTTTGCGGCTGTATCCATGGAATTTTGTACGGAAGCGGCAGGGAAACATCAGGCCATGTGGAGGCGGCCTGTCTGGGATATTTAACAGGAACAAGAAAACAGCTTCTCAATACGGCGGTATTTTTCCGCGGCCTGTTTTATACGGCAAGGGATTTGATATTTATTGGGGGGCGCATTCTGGAAATGCTGGATACATTCTTTGGTCAGGTGGAAGAGGAGGAATTTATGGAGCTTCTTCCACAGCTTCGTATGGCGTTTACTTATTTTACGCCTGCAGAAACAGACCGGATTGCCGGCATGGCGGCAGCTCTGCATGGAAAGCGCAGGGAGGATATCACAGAGAGAGGAGAGATACTGCCGGAGTGGTCTGCCTATGGAAGAGAGCTGGATGGATATGCAAAGAAATGTATGGTGGGAGATAGGTAAATTACAGTTTTGACTGTAGCATTAGAGGGATTACTGTGAACTTGCGCCTCAATTTGCAGGTTGCGAGGGAATGAGGGATTACAATGGACGAACAGGAAATTTTAAACCGCTGGCGTCTGGTATTAGGCAAATATGCGGCAGGGCAGATTTCTTTTTCAGAGGGAAATCTGAATTTTATGGATATGGAGCAGGCCCTTGATTATTTATATGGAAGGGAATACGGCGAAGAACAGGAGATACGCAGGGATAAGACGGGAGGAAGCGAGGACTCCCAGCTAACGGTTCCCTACTGGCTTGCAAAAGTAAAAAAGCTTTTCCCAAGGCAGACTGTGGAAATAATGGAACGTCATGCGCTGGAAAAATACAAGATGACAGAGCTTTTGACAGACCCGGAGGTATTAAGAAAGCTGGAACCGAATCAGGAGCTTCTCAAAACGATTTTAAGCCTGAAACACATGATGAAAGGTGAAGTGCTAGCGCTTGCAAGGGAAATTGTGCGTAAAGTGGCGCAGGAGCTAATGCAGAAATTAGAGCAGGAGCTTAGACAATCCTTTTTTGGAAAGCTGAACCGCAATTCCAGCAGCCCTGTGCGCTCTGTGCGGAATCTGGACGTTAAAAAAACCATCCGTATGAATTTAAAGAACTATGATACAGAAAAAGAGCAGTTGGCATTAAAGCAGATTTATTTTAACTCCCGTATGAAAAAGTACAATACATGGCGTGTAATTATATGTGTGGATGAGAGCGGTTCCATGCTTGATTCTGTAATTCACAGTGCAGTGATGGCGGGGATTTTTGCAAAGCTGCCTATGCTGGATACCCGGCTTGTAATTTTTGATACCAATGTAGTGGATTTAAGCGGCTATGTGTCAGACCCGGTGGAAACACTGATGAGTATCCAGCTGGGGGGAGGCACCAATATTGCAGGGGCTCTTTCTTATTGTGAAAAACTGATTGATTTTCCTTACCGGACTATGGTGGTTCTGGTGTCAGATTTGTATGAAGGCGGCGGGTACCAGAATCTGTACAGTGTCAGCAGAGGCATAATAGAAAGCGGCGCAAGGCTGGTGGCGCTGACAGCTCTTGATATGGAGGCAAGCCCCTGTTATGACAGGAACGCGGCAGCCGCGCTTGCAGGCATGGGGGCTTTTGTGGGGGCTATGACGCCGGAAGAGCTTGCCGAATTTATTGGCAAAATCATATAACGGTCTGGGGATGTGAATGAAGGAACAGTAAGCTTACAGATATAAGGGACATAAAAGTGGGGGATAGATGTGAATAATTGGAAGACATTGCTGGAAAATGTGGATGACGATTATTTAACCGGTATGGCTAATAAAGGAATTGTAAAACGGGCCTATAAGGATAAGGAAGAAGGAAACTATCAGGTGCTTTCCATGGAAGAGGAAGCAAAGGTTTGTGTGGGTGGGGAGACGGTTACAGTCTGCGCTCCTTTGGGAGAGAGCAGGTGCTCCTGTCCTTCAAGAAGTATCTGTCGTCATGTGATACTTGGAATTTTAGCTCTGAAGGAACAGGCGGCAAAGGAAGAGCAGGAATCTGTAATGGAACCGGCAAACATGCCTGCGCAGGAGCAGTCCGTAAAAGAAGCAAAGGCATACACTGAAAATATACAAAAAACAGAACAGACAACAGCAGAAAATATTGATTTGAAGAAAAAGCTTATGGAGGAAATTGCGGCTTATCCCTTTGAGTCTTTAAAAAAAATATTGGGAGGAAAGCAGCTTTTGGTAATTGCCGGACAAATAAAAGCCGGGCATAAGCCTAAAATTGACTATGCAAGCGTTATCACAGTGGAATTGCAGGAAAAGGGGCAGAAGGTTAAGCTGCTCTCCCCCCTGGAATATTCCACCTGCACCTGCCATAAAAAGGAGCTATGTACCCACAAGGCGGCAGCGCTGGTGTGGTGTAAACTGGAAGCCGGTCTTTTGCCTTCCGGGGAACTGGAAGCTGAAGTTGTGACAAAGCCGGTTTACGACAGGCAGCAGGTAAAGGAGGCAGCCGGGCAGATGCAGCTGTATCTGGAAGAGCTTTTAAACACGGGACTGGCGAGGACTTCCCCAAGCGGGCTTGATTATATGGAACGGCTTGCCATTATCAGCCACAATGTCCGGCTTGCCAGTTTTGAAGGATACTGGAGGGCTTTGCGTGATTCCTATGAAAGCTATTTTAAAAGAAAAGCATCCTTCCGGGTGCAGACTTTAATGAGCCAGATAGCAAGGCTTTACCAGAGAACGATTCTTTTGCAAAGGGCGGAAAACGACAGCCAGATTTTGGAGCTTGCCGGAGAGTTTAAAGCGGACTATCTTCCGGCAGGCGACTTGGAGCTTATAGGAATTGCCATGGAACATTTTGAAAGCCAGACGGGATATGAGGGAGAAACCATTTACTTTCTGGAAGAAAATACCGGACAATGGTACACCTTTACATCAGCAAAGCCTGTATTTTATGAAAAATCAGGAAGGCGGGGCATGGGGGAGAAGGCAAAAGCCCCATGGGGACTGCCTTTTTCCCTTGAGGATATGGCAATATCCCGGATACATTTAACAAATGCCAAAGCAGACGGACGCAGAAGACTATCTTCCAGTCAGGAAACCAAGGGCGAACTGATAGAGCGGAAAAAGGACAGAAGGCTTCAAAGAGAGGATTTAGGCGGCTGGTATTACAGGGATTTTGATAAACTTTTTGAAGAACAGATTGATAAAAAAAAGAATTCCTGGCTAAAGGAACAAGAGGAAGATGGGGAGGCGGTATCACTGGTTTTTATCCGGCCTGATTCCTGCGAGGAGGCAGTTTTTTCGGAAGCGGAACAGAAGCTGTTTATGAGCCTTTACGATAAAGCAGGCAGAGAGATTGTGGTGGAGGTTGCTTATTCTAAAAGAGAGTCCTGGGGCATACGGTATCTGGAACGGATAACCAACAAAAAGTTACCCTGCTTCTTAGGCAAAATATATTTTAAAGATGGGCGGATACGGATGTATCCGGTGGCAGTGTTCGGAAAGGGAGAGCTATGGGAAGATGGAGAATTTGAGTAAGGAGGAAAAGCTGGAAATGCTGCTTGGGGATGTGGAAAATCTGCTGGAAGAGCTTTTCCAAAGCGGTTTTGACACAGTCCATGACAGCACACTGGAAGCAATGGAAAATATGACAGAGCTGACAAAGCAATATGGAATGGCATATCTGTCAGAGCTTCTGGGAGCGTTAACAAAGGGCCTTGCCCTGCGAAGGCATCAGCTGGAGAAAAGTGAGGACAAAATGGCAGAGTTTTATGCAAAGCTGAACGAATACGTATATTTATGCAAAGAAAAAACAGCCTGCGACAGAGGAAGAAATTATTACGCATCATGAGGGCGGATGCGGTACTGGAATAAAAAACAGCATCCGTCCCAGACAGAGCCCAGAGGAAAGACGGGCAGCGAAGCAGACAGGATTTCCTCTGCAGGTTTAAGGCGCTGGAAGGGCGGATGCGGTACTGGAATAGGAGGTAAAAATTATGATGAGTCCAGAGAATTTGAAAAACCAGAAGGTCATGGAGGTATTGGAGCTGTTATCGCTCCCGGAGGATGAGCTTACTTACGCGGAAGCCTTCTTTTTGGGGGAGAAGGGGGAAGAGAGTTTAACCCAGTTTACTTTTCGTGACCTTTCCGGCATCCCCGCTGATAAGTCGATAAAGCTATTCCGGGATTTGATGAAGAGGGGCAGAAAGGAAGAAATGAGAAGGCTGTTCCAGATTCTGTTTGCCATAGGGCAGTCTACCTGCTACCAGCTTGTGCCTATGGATATGATGAACACAAACCGTGAAACTTTTGTGTGTGAACCGGATAAGAAGGCCGCCATTTACGGGACGTTTATTGGACTAAACGCCTATGCCCTGCGGGGGAACACTATAAAAAATCTGATTGATGTGGCGCAGGGAAGTGCAAAAGTTTTAAAAAGCGCCCTGTCTTATCAGAAAAATTCAATTGAAAATGGCGCTCTGGTTCTCCTTGCCGCTTACTTTATGACCAGGTATCCATGGGTGAAGGAAAAGAGAGAAAAGAAGAAGGGGAATTTTTTAGAAGGGGTTGGAAAGTTTCTGGGCCTTAAAAATAATGACGATGGGCCGGAAATTTTGATAGCGCCGGACGATGAGCCGCTTATGAAAAAGTATGAGGATATTATTTTATCCCGTTTTGGAGCTTTATTTGAAAACAAGATGAGCGCCGCTTCTCTTAAGGAAATTGTGGAGGCAGTATACAATGACAGGGTAACTGATAAAATCCTGCAGGTTGCAGGAACTGTTGGGGTATCTCCATTTTTGCTGCGGCTGTTTGGAGGAACGGCTTACTTAAATTATCCATTGTCGTCAAAGCTTAAAAATATAGTCAGAATATGTCTCTCAGCCCGTGGAAACTGGGTAGTGCCTTCCGGGAAAAATCCTATGCTGGATGCTATGGTTTTAATGAGCGAATCCCTTCCTATGAATATTCTGGTAAAAGGCGGAAACTACGATAAGGTTTTTGGAATAGATGCGGAAAGATATATAAGCTGGGCAGCCGGGCGGGGCTGCAGACCGATTTTGAAAGTCCAGCTTAAAAACAATAAAGACGCTTATCTGAAGGTGATGGATAAAGTGGAACTGGAATCTGTAAACCGGATGTTTGAGGCGGTAAAGGAGCAGGACCCGGTTCTTTATCAAAGTCTTCTGCAACAGAGAAAGCAGCAGGGACACAATAAGGACATGGAAAAGCTGATTGGCGTTTTTGTTGGGAATGATTATAAGAATGCAAATGTTATCAAGGAATATTTAAGGGGAGCGGCATCGGTGGATACCATTTATCCTATTGCTGACCAGATTAGTCAGCAGTATTACTACGGTGGCGGGAGAGAGCGGAATCTTTTAAGAGACTATATGAAAAACTATCATGATGAGGCATTTTTCCGCAGATGCCAGATATATATGCTGTTGAAACGCTCCAGTTACTTTTTCCATGAGGATATAAAAGATGGCAATAAAGTAAAACCAAGGAAGGTGAAGGCGCTTTTTGAAGGATTTGCCATGGAGGGACTGGCAGTATCCTTCCAGCTATCCGGTGTGGTTATGATATATGATGCTTTCTATTTGGGAGACTGGAAAAGTGATTTCCTGAAAGGAGCGGAGGAATGCTTTGCTGCCTATATGACTGAAAAAAGAGAGGAAACCATAAATGCCTTTAAGGAGGCGGACGCTGTGGGGCGTTTCTTTGGTCTGCGGGTTATGAGAAAAGCCGCAGAGGAGAATAAAAAGGAAATCCTTGGCTTTTCACAGGACAATGCAAAGACAGTAAAAGAGGAATTATTAAATATCCTTTATGAGCAAAAGGGCTGGGAAGAGGAAATGAAGGATTTCCTTCATTCCAAAAAAGCGGCAGAGCGTGAACTGGCTATACGAGTATTGCTTCGCTGGCAGGAGGGGGAGCGGGATTATAATGAACTGTTCCTGCAGACGTTGGAGCGTGAGAAAAACGCCAAAGTAAGAGGGCTTTTGGAAAATGCCATGAAGGTGGAAAAAGAAGGCGCTTCCGGCTCCAGAGCGCTGACATGTGAGGATTTGGTAAAAGAGCTTCACAAGGGCGGCAAAAAGCGTACCCTTGCATGGGCTTATGATACGCCTTTTTCACCGGTACATAAAAAGAACGGGGAGGCGGCGCCGGAAGAATATCTGCAGGCCATTCTACTTTGCTATTCTTATGCAGATGGATGCGGAGTTAGTAAAAATGCGGCCATTTTAGCTCAGGACCTTGTACAGGAGGAGCTTGCCGTTTATGTGAATGAATTATTTGACAAGTGGATGGAAGCAGGAGCGGAGGCAAAGAAGCGCTGGGTGCTTTATGCTTCATCTATCCATGGAGGTTTTGAAATTATCAAAAAACTCCAACACCAGATTCAGGAATGGCCCCAGAATGCCAGAGGCGCTATTGCCTCAGAAGCCGTCCAGGCGCTTAGCTTAAACCCCCTTCCCCAGGCGCTTCTTATTGTGGATGGAATTTCAAGAAAGTTTAAATTTAAACAGGTAAAGGCGGCTGCGGGAAAGGCTCTGGAATTTGCAGCCTCCCAGCTTGGTATCAGCCGGGAAGAGTTAGCGGACCGGATTGTGCCGGACCTTGGCTTTGATGAAAACATGGAGAGAAAATTTGATTACGGGGAGAGAAGCTTTAAAGTGACTATTACCCCGGCTCTTGAAATTGAGATTTATGACGAAAACGGAAAGAAGTTAAAAAATATGCCTTCTCCAGGCAAGCGGGATGATGAACAAAAGGCAGCGGCATCTTATGAAGAATTTAAGCAGATGAAAAAACAGATGAAGATGACTGTCAGCAGTCAGAAGATGAGACTGGAGATGGCGCTTTCCACAGGAAGAGAATGGAGCGTTGCGGCATGGAAGGAGCTTTTTGTAAAAAATCCGGTTATGCACCAGTTTGCCATTGGCCTTATATGGGGAATATATGAAAACAGGACGCTGGCCCAGAGCTTCCGTTATATGGAAGATGGTTCTTTTAATACGGAGGAGGAAGATGAGTATGAACTTCCTGAAACAGGGCAGATTGGGCTTGTACATCCTATAGAACTGTCACAGGAGTCTTTGGATGCCTGGAAGGGGCAGCTGGAAGATTATGAAATCAGCCAGCCCCTGGAACAGCTTAATCGTGTTGTTTATAAAATGACAGAGGAAGAAGCGCAGCAGCAGAGACTGGAACGTTTCGGAGGGTGCGTAATTAACGATTTGTCTCTGGGGGGAAAGCTTACAGGACTTGGCTGGTACCGGGGTTCCGTACAGGACGGGGGAGGATTTTACACCTATTACAGGGAAGATACGGAACTTTCCCTTGGAGTGGAGCTTCATTTTTCAGGAAGCTTTGTAGGAGGTGAAAATGACGATGTCATTGTTTATGACGCGCGGTTCTATAAAGCTGGCACAATTGAAAGAGGAAGCTATAGTTATGATGAGGTAAAGAAGGAAAAAGCATACTTTCTGAGGGAAGTGCCAGAACGGTATTTTAGTGAAATTGTGTGGCAGCTGACCAAAGCCACGGCATCCAGTCAGGAGAAAGACAAAGACTGGAAAGAGGCAGCGGGAAAATTTATTTGATGTCGATATTTTTTTACAGGGAGCAAATATTTATGAAGCACAAAGACCATTATAATGATGAATACATTATCAGCCTTTCTCAAAAGATACTCCATGTGATGCCGGACTTTGATGAAAAAACTTTTTGCCATTCTTTAGTTGGCAGGTTAGATGACAAAGAATTATTTGCAAGGTTTGACTGTATAGTGGATGCTATGGAAGAAAGCATGGTGAGGGATTATTCAAAGAATATACAGGCATTTTTTGACATGTTGGGTCCTGAATTAGAAAAGCCGGAAGGAATGTTCAATTTTGGATGGTGGCTATGGCCTGTTGGCAGGTATGTTGAACGGTATGGAAATGAGGATTGGATGTTATCTCTTTCATTTATAAAAGAATTAACAAAGAGATTTACTGGGGAATTTGCTATCCGCCCTTTACTGCAGGAGCATCCAAAGGAAGTAATGGATGAGCTGATTAAATGGACAACTGATAAAAATGTTCATGTCAGGAGGCTTGCAAGTGAAGGAGTTAGAATAAGGCTGCCCTGGTCGCAAAAATTATTTGTTGCATTAGATGAATTTGAAAGATATACAATCATTCTCACAAACTTAAAAGATGACCCGGAAAAATTTGTCCAAAAAAGTGTTGGGAATAATCTTAATGACTTGTATAAAGACGACCCCCGGAAAGCGGATTTTATTATTTCACAATGGGAGAAAACGGGGAAGAGTAAGGCGCAGGACTGGATTATTAAACACGGAAGAAGAAATCAAAAATAATCTTTTCTAAGCAGGGGATGGACGCACCTGCAACATTTGAACCGGATTTAGAGCCGCCGCAGTATTGTTGACTATTAAACATTTAGTGTGTACAATAGGATTGCACAATGAAGGTATGCGGAGGTATAACTATGTATTTAATAGCGCTTTGTGATGACGATAAGGCAGAGCTAAATAAAACAGAACGTCTGCTTGCAGCTTACCGCAGAAGACGTCCGGCATATGAGTTTGTTGTTGAGCGTTTTGAAAGTGCGGAAGATATGCTCTGCATGGCAAGGGAAAAAACTTATGTGCCCGATTTACTGATATTGGATATATATATGCCGGAAAAGCTAGGGACTACAGTGGCCAAAGAGTTTAGGGGAATGGGAAACGAAGGACGGATTATTTTCCTTACTTCATCTGTGGAACATGCGCTGGAAGCCTTTCGGGTAAACGCCGCACAGTATCTGGTAAAACCAGTTTCAGAAAAAGAGCTGTTTCCGGTACTGGACAGCATTATGAGCCATCTGGACGAGGAAAGAAAAAAATATCTGTTGCTTCGTATTAATGGGCGGATTTGCCGGGTGGCGATCAATAATATTGTATATTGTGAGGCCCAGGGAAAATGTCAGTGTTTGCATTTTTTTGACGGAACAACATCTTTACTTCGCATGACCATGTCTGAGATTTTCAGGATGCTTTCCGGCTATAGGGAATTTGTAAAGGCAGGGATTTCCTATATAGTGAATCTGGGACATGTGGAAAGCCTGAATGCGCAGGAGATGAAGATGGATAATGGAAAAATAATTTTTCTGCCCAGAGGCTCCTACCAGTCCTTAAGAGAACAGTATTTTCAGTATTATTGTGAAGAATCGTCATAGTATTTTGGCAGTATAATAATGAATAAGCTTGCTGGATAGTATATATATGGTGTACTATCCAGTTTTTTTGTATACGGATGTGGAGAATAACACTTTAGTCTGACAAAGTATACCGGAAAAAATGTAATCTGTTCCAGAGATATCTCTAAAAAGACTATTTTATGATATATTATGATATGCAGTAAGACAAATTATGTTGAACAGAAGTAGGAGTGTTGGACACTGGATGATACAAAAGAACAATATAATTTTACTGGATGTGATTAAGGCAACAGCGTTTATACTTGCAGTTGGATATCTGGTCTGCACAGTTGCAGACGTGCAGTCAAAGCCTTGTCTTTGTGAAAAAATGTCTGTAGCAGAAAATGCTTTTTCAAACGCCTTATCAATATCTTATGAGGGCAGTATCATGGGTGGAGTCTGTGTCAGAATGGAAAATAAGAATGATAAGGCACAAAAAACAGGGATGAGGGCGTCAAAACGTGGGATAAACTTAAGGGATAGCCGGGAAAAGCAGCGTTGGAATTGTTCGCTTACAGAAGGCGAGTACGAATTGCTATCCCGGCTTGTGGCGGCGGAGGCAGAGAACCAGAGCTTTGAGGCGCAATATATGATTGCCTGTGTGGTGGAGAACAGAGTCCGGTCAGAATATTTTCCTGACACTTTATCAGGGGTAATATGGCAAAGTGAACCGTCAAAACAGTTCAGCGCTATGTGGAATGGGAGATATGGAAAGTGCAGTGCAACAGAACGAAGCCATGGGGCGGTGCGGTATATGGCTGAACATGGAAACAGACTTCCGGAAGAGGTTTTGTATTTTACCTCATGTGGATATCTGCCCGGAACAAAGCCGTACAGACAAGTGGACAATATCTATTTCAGCTGCCGGGAGGGAATGGAGTAATGGGATACTTAAGAAAAAATTGCTTTTGGATTATTATTGGAGTTCTTCTTACTGCCAAAGCGGTACAATATGCGTATGAGATACGAGGTTATATGGCATATGGAGGGGAATGGATGGTATTGCCTTTTATCCTGCAAATGGTGGAGCTGATAGGAAGCGGCAGGGAGATTTGGAAGAGGGAAAGGTGAGGATATGCTGGGCGGTTCTGTGATTATAGCAGCCATCCGGTTTGTGCTAAGTATAATTGGAACGACAATTTTATTTGCGCTTCTGGATGAGCCACGGTTTGAAAGAAAAAAAATGATACTTTATTATAGTTGTTTTTGTGTGGTTGTGACAATTCCTTCCTGTATCTGGTATTATCTGGACCATGCAAGCTGTATTCGTATGGTGGCATTTACCATATTTGTTTTGTTCTCTGTTTTTTCAATTTTTTTGAGCAGCAGCCGTATCTATTTGACTTTATATAAACTTGCGCTTACCTTTTATCTGATGGCGGTGTTTGTAGTTGGAGGAATAGAGATTTCCTATATCTTCTTTAATGGGAATGTATGGGCGGATATTATTTCCCGTGTGCTTCTTATATGGGCAATGGCATATTTTATTTCAAAAAATCTGAAAGATTCAATTAAAAGTTTTGGCGTTTATGTGGAAAGCGAACTGGATCAGTTTAGCATTACGGTTTTGATTATCAGCATTTTGTTTGGAATTGGTGTGGTTTTCCGCTCACCAGGCGAAGCGTTTAAAGTCCAGAATCTTTTTCAGATTATGGTTAATTTTTTCCTTACAGGGGCTTTACAGCTTATGGTATTCCGGCTATATCTGCACATTGGAAAAGAAGGGGAATACCTAAAGGAAAACCAGCTTATGCAGATGAACCACAGACTCCTTGAGCGGCAGATAGAACTTTTGGAGGAGTCAGTGGAGTCAGGCAGACGTATCCGTCACGATACCAGACACCATAATCTGGTGATAGCCGAATATGTAAGGCGGGGACAGAGTGAGGAATTGCTGAAATATTTAAAGGAATATGAACAGGAGCTGGATAAAGGCGTTATGGCGGTAATCTGTGAAAATACCGTAGTCAACAACATTCTTGCAGCATATACAAGAAAAGCGGAAAGAGAACAGATAAAGGTGACTTTGGATGTGGAAATGGAGAAGGAGTCTGGCATAGCGGATATTGATATGGTTACAATATTGTCAAACGCCTATGAAAATGCCATTTATGGCTGTCTGGAAGCACGGAAACAGTCAAAGGAGAGGGAATGTCTTATCAACCTGCTGGTGAAAAGAAAGAAAGGCAAACTGGTTATCTGCTGCAGCAATACCTGCAGAATGGACATGGATTTTAAGAAAGGACAGCCAAAGCCGGAATTTACAGGAGGGGTTGGCATTTCCAGCATAATAAAGACGGCTGAAAACTATGAGGGAGAGACGGATTTTAGAAATGATAACGGCATATTTATTTTCCGTCTGATTATGAACATTCCCCAGACGGAAGAAAATTAAAATTAAAAAACGGAAAATAAACATAAGATGAATAGCTTTCTGCTGCTTTATGAGTTAAAATATATAAACAGACTTATTTGAACCTCGCGTCAGTCGCCAAATGTCTGCAGGCAGTCACTTGGCTTGCTGCACGCGGGAATAACACGGGCATCTGCAAAATGCAAAGCACGGTGTGCTTTGATGGCGTAAAATCAGCATTGCGTTTGCAGTCCTGACATTAGAAAGGGGCAGAAAGGAGCCAAAATGGAAAAAGCGAAAGTATTTTTTACCAAAAAGATTACACCGGAAATAGTAGTTGAAATGTACAAAAAGCTGGAAAAGAACCTGCCTGGAAAGGTAGCGGTGAAAGTGCATTCCGGGGAAGAGGGAAACCAGAATTTTCTCCGCCCGGAGTTTATGCTTCCTATGGTAGAACTGGTTAAGGGAACGGTTGTGGAATGCAATACAGCATATGAGGGAGCTAGAAACTCTACCGGAAAACACCAAAAACTGATGCAGGACCATGGGTGGACGAAATATTTTCAGGTTGATATTATGGACGCCGAAGGGCCGGATATGGTACTGCCCATCAGGGGAGGGAAAGTCTTAAAAGAAAATTATGTGGGAAAAAATATAGCAGCCTATGATTCCCTTCTGGTGCTTTCACATTTTAAAGGACATCCGGCGGGAGGGTATGGCGGCGCAATCAAGCAGCTTTCCATTGGATGCGCTTCCAGTGTGGGAAAATCCCTGATTCATTCCGGCGGTTTTACCGGGGACCAGACAATTGTATGGGACCATATGGCCCAACAGGATGTTTTCTGTGAAGCTATGGCAGATGCAGCGGGCAGTGTGATGGAATATTTTAAGGGAAATACCGCTTTTGTAAATATGATGTGTAATTTATCTGTGGACTGTGACTGCTGCGCAGTGGCGGAAGACCCTTGTATGAAAGATATTGGAGTTCTCTCTTCTCTTGACCCGGTTGCGTTGGACCAGGCATGTATGGACCTGATTTACCAGTCTAAGGACCCAGGCAGAGAACATTTTTTGCAAAGAGTAGAGTCCCTTCATGGCACACATACAATTGATGTGGCAGCTATGCTGGGATATGGCACAAAGGAATATGAACTGATTTGTGTGGATTAAGGCTGGGCGCAAAGATGCTGCATGGACAGACACCACAATCAAAAACTCCAATATATTGTTATAACAATAGTATATTTAGGAGAAATCATGTATGGAAGAAAGGCGCTTGTCCAATAACTGCAGCTTTGCCGGAATAAAACCAATTATGGTGGATTTGCCTTATCCGCCTGTTAAGGTAATGGGAAAAAACCGGGAATACGCGGATATGCTTAGTGTGGATTATTGTGGCTTTGTATCAGAGCTGTCCGCAATAACCCAATATATAAATAATGAAAACAGACTGTCTTGTGAAAATTGTCCCATGGCCAAAACCATTCTCGGCATTGCCATGGCGGAAATGATGCACTTGCAGAAGTTGGGAGAGTTGATATATCTTCTGGGCGGTAAGGTGGATTTTGTTGCAAGGCCCTGCAATGGAAGGCCAAGGATGTGGACGCCGGAATATCTTAACATTCCTGAAGATACCAAAAAGATGCTTACAGCCGATATAGAGGCGGAATCTGATGCCATCAGGCAGTATGAAATGCACATGAAAATGATAAATGACAACTGTGTAAATGCAGTGCTATCAAGGATTATTTTAGATGAAGAGTATCATATAATGCTGCTTAAGACATTGATGCAGGAATGCTGATATGCCAGTTTATTTAAAAACAAAAAGATATGGGCAGTTGTAAACCTGTCAAGGTTTGCCGCTGCCTTTTTGATGTTTTACAAGTAAAAATAATTATAAATAAGACAGCCATATGTCACATTTGTTATGCTATAGTTTGTATGGAACATAAATAACATCATCTAATTTGGAGGAAAAGGTATGGATAAATGGTTATATGTAATGACAATAAAAAAGGGAAAGTCATATAACAAAGTTACAAAGGATGTGATAGTAAGGCACGTGGAAAATTTGAAAAATCTGGATGCCGATGGGAAAATAGAGCTTTGCGGTCCGTTCAAAGGATATCCTGGCGTTGCAGGCATGGTTATTTTTAAAACACAAAGCTATGAAGAGGCAGAGGCGTTGTGTAAGTTAGAGCCGCTTGTTGCAGAAGGCTATGCAACATATGTGCTTGCCGCTTTGCAGGTAGCCGACAAAGATAATAATTATTTACTGTAACAAACCAGAGAAGAAATACCTCTTTTTATGCTGCATTGGGCTTTACAAGGACTGCATGGTGAATATAAAATAGAAAAGAAAGATGATAGACAAAATCATTGGGTGTAAAGCAGACAGGACTTACTCTGTGGGTGAGGGGTCGATAAAAGAACGAAGGGGCGCTGGAGGAGGAAAAATGAATTTTTTTGAGGAAAGTAATGGTAGTTTAGTATTTCGCGAAAATGGGGAAACAGTGATGATTTCTCCCTGGGGAGAGGATAGCTTCCGGGTACGCGCTGTGGCGATGGGAGAGATTGGCGAGGGCAGCAGTGCGCTTCTTCAAGCTGCCGCTTCTGCCAGTGAGATTTCCATTGACGGCAGCCGGGCATCTATCTCAAATGGAAAGATATGTGCAAAGCTTTCTGTAAATCTTTGGGGAAAGGCTCTGCAGATTCGCTTTTACAACCAGAAGGGACAGCTGCTTTTGCAGGAGATTCCAAACGGCGGCGCCCTGCAGATAAAGGCAAGACAGTTCCAGCCTCTTCCAGGCGGGAGTTATCGTTTAAAGGCAAGCTTTGTATCAGACCCGGAGGAAAAAATTTATGGTATGGGGCAGTACCAGCAGGAGAGGATGAATTTAAAGGGTTGTAATCTGGAACTGGCACACAGAAATTCTCAGGCAAGCATTCCTTTTTATCTGTCAAATTTAGGATATGGTTTTTTGTGGAATAATGCAGCCATTGGAGAAGCGCACTTTGGGCTTAATACCACAGAATGGACAGCCTGTGCCACAAAGCAGCTTGATTATTGGATTACTGCAGGAGATACGCCTGCCCGGATAGAAGAGAACTTTACATCAGTCACAGGAAAGGCTCCTATGATGCCGGAATATGGTCTGGGATTTTGGCAGTGCAAGCTGCGCTATTATAATCAGGAGCAGGCGCTTAAAATTGCCAGGGAATACAAAGAGCGGCAGATACCTTTGGATGTTCTGGTGATTGATTATTATCACTGGCCCCGCTGCGGAGACTGGCGTTTTGATAAAGAGTATTTTCCTGACCCTGCGGCCATGGTGGAAGAGCTTCATGAAATGGGGATAGAAACCATGGTTTCTGTATGGCCCCAGGTGGACTGGAGAAGTGAAAATTATGAGGAGATGAAGCAGCAGGGACTTTTGGTCAAAAGCAATGGGGGCGTTGACGTGCAGATGACCTATCTTGGGAACAATGTATTTATGGATGCCACTAACCCCCGCACACGTAGATATGTATGGGAAAAGTGTAAGAAAAATTATGGGGATTTGGGAATAAAGACATTTTGGCTGGATGAGGCGGAGCCAGAATTTACCACTTATGATTATGAATGCTACCGTTATTATGCAGGTCCGGTAACAGAGGTGGGAAATATTTATCCCCGTGAATATGCCCGGCTTTTTTATGAAGGACAAAGAGAACAGGGACAGGTGGATATTGTGAACCTGATTCGCTGTGCCTGGGTAGGAAGTCAGAGGTATGGCGCGTTGGTATGGTCAGGGGATATTATGTCTACTTATGAAGATTTCAGAAAGCAGATTTGTGCAGGAATTCATATGGGAATTTGCGGAATACCATGGTGGACAACTGACATTGGAGGCTTCCACGGCGGAAATGCGGAAAAAGAAGAGTATAGAGAGCTTCTAATCAGATGGTTCCAGTTTGGCGCTTTCTGTCCGGTAATGAGGATTCACGGTGACAGACAGCCCAAACAAAAGATTGTGGATAAACAGGGTGAAGTGAGGGAAGGGACAGGAGCTGATAATGAGGTGTGGAGCTTTGGAGAAGAGGCTTATCCAATTCTTGTGAAATTTATAAGGATAAGGGAAATGATGAGAGACTATACAAGAAGCCTTATGAGAGAAGCACATGAAAAGGGAACGCCGGTTATCCGCGCCATGTTTTATGAATTTCCGGAAGATAAAAACTGCTGGGATATAAAGGACGCTTATATGTTTGGCCCGGACATTCTCGTAGCGCCTGTTTGCCATGAGGGAGCTATGCGCCGTCTGGTTTATCTGCCGCTGGGAGCGTGCTGGACACATGCCGGTACCGGAAAGGTTTATGAGGGTGGAAACACATATGAGATAGAAGCTCCGATTGATACACTTCCTGTATTTTTAAGAGAAGGAAGACAGGAATGGCTGGTGCATAAGATATAGTACTGATTCCGGCCCTATTCCAACATGACCTGGTCTTTTGACCTATAGTTCACATAACGATTCGTATAAAAGGCCTGACTCGTATTTCAGGCCTTTTTTCATTGCAATTTTGCCGTCCCCGATGATAAATGATTCTCCCAATTCGTTTCTGTAATTATTATAGTGTTAATATGTGAACAAATCCATGTATGGAAATGTACGAGTGAATATGATAAAATAATTTCATTACCATAAATTTTGGAGGAAACATACATATGATAGAAGCGCTTATCCAGCTGGATGGAAACATCCTGATGTTTATTCAGGAAGAAATCAGAAATCCGGTTCTAGACCCGGTAATGACAGTGATAACAACCCTTGGGAATGTGGGAATTGTATGGATACTTTTGACTGCTGCCCTGCTTATTTCAAAGAAAACAAGAAAAATAGGCGTCATAAGCGCCTGCGCGCTGGTTGCTTCCCTTCTGGTCAATAATATTCTGTTAAAGAATCTGGTGGCAAGAATAAGACCTTATTATATGGTGGAAGGGCTAATTCCAATAATCAGTAAACCGTCAGAGTTTTCCTTCCCGTCCGGTCATGCAGGAAGTTCCTTTGCATCGGCCTTTGTTCTGTACCGGAAACTGCCGAAAAAGTATGGAACCTGGGCGCTGATACTTGCAATCCTGATTTCTCTTTCACGGCTGTACGTAGGGGTACACTATCCCACTGATGTTTTAGCAGGGATGATTACGGGAACGGGATGCAGTTATCTGGGAGAATGGTTTGTAATATTAATCACTAAAGACAAGGCAAATACGGATAAAATGAATGCCATAAGCTGAAATGCAGGGCAGAGTGACCTTGGATGAAGGATAAGATTTATTTTCTATCAGAGATATGTTATGATGGAAAAAATACGGAAGGGGAATAAAAAATGATTTGTGATAAGCTGTTTGAACTGGCATTTGCGTACAGGAAAACAAAGTTGTGGGAATTTTTAAGTGATACGGACTTATTTGCTGTAAAGTTAACTGATGGCAGAATTGGTTTTGTAAGTATTATGGGGGCGGCAGGCGAGCTTTGTGCCGTAGGTTTGTATATTGGAGAAGAGGGATTTAACAGTTATCGCGCTATAGCAAAGGCAGGTCAGTTTTTTTTGCCGACCTTTGAGATGCAGGAGCATGTTTTAAGGCAGAGCTGTCTGCAGTGCGCTTTTGAAAATAAGGATGCGCTTTCGGAAGAGGAGCGGGAGGAAGTGAAAAAGTTCGCCCGTACCCATGGAATAAAAATCGCAGGCAAAAATGCTTATCCGCAGTTTGTCAAATATCAGCCATACCGTTTTCCATGGCATCTGCAGACACAGGAAGAACAGGAGGACCTTTGTGAAGGGCTTATGGCAGCTCTGGAAATTGCAAGGCTCCTTAAGGAACTGCCTGCAAGCGCGCTGGGGATTGAAAGGATGAGCGATGAAATAAGGGAAGTGCCAATGCTTGTCAGACAGGAGGATTCCTATGTGCTGGAAAAGACAGGGATTCCGGAGGAAAAAGAAGAAATATGGCCTGCGCCGGAGGCATTTAATGATATAAATATTGCAAAAATCAAAAAGATTCCAAAATCAGGTGTGTGGGAATGTGAAATTCTACGTCTTCCTGAGCCTGTGAAGGAACCAGGAGATGTAGTTCCTTATTTCCCTGTGATTTTTCTGGCAGTGGATAATTCTACAGATTATATACTTCCGGTGTCGCCCGCGCTGCACTATGAGCAAAAGCCGGAGGAACTTTTAAATCTGTTTATGGAAGCCCTTTTAATGGTAAGCGTCTGCCCTGCTGAAATGAAAGTGAGAGATAAGCGCTCCTATGCTTTTGTAAAAGGTTTCTGTGAAAGGCTTAAAATTTCAGTTAGCCTGAAAGAGGATTTGCCTGCGCTGGACAATGCAGAATATTATATAATGGACCGCTTGGATAATGATGAGGAGGATAAATTAGATGACATGGCAGCCATGCTTGATGAACTGCTTGAGATGGATGCCAGACAGCTGCAGGAACTTCCAGCAGGAATGCTGAAGCAATTGGAGCTACTGGTTGGACAGGGAGCCTTTCCTAACGATATTGAAAAGAAATTCAAACGTCTTTTCCGGCTTGAGGGAGCAGAAGACACTAATATGCCAAGGCTGGTAAAAAGTGATAAGGGGAAAACAAAAACGAAGGTAAAGGCGGCAGCAGACGGTTCTTATGTGATTAGTGTTTCGCTCTATGCCGGCTGCTACCGGCATATACAGATTTCCACTGCAGCCACTTTGTTTGACTTGCATGCCGCAATTCTGGATGCGTTTGAATTTGACGATGACCATGCCCATGCTTTTTTTATGGACAATAAGAAATGGAGTGACTGGGACAGCTATTATGCAGAAAACGTGGAGGAAGGCCTGCGGACAACCACAAGGCATAAACTAAACCGGGCAGGTCTTTGCAAAGGAAAGCAGTTTAAGTATATTTTTGACTTTGGAGATGAATGGACATTCCAGTGTAAGGTTCTTAAGGAAACAGATGAAAAAATGGACAATCCTGTGATTGTGAAGCGTAAAGGAGAAGCGCCATCACAGTATGCCGGATGGGAAGATGAATGGGAAGAAGATAATGAATAAAAAGGCAGGACGTCTAAAGGAATTTGGGAAGTGTGTGCCATAATAAGGAGATGTCAGCCTTTCCTTTTGTCAGTAGATAACCGGCTCCGTGCCATCTTTTCACAGTTCCATATGGATGCTCAGCCACAGTGTTCCGCTTCCGTAAACGCCGCTGGTTTGGATAGAATCGCAGGATCACCCATTCGTCCCACGAACTTTCTTCTTCGGATAACGTGATCACTTTGAACCGGCGGCCCGTCTTCCGGACGACCCTGTTTTCTCAGACTTTTCATAAAAGGCTTCCTCTTTTCGTGCTTCGCCCTCTTTGAACTAGACGGTCCGTCTTTTACGCAGTGCACATTTGTTTGGGCATTTCAAACAGGCTGAAAGTCTGTGACGCCTGCGGATAGAGGGAGCCTTTTTGCCGTTGGGTTGTTCCGGACCTGCGTAGAACAGCGTCTGACCCATCGGACAGATAACTATGCCATTTTCAGTTGAAGTGGTCAAGCATTTTTGTAACATTTAGTTCAAAAATTATCCTTTAGTTCGCGCTTCAAACGGAGTCTGTCCGCCAGTATACGAATGGGGGCGGATATGGCTGCGCCATACAAACACATATCCGCTTAACGCTTCATCCAATTCCCATTCCGTATAAAAATGGTTCGGATAGATTAGCTCATTTTTTAGTGCGTTATAAAATCTTTCCATCGGTGAATATTATCCCCCTTGGGAGCCGCCAGTTTCCCGCTTCAGAGCCATCCGGAAATGGCATTTTCCACCTTCACAGCCACCACAACATATTGTGGCGGCACACATGAGTGAAACCAGATAAGGAGAAAACTCAAAATTGTGTTTAAGACAACAGACACAATAATGTGGAGTGAATATCTTATTTGGAGGAACTAGAAGATGGCAAAATCATTATTTGAGGAATTAGGCGGCAAATACGAGTGGCAAGGAGATTATTTAATACCATGCTTAACCATACCCGCCGAAAAAGAACAGCCGATAGGCACATGGGGACAGCGGCATCTGGACTATCTGAAGCAGTACCGAAAGGTTACATACATCAATCTTCTCACAAGCGGCAGGCTCAACGCCTACCTTGCCGACATCGACAGGCAGGCGCAGGAACGCTTTAAAAGGCTCATAGAGGGCATGAAACAGGAGCAAGGCATAACGGAACAGTTAAAGGCAGAAAACGCCTTAGAATGGACAGGAAGAATGAATAACATAAGGGCGTGTGCGAGGGGGATTGTGAATAACGAAATAATCTTCGTATAAGTGCTAAAAGTGGCAAAGTATAAAAACTTTGCCACTTTTAGGTTTGTTATCTTAGATTGTCATCAATGAAAGGTTCTTGAATTTATAGTACCAAAATGATAATATTATCAAATAGACCGAATTATTGGAGGGATACGCATGGATAAAAAAATTATGGATGTATTGACGAACCCGATTAAATGCAAACTATTTCTGGAAATACAGAATTGTGGGGAAACTACCGCTAAACATTTATCCGAGACCTTTTCGGATATTCCGCCCGCAACGCTTTATCGCTATTTAAAGAGGATGACAAATGACAAAGTATTAAAAATTGTAAATCAAACGCAAGTCAGAGGTGCTTTAGAAAAGACTTATGCGATAGATATTGATATGACAAAAGATTTTAAAGAAATCTTAGACAGCAACTCTGGTGAAGCCTATATGCAGTCGTTTATGCAATATATCATTGGCTTTGCGGAGTTATTCCAAGATTATTGTAAACGGGATGATATAGACATTGTAAAGGATAAATCTGGTTTTTCCTTATCCCCTCTTTATCTAACGGATGAGGAGCTTGAAATGTTAATTGGAAATATTCGGGATGTAATAAAACCTTATGGGAACAACACACCCTCATCGGGGCGAAAGCTGCATTCTATTGGCGTTATTATTTCTCCGCCTAAAATGGATTAAAAATTTCCCGCCTGTCCTCAGTGATGGACGGGATTTTTCTTGACTTTTTAATATCAGTATGATATTATTATCACTGTGATATTAAAAAGGAGGCAAGACCTATGAAGAAAAAATGCATCATCATTACATTTGTAACTTTTGTTGTATTAGCAGCACTAACTTTTTTATTGCCGCAGGAAATCCCATTACACTTTGGAGTGTCTGGTTCTGGTTCGGTTGTAAATAAATATTTTATTCTATTATTTACCCCTGTACCCGCAATCCTTTACTGGGCAATTGTGAAAAAGTACAAAAACTAAAATTCAAAGGAGGCTAATAAAATGGACGCCGTATTAGAAATTAGGAATTATTCTAAAGTTTATTCTGGAAATAAAAAGGCTGTTGACAGTCTGAATTTGAGTGTGAAAGCAGGAGAAATCCATGCTTTTATTGGTCACAATGGTGCGGGGAAAACAACAACAATCCGTGCAGTTGTCGGGATAATGGACTTTGACGAAGGGGAAATCCTCATAAACGGTCATTCTGTAAAGGACGAGCCTGTAAAATGCAAATCTATTACAGCTTATATTCCAGACAATCCCGACTTATATGACTATGTGACAGGCATCCAATATTTAAACTATATGTGTGATATGTTTTCTGTTCCTGCCGAAGAAAGAGTTTCAAGAATACAAAAATATGCGGATGTTCTCAATTTAACGGACAGTCTTGGGGATTTAATCAGTTCCTATTCGCATGGTATGAAACAGAAGCTTGCATTAATAGGCGCATTTGTACATTCTCCCAAGCTTTTAGTGTTGGATGAGCCGTTTGTAGGTCTTGACCCTGAAGCATCTTTTCATTTAAAGAAGATTATGCGTGAACTTTGTGAAGCTGGAACAGCCATTTTTTTCTCTACTCACGTACTTGAAGTTGCCGAAAAATTGTGTGACAAGGTTACTATCATCAATGACGGTAAATTGATAGAAAGTGGAACAATGGAAGAAATCAAAGGAAGTCATAGTCTTGAAGATGTATTCATGGAGGTAGTTGAAAATGAAAGGCAAGTATAAGTATCTTTTGAGGATGCAGTTATATAATCTTTTTGGAATTAACCGATTGATTCATTCTCGTGATAAACAGGAAAAACAACGTTCTGCGATTGTTGGTGCTTTAGGACTTACCGCCATTGCTATTCTTGTAGTCTATACGGTGAAATTCAGCAACAGCATGGCAGAAGCGGGACTCAGCAAAGCATTGCCAACGCTCATGGTAGTGGTCTGCTCCTTAGCAACTTTGACCCTTACATTCGTTAAAAGTACAGGGGTTCTTATTGGATTAAAAGATTATGATATGGTTATGTCCATGCCTGTAAGAACGATTTCTATCGTAACAAGCCGTATAACGATGCTGTATCTCATCAATCTGATAATTGGCTTTATAGCCA
>CAMUHA010000006.1 GCA_947088515.1 uncultured bacterium
ATTCATATGAATCACACCTGCCCCTGTGTAGAGCTATCTATTTCCCGATAGCCCCCTGTTTTAGTCTGTCTGGAAATCCATTCCCCAAATTCTGTATGTCCCAGAAGGATTATACAAGTCGTGTGGTCCATTTGGTGCAATCCCACACATCCGTGGCAAGATTTTCGTAAAATTCTGGTTCATGGCAGACCATAAGGATACTTCCTTTGTATTTTGCAAGGGCATGTTTCAGCGCATCCTTGGCATCCACATCCAGATGATTGGTAGGCTCGTCCAGCAGCAGGAGATTGGTTTCACGGTTAATCAGTTTACAGAGTCGTACTTTTGCCTGTTCTCCGCCGCTTAAAACTTTTACTCTGCTTTCAATGTGCTTGGTGGTAAGACCGCATTTGGCCAGTGCGGAGCGTACCTGATATTGGGTAAAGCCCGGAAATTCCTGCCAGATTTCTTCAATACAGGTGGTACTGATATCTTCAGGCATTTCCTGTTCAAAATAGCCAATGCTTAGATAGTCTCCCTGTTCCACACAGCCTGCAAGAGGAGGAATAAGGCCCAGTATACTTTTAAGAAGGGTAGTTTTGCCGATACCATTTGCTCCGGTCAGCACAATTTTTGCTCCCCGCTCCATTTCCAGATTTAAGGGGGAGGAGAGAGGTTCTTCATAACCAATTACCAGATTGTCGGAGCGGAAAATATAACGTCCCGGTGTCCTTGCTTCCTTAAAGTTAAATTCCGGTTTTGGTTTTTCACCGGCCAGTTCAATTACTTCCATTTTGTCCAGTTTTTTCTGGCGGGACATTGCCATATTTCTTGTGGAAACCCTTGCTTTGTTTCGTGCAACAAAATCCTTCAGGTCAGCAATTTCCTTCTGTTGTCTGTTGTATGCAGCGGAAAGCTGTGCCTTTTTCATGGCATAAACTTCCTGAAACTTATCGTAATTGCCGGGATACCGTGAAAGCGTCCGGTTATCCATATGGTAAATAATATTGATAACGCTGTTTAAAAAGGGAATGTCGTGGGAAATCAGGATAAAGGCGTTTTCATAATCGTTTAAATACCGCTTCAGCCACTCGATATGCTCCATATCCAGATAGTTGGTCGGCTCGTCCAGCAGAAGGATGTCCGGTTTTTCCAGCAGAAGCTTTCCAAGGAGAACTTTGGTGCGCTGGCCGCCGCTTAAATCGGTAACATCTCTGTCAATTCCCAAGTCCAAAAGTCCCAGCGCTCTTGCGACTTCTTCCACCTTTGCGTCAATCATGTAAAAATCATGTAGTTCCAAAAGGTTTTGGATAGTCCCAAGTTCCTCCATAAAAGAATCCAGTTCATCGGGGGAAGCGGTTCCCATTTTGTCGCAGATTTCATTCATTTGGGCTTCCATCTCAAAAAGGAAGTCAAAGGCCGAAGAGAGTACCATGCGGATGCTTTTTCCTTTTTCAAGAACTGTATGCTGGTCCAGATAGCCAATGCGGACATTTTTGGCCCACTCAATTTTTCCTTCATCCGGCATCAGTTTTCCTGTGATAATATTCATAAAGGTGGATTTTCCTTCTCCGTTGGCTCCGATTAAGCCAATATGTTCTCCTTTTAACAGACGGAAGGATACATCCTGAAAAATGGCTCTGTCGCCAAAACCATGGGTTAAATGTTCTACGTTTAGTATGCTCATAAGTTTTGCTTCTCCTGTATCAGTCAGCAGATAAGAAATGTTATTTAATACATAAGAGAAAGCCCTGCGTATCTGGATGACAAGGCTTTACAATCTTCTGGAACTATACTATGTCATCCATTGTAAAAAGTCAATTTAAATCTGCAGAATTCCCTGTTTTTATTAATCATATTTTGGGTGGGAATATAATTGCAATTTCGATAGAAGGATGATATGATAAGTTAAATATCCGGCTGTGTTTAAATTTTAGAAATAATGTAAGAATAGGATTGACAGTTAATGGAAAAAATATTAAACTAAAATAGTAATAATTACTGATATTAAAATGGAGGAAACAATTATATGAATTCAAACACATTTCGCAAACTTTCATATGGTGTTTATGTGGTAAGCACATGGGATAATGGAAGGCCTACCGGCTGTACAGCCAACAGCGCCATGCAGATTACATCGTCACCGGCAACCATTGCGGTAAGCGTTAATCATGATAACTATACGAACCAATGCATTGCACAGACGGGGAAATTTGCACTATCCATTATGGCAGAAGACTCTGACCCGCTGATTATTGGAACCTTCGGTTATCATTCAGGAAAAGATACAGATAAGTTTGAAAAGGTGAAATATGAAGTAAAGGATTATCTTCCTGTTGTGTCAGATTCCTGTGGTTATGTTGTGTGTGAGGTGATTGACAAGATGGAGACGGCAACACACACAGTATTTTTGGGAGAGGTTAAGGGAGCGGAGCTTTTCGGAGAAAGGGAAGCTATGACTTATGCTTATTATCACAAGGTAGTTAAAGGAAAAAGCCCTAAAAATGCGCCCACATATATTCCTGATGAAAAATAAGAAGCTGCGAATGCTTGCGGTGCAGGAATTTCAGTAAAGGGTTAAGATTATTTACAGACAAAGGAGAAAATGGTTATGGATTTAAAAGGAACAAAAACAGAAGCCAATTTAAAAGCAGCGTTTGCCGGAGAGTCACAGGCGAGAAACAAGTATACCTATTTTGCATCCAAAGCGAAGAAAGACGGGTATGTGCAGATTGCCCAGATTTTTGAAGAGACGGCCAATAATGAGAAAGAACATGCAAAGATGTGGTATAAGCTGCTTAACGGCGGAATCAGCTCAACAGTGGAAAACCTGAAGGAAGCTGCAGATGGTGAGAACTATGAATGGACAGATATGTATACCGCGTTTGCCAAGGATGCAAGAGAAGAAGGGTTTGACAAGATTGCGGATTTATTTGAAGGTGTAGCCGCTATTGAAAAAGAACATGAGGAAAGATATAGAAAGCTTCTTGCCAACATTGAAGGGGAGCTGGTATTTTCAAGAGAAGGCGATGTGGTGTGGCAGTGCGCTAACTGCGGGCATATCTGTGTGGGAAAGAAAGCGCCGGAAGTTTGTCCTGTCTGTGCACATCCCCAGTCATATTTCCAGATAAAGGCCCAGAATTATTAATGCTGGAGGAAAACGCCGGGAAACCGCATAAACACTATGTTTATGTACGTTCCAGGCGTTTTTTGCTTTTCCCTTGCTCTACATGCGCTTGTGGTGAAATCTTTAATTTAAAGAATCCATTACCTTTCCGGCATCTGGAAACCTGCAAGCGCTTTATTTAAATAGTCGTTAAAAGGTTTCATAATCCGGAAAAGCTCCGTTGCTTTTGTAAGAAAAGTTTCCGCATTTTCAAATTCCTCATCTTTTATAGGATATTCCAGATACCAGCTTTTAAATTTCAGATATTCTGCCTGAGGATGTTCCTTCCCGTATCCTGCAGGAACATTTTTTAATGCGGTTCCCTGCACTGTGAAATTTTTTTCAAAGGATGGTTCATGTATAATTTTTTCCCATTCGCTGCCATTTTGTGCAATAGAATCCCGTATCATTGTTGTTGCGTCCTTAAACATATCTGCAAACAGGCCGCCGCCTAAAAAGGACTGGTTTCCGGGTTTTATCATCAGATAATATCCGACCGGAACGGGCAGTTTGCCCTTTGAGGAAATATGGGCGCGGAATGCAGGATTATAAGGTGATTTATCATGGCTAAAGCGTGTATCTCTTACAAGTTTAAAGGTAAGGTCTTTGGGATTATTATGTAAAATACTGCTGTCAAATTTCCCGATTTCCAGAATTAATGTCTGCAGCAGTTCTTCAAACTCAGCATTTGCCTTTTGATAGTCGCTTTTGTTTGCATGATACCATTCACGGTTGTTATTCATGCTAAGCGCAGACAAATAATTAATCATCAATTGTGTGTTCATAATCTGTCATCTCCTTTATGGTTTTTGGATAATGGAAAGCTGTGTGGAATTTAAAAATTCCTTTATCAGATATCTGGTACGTTCAGGAGACTGGTAGGGCTTACAGAAAGAAAAATCCTGTGACAAATCGTCAATATCCTCCATAGCATTTTTCACATCCATCATAGTCTGAACGGAGATTTCCGCCGCGGTCATATAATCCAGCTGTAAGGGGTTTAGTCTGTGGCTTTGGATGGCATAATTTACTCTGTCTTTACATTTACATCTGCCGCTGCCATATTCACCACAATATTCCAAAAGAAAGTCCGCCATCTTTTTGCGTATCCGGGAAAGACGCTGCCGGTACGCTTCCGGGGACATTCCAAGGATATCCCCTGCAATGCGGCTGTCAATCTTAAACATAGTGCCTAATATGAAAATACATCTGCTTTCCGTATCAAGGCATTGCAGCATGACGTTGGTACAGGACATTTTCAGCTCTTCCGCTAAGATATCTTTTTCCACATTCTGCGTTAAATCCGGCACGTCCTGTATTTTACCGTTTATTATGTCGTCTCCATAATACTCAAAACTGGGTGCATTGTGGGCGAACATATGCTTTTTGTAGTTGATCAGATGATTGGTTGCGATACGAAACACCCATGTTGTAAATGCGCTGTCACCTCTAAAAGAAGACAGATGTGTGATTACTTTCAGCAAAATGTCCTGTGCCGCATCCTCTGCATCAGCAAATGTGCCCAGCATACGCAGGGATAAATTAAACACAATGTCCTGAACTCCCTCAACAAGTGTTTCAAGGGATTTTTTATCCCCGGCAGTAGCTTTATCAACTAAAGCCTGTATTTCCATATCCGTTTTTTTATTCATAGTTTTTACCTCCTGCATAATTAGACAACGCTCTCTTAGCTTTGTGACAGAAAATTTTCCATGTCATTTTAGCATATGAATATGGATTTTTACATGTCAAAAAGTAAATAGTAATAAAAAAGTTTATGATTAAGCAATGTTGTGGCTTTACTTTACGGCAAAAATCCAATACAATGGTAGACAGTGAATCAACACGCAAATGGAAGCCTAAGAAATGAAGGAGATGAATATTATGGAAGAGTCAATGAAGGATTATGAAAAGGAACTGGAAGCGTCTTTCCGCAAGATTAATGAAGGGGATGTGATTCAGGGAACAGTAATTGGTGTAAGTGAGGAAGAGGTTATTCTGGATTTAAAATATTATGCCCAGGGAATTATCAAGGCAGCAGATCTTAGCGATGACCCCGCTTTTTCCATTATGGAGGATGTGAAGGCAGGAGATGTAATTGAGGCTACGGTGGTAAAGATGGATGATGGGCAGGGTAACATCCTTTTATCTAAAAAAGAGGCAAACGCAGTGCTTGCCTGGGATGTGCTTGAGAAGTACATGGAGGAAAAGAAAGCCTTGACCGTAAAGGTCAGTGAAGTGGTAAAGGCCGGAGTAGTAGCTTTTGTGGAGGGCATCCGGGGATTTATACCTGCATCCCAGCTTTCTCTTTCTTATGTGGAGGACCTGGAAACTTTCAGAAATAAGGAATTGACTGTACAGGTTATAACAGTTGACAGGGAAAAGAAGAAACTGGTGCTTTCCGCCAAAGAGATATTAAAGGAGCAAAAGAAAGAAGAACATGACCATAAGGTGGCGATGCTTGTGCCTGGAACAATTATGGAAGGCACAGTGGAAAGCCTGCAGACCTATGGAGCATTTGTTGATTTGCAGGACGGCTTAAGCGGACTGGTGCACATTTCTCAGATTTCCCAGAAAAGGATTAAAAAGCCATCAGAGGCGCTCAAGGTAGGAGATAAGGTTAAAGTTAAGATTTTAAATACCAATAACGGAAAGATTTCTTTAAGCATGAAGGCTGTGGAGGAGCGGCAGCAGGCGGAAGAGGCAGAGTCAGAGAAAGTAGATGTTAAGAAGTTTGGTTCAGGCGCAAGCGTGGGAACGAATCTTGGGGATCTGATTAAGAATTTAAAATTATAAGCGAAGTTTGCCCAGTGTGTTTTAACAGGTGTTTGAAAATTTCTTTTTCTAAAATATGTGTCATATTAAAGGAAAATTGATTTTCAAACACACTCTGGTGCGGAATCTTGCCAGAAACAAAATGGGAGAAGGATGACGCCTTCCTTAAGGGAAGAGAGGTTCTTAGTGGAAACCATTAAAGCAGTAAGCTTTCAAAGAATGTGGTTTGTGCTTGAAGTACGTAACATACAGATAAATATTGAAACCATAAGTCCCCGCCAGGCAGCTGCGGGGCTTTTGACTATACAGAGGGGTTTACTGCATACGAATATTAAGAAAAGGTAATAATGACTATGGACAAACAAAACTATAAGCGGACAAAACTAACATGTTATTATACAAATATTGTAATGACCTCGGTGTTTTGTCTGCCGCCGTTGTTATTTGCAACATTTAAGGAGATATACGGAATATCATACACTCTGCTTGGAACGCTTGTTCTTATTAACTTTTGTACGCAGCTTGGAATTGATTTGATTTTCAGTTTTTTTAGCAAATATTTTAATATTCACAAAACCATTCGCCTTATGCCTCTTGTAACGGCTGCAGGCTTGTGTGTGTACGCTCTGATTCCTATGCTGTTTGCACAATATGCCTATATAGGGCTTGTTGTTGGAACCTTTATTTTTTCGATAGCAGCGGGACTAAGTGAAGTGCTGGTAAGTCCTACCATTGCGGCATTGCCGTCAGATACCCCCGAAAAAGATATGAGCGTTCTCCATTCTCTTTATGGATACGGTTTTGTCGGTATTGTTCTTATCAGCACATTGTTCCTTCAATTTGTCGGAAATGAATATTGGATGTATTTGACACTCTTCTGGGCAGCGTTACCAGTAACTGCATCTATATTGTTAAAGCTGACCGTTCTTCCTGATATGAATATGGACCAAAATGAAACAAAGTCTGCCGGTTCCAAACACAGAACAAAGGGTCTTCTTTTATGTATGGCATGTATCTTTCTGGGGGCCTGCGCCGAAAATACCATGTCCAACTGGATTTCTGTATTTATGGAAAACGCGCTATATATACCAAAGGTATGGGGGGATATTCTCGGTATGTCTCTGTTTGCAATTCTGCTGGCTCTTACAAGAACTGCCTATGCCAAATATGGAAAAAATATATTTAATGTTTTGATAATCAGTATGTCGGGCGCTGCCATATGTTATTTGATGGCTGCCTTTTCCCCTAATGCAGTATTGTCCCTATCTGCCTGTGTTGCACTTGGCATCTGCACATCTATGCTATGGCCGGGGACGCTTATTTTAATGGAAGAAAAAATCCCTGCAGCTTCAGTTGCAGCCTATGCTTTAATGGCGGCAGGGGGCGACCTTGGCGCATCTGTTGCACCCCAGACATTTGGTATTATTGTTGATAATATTTCTCTTACAGAATGGGCAAAAACGTTTGGAGCCGCTTTGTCTTTAACGCCTGAACAAGTCGGGTTTAAGGCGGGTATGCTGATGGTGTCCATTTTTCCGGTTTTAGGAGCGCTTCTTTTAATATATATGAAAAAGTTTTTTAAGACCAGCGCAGGAGAAATTAAGGGCAAATAGCAGTAAGGAAGAAAGGAAAATAAGCATGGAAAGGGTCTTGCTTTTGGAGGATGATTTAAGCCTTATTAATGGTCTTTCCTTTGTTTTTAAGAAAGAGGGATTTGAAGCGGACACTGCAAGGACAGTGAAGGAAGCAGATGCGCTTTGGGCGGAGGGAAAATATGACTTGTTGGTCCTGGACGTTTCACTGCCAGATGGTTCAGGTTTTGAGTTCTGCAGAAATGTACGGAAAAGCTCTAAGGTTCCTATTATCTTTTTGACTGCATCAGATGAAGAAACCAGCATTATTATGGGACTGGATATAGGGGGCGATGATTATATTACAAAGCCCTTTAAGCTGGGAGTGCTGGTTTCAAGGATGCGTGCGCTGCTGCGTCGCGCGAAGGATTTTGGACAGGCGAAAACAGAGCTTTGCTCCAATGGAATCCGGGCGCTATTGCTGCAGGGGCAGGCTTTTAAAAATGGGGAGCTTTTGGATTTGACAGCGGCTGAATATAAATTATTATGTCTGTTTATGCAAAATCCCAATATCGTACTGTCCAAGGAACAAATACTGGATAAGCTGTGGGACAAATTATTCTTCCTATTGGGTATTCAGGATTGCAGCCTACGGGTTTTTGACGATTATTTCTCTTATCACTGTTTTTAATATTATGAACAGTATTTCCATGAGTGTATCGGCAAGGCTAAAGCAGTATGGGATCATGCGGGCAGTGGGGATGAGCATAAGGCAGATGACGGGAATGGTTGCTGCGGAAGCTGTAACCTATGCCGTGTTCGGCCTGGTCATTGGCTGTGGGGCAGGGCTTTATCTTCACTGGTTTTTGACCGCCAAATTGATTATAGCCCATTTTGGCGGTGTATGGAGGGTTCCGAAGGCGCTTGTATGTGTTATTCTGCTTGTTGCGCTGTCATGTGCTGTGGCAGTATATACCCCGGCAAAACGGCTCCGGGAGATGTCGGTCACTGATACGGTTAACGAGTTTAATTGAAAATAACAGTCCGGACAGGAAGGAACTGAGGGTGTATATATACTGTTCTTTGAGCAGGGAAAAGAATTTTCCCTGCTCAGTTTATATAGAAACATTTGGTTTCTTCTGATTATTTTCTTGTATTTTTTTATTTTACATGCTATATTGACAACGAGCAGTATTCTGTGGAAACTGCATCGGATGATAATATGCGCCGCTGGAATATATATTTGAGCGTAGTGATTTTTAAACACGCTCTGAGGAAAGAAGGTGGAGGCATGGAATGAAAATAGGAATAATAGGCGCCGGAAGAGTAGGCTGTTCCATGGGGAAATACCTGGTGGAAAGAGGAAAAACGGTAACAGGCTATTACAGTCAGAATTATGAAAACGCTGCTATGGCAGCAAATTTTACTGGCACGGACAGCTTCCAGAGGATGGAAGAGCTGGTAACTTTAAGCGATACCCTGTTTATCGCGGTACCCGATGATAAAATCGGTGCGGTATGGGATTGTATGAAAGGAATGTCCATAGATGAGCGGATAATATGTCATTTTAGCGGCTCATTATCATCTGATGTGTTCAATGGAATTGATGGAAAGAAGGCCTATGGAGCTTCGGCCCATCCAATGCTTGCATTTCGCGATAAATTTTCATCTTATAAACAACTGCATAACTGTTTTTTTACGCTGGAGGGCAATTCCTGTGCTTTGCAGCGCTTGGAAAATTTGCTGGATGGTCTGGGGAATCCATATGGTATGGTCAGAACAGAGGATAAGGCCAAATATCACTGCGCAGCAAGTATCTTAAGTAATGATGTGCTTGCTTTGCTTGATATAGGGCTTTCCCTGCTTAAGCAGTGTGGATTTGTAAAGGAAAAAGCGTTATCTGCTGCCTCATGGCTGATAAGAGGAAATGTGGAGAATGTTCTGGCAAACGGAACACAAGCTAGCCTGACAGGTCCAGTCTTACGGGGAGACGTCTCTACGGTAAAGAAGCATTTGGATGCGCTAAGTGGAGAGGAACGGGAGATTTACCGTCTGCTGGGCAGGCGTCTGCTTGCAATGGCAAATGAACGGCAAAAGATGGAAGGTTCAGGGCAAAAGGATTTACAGGACCGTTATGCGCAGATACAGGAGATGTTTAAGAGACCAGAAGGACACAGAATGAAAGGAGAGCCGGATTATGAGAAATACAATAGTAACATTTAAGCAGGCGAAAGAAAAGGGCGAGAAGCTTACCATGCTTACCGCATATGATTATTCAATGGCAAAACTGGTGGATCAGGCGGGGATTCATTCCATATTGGTAGGAGATTCCCTGGGGATGGTATGTCTCGGATATGAAGACACACTTTCTGTTACGATGGAAGATATGATTCATCACACAAAGGCTGTGGCAAGAGGGGCTAAGGAAGCATTGGTTATAGGGGATATGCCCTTTATGTCTTACCAGGCCTCAGTATACGATGCAGTGGTGAATGCCGGACGGCTGATTAAAGAAGGGGGCACCCAGGCGGTGAAGCTGGAGGGCGGCAGAGAGGTCTGCCCACAGATTGAGGCAATTGTGAAAGCTTCCATTCCCGTCTGCGCACACATTGGACTGACGCCCCAGTCTATCCATGCTTTTGGAGGCTTTAAGGTGCAGGGAAAAGGAGAAGAGGCGGCAAAGAAACTGATGGAAGAGGCAAAGGCAGTGGAGGCGGCAGGGGCATTTGCGGTAGTGCTTGAATGTGTGCCGGAGGCATTGGCCAAACTTATTACAGAGAAGATATCAATTCCCACAATTGGCATTGGAGCTGGTGCGGGCTGTGACGGACAGGTGCTGGTATATCAGGATATGCTGGGTATATATGCAGATTTTACTCCCAAATTTGTGAAAGTATTTGCAAGCGTGGGTGAAGAGATGAAAAAAGGATTTGCCGCATATAAAAAAGAAGTGCAGGAAGGAACATTCCCGGCAGTGGAGCATACCTTCCGGATGGATGAAAGTATTTTGGAAAAGTTATATTGAAATTAGAGCGGGGATTAAAAATGATTATATCAGGAAATATCAAACAGACAAGGGAACAGGTAAAGGAATGGAAACGCCAGGGGCTGCGCGTGGGGCTGGTGCCTACTATGGGGTATCTGCACGAGGGACATCAGAGTCTGATGGAAGCGGCCAAAAAAGACAACGATAAAGTGGCAGTCAGCGTCTTTGTGAATCCAATCCAGTTTGGTCCAAATGAAGATTTTGCAAGTTATCCAAGGGATTTTGAAAAGGATACGGCGCTTTGTGAAAAAGCAGGGGTGGATTTAATTTTTCATCCCAAGGCAGAAGAAATGTATGACGGGGATTTTTGTACATATGTAGATATGGATGGGCTTACGAAAGAACTGTGCGGAAAAAGCCGTCCCACGCATTTTAGAGGGGTACAGACTGTGGTAAGTAAGCTTTTTCATATTATTCCGGCAGACAGGGCATATTTTGGGCAAAAGGATGCCCAGCAGCTTGCTGTCATTAAAAAGATGGTACGCGATTTAAGTATGGATATTGAGATTGTTGGCTGTCCGATTATCCGTGAAGCGGACGGGCTGGCGAAAAGTTCCAGAAACACTTACCTGAATGAACAGGAGAGAAAGGCGGCTCTGGTATTAAGCGTAAGTCTGGCGGAAGGAAAAAAGATGGCAAAAAACGGTGAGAGGGATGCCGCTAAAATAAAAGACTGCATCAAAAGAGTCATAGAACAGGAACGCCTTGCCCAAATTGATTATGTGGAAATTGTGGATTTTGCAAATATTACGCCGGTTGCAAATCTGGATGAGGCAAAAGGGGGAGAGATTCTTTGCGCCATAGCAGTTTTTATTGGAAAAACTAGATTAATTGATAATTTTATTTTTAAAAAATAATGAAGCTTTTTTAAAAAGGAGTATAATCCGGTATGAATGTTAAAATGCTAAAAGGAAAAATCCACCGCGCAGTGGTAACGCAGGCGGAATTAAATTATGTGGGAAGTATCACTGTGGATGCCGAACTTTTGAAGGCGGCAGGTATATTGGAATATGAGATGGTACAGATTGTGGATGTGGAGAATGGAAACCGGTTTGAGACATATACAATAGAGGGAGAAGCAGGAAGCGGCATAATCTGTTTAAATGGGGCCGCCGCAAGAGCGGTGCAGACCGGAGACCATGTAATAATTATGGCATATGCGGATATGACGCCGGAAGAAGCGAAAGAGCATAAACCCTATGTAGTATTTACTGATGAAAAGAATCAGGCTGTGAGGGTAACACGTTACGAAAAGCATGGAATGCTGGCCTGATATCATTGACCAGAAGAAAGTCAAAGACCCTGCCGCAAGCAACAGGGTCTTTGCTATGGTTTATAAATCATTGAAGAAGGGGATTTGGTTCTTTGACCTTATTCATATCAGCAACAAAGGCGGCAGGTTTTGCGGTAAGTTCCACCCAGGCAGGATAAAAGCCGCATTTAACAGCATTTCTGACGGATTTAATGTTTGACCAGGCAGCGCAGTAAAAAGGAACTTTACCAAGGGAAAGAATTTCAAGAGCCAGGGCGCTGGTCAGTGCACTGGCAACGCCCTGCCTGCGGTAGGACGGAAGCACATCAATTCCTATCTGGTACATGGTATCGCAGTCTGCGCTGCAGGCGGCAAGCCCAATAAGCTTGTTGTTGTCATAGGCGCCCACCCCAAGCACATCAAGGTGAGGACGCTTTTCACAAAGGGCATTGCTCCATTCTTTTACATATAAGTCCCTGAAATCCTCCTGATGTAGAATGCGCAGCTCATAGTCTGTGGACAGGAGCTTTAAGCGGCCTGTATCAGGCAGAAAATATTCCGCCATAAAACAGATACGCAGGCCTTCCTTTTGCAGGGTGTCATTTAACACATGCAGATTAGGAGTCTCAAAGCAGTGTTCAGCAGGATAGGCGTCGATATATTTCTTTACGGCGCCGGTAAGCGCGGCGGAAGCGGAAGCGACAATATTATTGCCGTAGGATACCAGATGAGCGTCAAAGGGCAGAGTCAGGTACTTACGGGCATGGGCATTCGTAAGAGATAAGGTAACAATATTGTCTTTTGCCAGAAAGTCTTCTGCCTGGCAGTTTAGTTCATAAGCAGACTGCTGCATGGCTGTCTGTAAAATTTCTTTGTTATTCATATGGGTCCTTTCATTTAGCTGACGGAAGTATAAAGCCGTCTGCAGGCTTCCCGTTGTCCCTCTTCAAAAGCCTGCCAGAGTTGTCTGGTTACTTTTTTGTCCCTAAGCCAGGCAGTTAAAAGCGGTGAAAATCTTTTGCCTTCCAGTGAAACTGCCGTTGTCACTGCCTCTTCGAAAGTCTGTTTTAATCCTGTAAACAAATAATCTGCTTTGGTCAGGCAGTCCAGATAGTCAATCAGTCCGATAACATCCACCATCTGCCGGGCTTTACAGCTAAGGCGCAGATAAGAATCCGGGTAGCCGCGGGAGCCATCATACCAGCGGTGATGGCCTTTGGCAATATCCGAATAGTGGCAGGTGGAAGCATGGGTGGCTAAGCAGGTTTCACCTGTCAGGGTATGGAGATGCTCCATCTCATATTCTTCCTCAAACCATTGTCTGGTGGTTTGGGTATACAAATTAATGAAACTTAATTTTCCCACATCATGAAAAACCCCACATGCCATGGCATAGTCCAAAATGGCCTTCTGTTTGTTTTTAATGTCTGTAATTTCCCGGATAAAGTCAATATCATCAAAAAAAGATGGCTCCTCTTTTATGATAATATGGCAAAAAGCAGCAGCGGCTTTTCCTACTGCATAGGAGTGGATATAGATTTCCGGAGCAAAGTGCATTTGCAGGTTTTGCAGAAAGTCGCCATAAGAAATGCTGTTTTTCGTTTCGACAAAAGTAAAAGACAGCTGGCGCAGATAGTGAAACAGCGATTCATTTTGGGCGGCGTCTGGAAGTGCGTTCACATATGCAAGGATTTTCTGGTACAGTCCCTCTAAGTATTTTTCCCGGTCAGGCAGCCGGTCCGGGTATTGCTGCAAATACTGGCAATAAAAGGCGGGCAGGGAAATAATGCCATACATACCTTCTGTAGAGTAATCTAAAGGACTGGCTGCGTCCATTAATGATTCCAGCTTTGTCAACAGACCGTCAAGGCTTTCGAGTCCGCAATAATAAGTAATAGAATAGTAAGGAAAAAGTGTGCGCACTGACAAGTTCTCTTCCTGCCCGTCCTGTGCCTGTATCTGTTTTTGGTGGACGAGATAAACGGAGTCCATGATATCTGCAATGTCCTGGGAGGACATGGAATTTTCATTTTCATAGGAGATACTGGAGGCCATCAGTTGATGGGTCTGGAAGATAAATCGCTCCCAGGGCAGGGAAGGGGCCATTTCCTGATATTCTTTATCCTGCATAATCTGTAAGGTCTGCTTTATCAGATGAATCTTCATGCTGGAAGATTTAAATTCACCTAAAGCCATATTGGCGCGGGAACGCAAAATATAACTTCTTGTTTCCAAATCATCTATGATATCAAAATATTTCAGATAAGCGGCTGATTCCGTAAAGCACAGACGCATTTGGGAAATATAGTGTTCCGCCTGGGAATAGTCCAGACCGGTCAGTTTATTGCATAAGTTATAGCAGCCAATTCCCAGCCAGTAAAGCTCACGGATCATGCCGTTTTGGTCTTTTTTCTGACGGGACAGGCTAAGCAGCGCCTTGTGAATCTGGCAGAACAACCCCACATCCAATGCTTCCTGACTGTTAAACAGATTACTGGCAAATTCCCGAAGCTCATTTAAATCTTCCTCACAAGCCTCCGGCATATGGTCCAGAACAGGAAACAATTCCTGGCGCAAAAGAGCCATATTTCGCTTTATGATAAGCTCTGTTTGCTGACGGTCTTTTTGAAGTTTTTCAAAATAGGCATCAAAAGAAAGACCAGCCGGGGATATTCTGACCGTAAGCCCGGCAATGTCCTTTATATTGGCAATATATTCTTTCTGATATGGCTTCATAGCAATTCCTTCCGCTGCATTTAAATCTGTTTATATAAATTTTAGAAATGCTCTAACCTGCTGCGCAGAATCTCCAGAAGCCGGTCCGGGTCAACGGGTTTGGAAACATGGTCATTCATACCGGCTTCCTGGGAGAGGCGGATATCCTCCACAAAAGCATTGGCTGTCATAGCCACAATCCAGACGGTCTGCGCATCAGCCCGTTTAAGCTGGCGGATTTTTCTGGTTGCCTCATAGCCATTCATAACCGGCATCTGGATATCCATCAAAATCAGGTCAAAATGGTTTTCAGGTGAAGCTGCAAAAATTTCCACTGCACGGGCGCCATTGTCTGCCGCTTCCACCTGTATGCCTGTGGAAGAGAGCAGCTCTACAGCAATTTCCTGATTCAGCTCATTATCCTCCACTAACAGAAGGTGGCAGCTGCTGTAGTCTGTTATATGGCCGGCTTCCAGGCTGATATTGCCTGCAGTCAGGCTATAGAGAGTTTCCATAAGTCTGCTTTTGAACAGGGGACATGGCACAAAGGCATTAACGCCAGAACGTGTAGCGCGGTACTCCACAGGCGCCCAATCCTGTTCAGATATCAGCAGAATTGGGAAAGTCGCTCCTGCCAGCTGACGTACATGGGAGGCAAGCTCCAGCACAGGCATATCTTCCAGCTCCAGTAAAAGCAGTATAGCACAAGGCATATGATTTTCATATTGTGCTTCTGTCAAAAAGGTGACTGCTTCCTGCCCGGATTTTACACACACAGGTATAAAGGCCTCTTCTTTAAGATAGTCTGCAATTTGCTGGGGCATATGTTCCCGGCATCCTGCAATCAGAACCGTCTGTCCACATCCTGCGCCGGTCTGGCTCCTTTCCTGTGAGGAAACCATAAAGGGAAGCTCTACAAAAAAGCGGCTTCCAACGCCCTCTGTGCTTTCCACCTCTATCCGGCCGCCCATACAGTCCACAAGATTTTTAACAATAGCCATACCAAGCCCGGTGCCTTCGATTTTGCTGGTGGCATCGTTCTGCGCTCTTTCAAATGGGACAAAAATCTGCTTTAAAAAGGCCGGACTCATACCTAAACCGTTATCTTCACACAAAAATTCCAGCCAAACCGTTCCGTTTTCCTGCCCACCGCCAGCATCTTGCAAAGGCTCTGCCATGCGCTGGGAAAACCGGACATGGATTTTTCCGTTATTTGGTGTATACTTTACAGCATTTCCTATAATATTTACCAGAATCTGGCGCAGATGCAGGGAATCACCCACCAGTCCTTCTTCGTATATCTGGCCGATTTCTATTTTTAGTGTATGCCCTTTCTGGAGAGCCTGGGGACGCATGATAACGGCAATATCATGAACCAGCTCTGCCAGGGAAAAAGGCTCTTCATTTAAGGTAAGGCGCCCGCTGTCAATCCGTGACATATCCAGCACATCATTTACCAGACTCATTAAATGGGTGGAAGCAGTCTGGATTTTTAAAAGACAGTCCTGCACCCTTGGCTTTTCATCTATATGGGAAAGCCCAATGGAAGTCATGCCAAGGATGGCATTCATGGGCGTGCGGATATCGTGGGACATATTGGATAAAAAGCTGCTTTTGGCCTGGTTCGCCTCTTTCGCCTCTTTCAGGGCATTTCCAAGGCTGGCTAGCATCTGTTCAAGCTCAGATATCCGTTTTTGCTGGCTATAGGCAGAATCCAGTATCCAAAGTTCATGATTCTCATCAAGGGGGATTATTTCATCCCGTAGTTTTTCAACTGTTTTTTTTGGGTTTGCGGTCTGCAATTCTTCTTTGGAAAGACCGGAAAGAGCGCAGGCGTAATCATCCCCATACAGAATGCGGGGCTGACCGGCATTCTTCTCAATTATAAGATATCCTCTTTTTTCTTTTATACTGTTTTTTGTGTATTCCATACCATAAACTCCAATGCCCCAGAGCAAAATGGAAACATGCCTGGGGTGATTAAAAAATTCTATACGCATAAGTATACTATCCTGGCATTTTTATTTCAAGTAATTATAGTTTTATTTCCGCCTGCAACGAGCCAAGTGGACGCATAACGGATGATATAATATGCGTGTTATTGAAAAATTTTTTTTAGGAATTGTGAATTCCTTGAAAATAACAGACAGCTATTTTATAATCAATTGTATCAATTGGAATTTGAGGAGGCAGTTATGGAAAGCGCTGCAAGAAAAAGGATGACTGTGTGCAGCGTTTGTTTACTATTGTTGTGTGGAAGAGGAACTTAAAATAGGAGAAACAGATGTGATTCGGCTGGATTCTTACCCTGTGCGGGAGGTATTGGATATATTGCTGGAAGATAAGAGCACAGGAAAAAATATTATATGGGCCACGGAAGCGTACCATGCTTTGGGAAACAGTTTTTTTGCGGCAAGTCAGATAGATGTCCGTCTGCTGAATGAAACCGGAGGGCTTAAAATCCAGCCGCGGACATGTAAAGCGCTGGAACAGCAGACGGAACGTACCAGAAAAAGCGCTGAAGTGTTTACGCCTGCCTGGGTCTGTAATGAGATGAATAATCGGTGTGATGAAGCGTGGTTTGGGTATCGGGACGTTTTTAACTGTCAGAAGGGAAAGACATGGATTCCGGTGGAAGGACCCATCAAATTTCCTGAAAATAAGAAATGGCAGGATTATGTGGATGCCTGCAGACTGGAAATTACATGTGGGGAAGCGCCCTATCTGGTTTCAAGATATGATGCCTCTACCGGGGAACCGATTTTGGTGACACAGAGAATTGGACTTCTTGACAGAAAACTTCGTATAGTAAGTGAAAATACTGTAAATATGCAACAGTGGGTAAAATGGGCGCTGCGTGGATTACAGAGTGTGTATGGATATGAGTACTATGGGGACAGTCTTTTGATTGCAAGAGTGAATTTGCTGATGAGCTTTGTGGAGTATGCAGAGGAACGCTGGCAGAGAAAACCGGACATACGCACGCTTCAAAAGGCGGCGGATATTATCAGCTGGAATATCTGGCAGATGGATGGATTAACAGGAACTGTTCCTATAGGAACTGTTTCAAGCAGTATTTTTGACTGGAGAGAGGGCAGGGCAAAATTGTTTTTAGATGTAGCAAAAATATAATATAAGGGAGAGGAAATATTATGCACTACAAAGTATTTGGAAACCCGATGCCGGCGGTAACAATTACCATGGAACAGGGAGAGAGTATTTACACACAGTCCGGCGGCATGACCTGGATGTCGGAGGGCATTTCCATGGAAACGAATATGAAGGGCGGCTTCCTAAAAGGGATGGGAAGAATGTTTGCGGGAGAGAGCCTTTTTATGGCAACCTATGCAGCCCAGAGGCCGGGAGCGGAAATCACAATAGCATCCAGTTTTCCAGGAGAAATCAGGATGCTTACGCTGGGGAATGGGAAAGAATATATTGCCCAGAAAAATTCTTTTCTGTGTGCCACTCCCAATGTGAATTTAAGCGCATATGTAACAGGCGTAAAGTCTGGTCTGTTTGGAGGAGAGGGATTTGTGCTGCAAAAATATACCGGACAGGGGATTGCTTTTCTGGAGTTGGATGGAACTATTGTGGAAAAGGAACTGGCAGCAGGAGAAAAAATTAAAGTGGATACAGGAAACATCGCGTTCTTTGAAGCTAGTGTGAACTATTCCTCCGAGATGGTAAAAGGATTTGCCAATATACTGTTTGGAGGAGAAGGTCTGTTCCTGTCCACGCTGACAGGACCAGGGAAGGTATGGCTGCAGACTATGAGTGCATCGGAGCTGGCTAGGAAAATCATTCCGTTTATGCCCCACTCTTCTAATTAAGAACGGCTAAGATTCAATTTCCGGAACGCAAAGTAATTGTGAAAAACAGAGGAAAACATGGAACAATTATCACTTTTTTCAGAAGAAATCAACAGAAGCGCCCCTCTTGCCTGCAGATTAAGGCCGGAAACGCTTGATGACTATATTGGTCAGGAACATCTGGTAGGGCCGGGAGGGGCGCTGCGGCAAATGCTGGAGAAAGACTTACTCTCTTCTATGATATTCTGGGGGCCTCCTGGTGTGGGAAAGACTACACTGGCTAGGATTATTGCACGCAGGACCCGTTCATCATTTATTGATTTCAGTGCAGTGACAAGCGGAATCAAAGAGATAAAGGATGTGATGAAAAGGGCGGAAAACGACCGTATGATGGGAATAAAGACGATAGTGTTTGTGGATGAAATTCATCGTTTTAATAAGGCCCAGCAGGACGCGTTTCTGCCATATGTGGAAAAGGGAAGTATTATTCTGATAGGGGCAACCACAGAAAACCCTTCTTTTGAGATTAATTCAGCTTTGCTGTCCCGTTGTAAAGTGTTTGTATTACAGTCATTGACTGAACCGGACATGATGAAACTTCTTCACAATGCGCTTTCCAACAGCCGGGGGCTTGGAGGAAGCGCTATTAATATAGAAGAAAGGCTGCTTAGAGCAATTGCAGTGTTTGCAGATGGAGACGGCAGGATGGCTTTAAACACGCTGGATATGGCGGTGCTAAATGGACGGATAGAGCCGGATGGTTCGATAACGGTTCCGGCGGAAATTCTGGAGCAGTGTACTGGCAAAAAGATGCTGTTGTATGACAAAAACGGGGAAGAACATTACAACCTGATATCCGCACTGCACAAGTCAATGAGAAACAGTGACCCGGATGCCGCTATTTACTGGCTGGCAAGGATGCTGGAGGCAGGTGAGGACCCTTTGTATATTGCAAGACGGCTTGTGCGCTTTGCAAGCGAAGATGTGGGAATAGCAGATTCCCAGGCTTTGCAGGTGGCAGTGGCGGCATATCAGGCCTGTCATTTTAATGGGATGCCTGAATGTGATGTGAGTCTTGCCCATGCAGTGGTTTATCTCTCCATGGCTCCCAAATCCAACGCTTTGTATATAGGTTATAACATGGCGAAGGCAGATGCAAAAAATATGTTGACTGAACCGGTACCGCTTCAAATCAGAAATGGCGTTACCAGCCTTATGCAGGAACTGCATTATGGGGAAGGATATCAGTATGCCCACAATACAGAGGAAAAACTGACGGCTATGGAATGCCTTCCTGATTCTTTAAAAGGAAAAGAGTACTATCAGCCTGCAGGATGGGGGGCGGAGGCAGAAGTGAAAGAACGTCTTGCAAAAGTGAAGGCGTTTAAGAAATCTTTACAGGAAAAAGAAGCGCAGAAAAAAGATTAAAACAAATGTTCGGAAATCTATTGCTTTTCTGGTCGTGCTATGATATGATGTTGCAAACGAATGTTCGTAACAAATGTTTGTGATATGAGGCATGACTATGGAAAGCAATCTTATTGTCAAATCAAATGAAAAAATGAGTGTGAAAGAGAAGCTTGGCATACTGGCGGCTGGCGCTCGGTATGATGTTTCCTGTTCTTCCAGCGGTGTGGGACGCAAAGGGGACGGGACAGGAATTGGAAACACTTTGGCAGCAGGTATTTGTCACAGCTTTGGGGCGGATGGCAGGTGCATTTCCCTTTTAAAAATCCTTTTTACAAATGAATGTATTTATGACTGTAAGTATTGTATTAACCGGAAGTCAAATGACGTGAAACGGGCTTCCTTTACCCCGGATGAGGTCTGTGACCTGACCATACAGTTTTATCGGCGCAACTACATAGAGGGATTATTTTTAAGCTCTGGCATTCTCTACAGTCCATCCTATACCATGGAGCTGATGTATGAGGCTGTATATAAACTCCGTACCGTTTACCGTTTTCAGGGCTATATCCATGTAAAGGCGATTCCGGGGGCAGACCCGGCGCTGATACACCGATTGGGGCTTTTGGCGGACCGGATGAGTGTTAACCTTGAACTGCCTACGGCAGAGGGGCTTAAGAAGCTTGCGCCAAATAAGCATCGTAAGAACATTCTGACTCCTATGCGCCTGATTCAGCAAGGGATTACCCAGAATAAAAATGAAATTGTGGTTTACAGAAATGCCCCGTCTTTTGTCCCGGCAGGGCAGTCAACCCAGATGATTGTTGGAGCCACGCCGGAAAGCGATTATCATATTATGACAGTCGCAGAGAATTTATACAAAAAGTTTGAATTAAAAAGAGTTTACTATTCTGCATTTGTTAATATCAATGAAGATAAAGACTTGCCGGCGCTTCCAGGCGGTCCCCCGCTTTTGAGGGAACACAGGCTTTATCAGGCAGACTGGCTGCTGCGGTTTTATGGTTTTGAGGCGCAGGAACTTTTAAGTGAAAATAAGCCCAATTTTAATGTTCTTTTAGACCCTAAAGCGGACTGGGCGCTGCGCCATCTGGAACAATTCCCTGTGGAAATCAACCGGGCGGAATACCGGATGATACTAAGAGTGCCGGGAATTGGAGTCAAAAGCGCCCAGAGAATTGTAAGAGCCAGAAAATGCGGCAGTTTGAATTTTGAGGATTTGAAAAAGATTGGCGTGACTTTAAAACGGGCATTGTACTTTATTACCTGCAGCGGTAAAATGATGTATCCCACCAAAGTGGAAGAGGACTATATCGCACGGAACCTGATAGACAACAAAGAAAAACTGCCTTTTGACAGAGACGGCATGACATACAGGCAGCTGTCTCTATTTGATGATGGACAGGCCCTTTGCGAAAGCAGCTAGTAATTTTGAGTACAAAGTATCAGAGCAGTCAAATATAAGCCTATGTGTGCTTTTTGAAAGACACAGACAGGAAGCGGAGGGATAAATGGAAGAGTACTATCTGGTCTGTGAGGATTCTCTTGAGGGGATTTTTACAGGCATATATGACGCATATCTGAAAAAACTTCCCCATGAACAGGTTCATCTTATTTTGGGGGAAGAAGAGAATTACCGGCTCTTTGCCGTTTACGAAGAATGTATGCCTGATAAGGAAAAGGCGGCAAAGGTTGGGAGAACGCTGATGAGGGAATTTGGAAGGGAGGGGTATATGTCGCTTTGCCGTGCAATGGCTTCAAAAGAGGCAGATAAGGCGGAAGCGGTATACAGGACGGTGGCGGCAGGGCTTTCCATGAAAAATAAAAAAGAGGTTATGGGGAACCTGAAAAATCCATATATCCACCGGGTATTTGAACTGGCAAGATTTACTGCCAATGAAGCCCATTTTCATGTGGAGTTCCTTCGTTTTAAGGAACTGGAAAGCGGAATCCTTTTTGCCCAAATGGGGCCTAAAAACAATGTGATTACATTTATTGTTCCGCATTTTGCAGACAGACTTCCACTGGAAAATTTTGTTATCCATGATGAAATAAGGGATATTTACGCTGTGCATCCGGCTGGAAGGGACTGGTATCTTGTCTATGGTGATGATAAAATCCGGCAGATGGAATATATTTTTTCAGAGGGAGAAAAAAAGTATAGTGAACTGTTTAGCTGTTTTTTTCATACTATAGCAGTAAAGGAACGGAAAAACAAAAAACTCCAGCGAAATATGCTGCCTTTAAGGTATCGGGAATATATGACAGAGTTTCAGGAACGTCCTTTTAAGTGAAAACGTATATTTCCTTCAATTTTGCCAATAATATTCTAAGAAGGAAAAAAGCAGATAAATAGCCATTATGTTTCAGAATTTGGAAAATTGTATTAAAAAAAGAACTTTACAAATTGGAAATTGGGTGGTAATCTTGCATCAAGGTAACGGAAAACGTTTTTATAGCCCATATATAAGGAGAAGGAAAGGTGATTGTTATGATGCGGCGTAAAATTAAATTAAATTTGGATGAAGTAAAAGAGTTTGTTACAACAGCTTCAAGGTGCGATTTTGACATTGACGTTTCTTATAACAGATTTATAGTGGATGCCAAATCCATCCTTGGTGTGCTTGGACTGGACCTTACCCGTCCGCTAACGGTATCTTATAATGGATACGACCCTGAATTTGAAAAAATGATGAATAATCTTGCAATGGCAGTTTAAACAATTCTCTAATATTTACTTAAGAAGTATCTGATTGACTCCCTGAAAAAGATAGCGTACTATCTTTTTGGGAGTCTTCTTTTTTCCTCGCTTTTGGGGAACAGGGAATAACTGATTCAGAGGTAAAACATAGTGAAAGAGATAAAGACATCCGTAAGGAGCCTTGTGGAATTTGTTCTCCGCTCCGGGAATATTGACAACAGAAGAGGCGCATCTGCTGAAAATGCCATGCAGGAAGGCGGAAGGATTCACCGTATGATACAGCGCAGAATGGGCGCGGATTATCATGCAGAAGTTTTCTTGCGCTATATTTACAAAACGCTGGATTATGAAATCCACATTGAGGGGCGGGCCGATGGGATTATGATACCATCAGCATACAGTCAAAAAGATGCGGCAGTGGTAACAATTGATGAGATTAAGGGAACCTACAGAGATATCCACAAAATGAAAGGCGCGGTTCCTGTTCATGTGGCCCAGGCCCAGTGCTATGCTTATATTTATGGAAGCAGGCATGATTTAAAAAATATCAGAGTGAGGCTTACTTATTGCAATATGGACACAGAGGAAATCCGTTATTTTCACTTTGATTATGAAATGGCGGAGCTGGAGGAATGGTTTGAAGAGCTTATGGAGCAATACAAAAAGTGGGCGGACTTCCAGTTTGAGTGGCAAAACCTCCGTACACAGTCTGTCAGGGCGATTGTATTCCCTTTTGCCTACAGGGAAGGGCAAAAGGAGCTGGCCTCCTATGTTTACCAGACAATCTATCACAGAAGAAAATTATTTATTGAAGCGCCTACGGGCGTAGGAAAGACTATTTCCACTTTATTTCCGGCGGTAAAAGCGATAGGGGAAGGGCTTGGAGAGAAAATATTTTATCTTACAGCCAAAACCATTACCCGGACGGTGGCGGAAGATTCCATCCGTCTTTTAAGGCAGCAGGGACTTATGCTTAAGTCTGTGACGCTGACTGCAAAAGATAAAATTTGTTTTATGGAAGAAAGAGAATGTAATCCGGACTACTGTCCTTATGCAAAAGGACATTTCGACCGTATAAACGATGCTGTTTATGATTTATTGACTCAAAGGGACAGTTTCACCCGTGAAGCGATTGAAGCCTGTGCAAGAGAGCATAATGTGTGCCCTTTTGAAATGGGGCTGGATATGAGCCTCTTTTCAGATGTGATTATTGGCGATTATAACTACCTCTTTGACCCACATGTATATCTTAAACGCTTTTTTTCGGAAGGGGGAAAGGCTGATTATTTATTTTTGATTGATGAAGCCCACAATCTGGTGGACAGGGGACGGGAAATGTACAGCGCCCTTCTTAGAAAAGAAGATTTTCTTGCCTTAAAAAAAACAATGAAAGACTATGATTTGGGAATCTGTTACCAACTGGAGCGGTGTAACAGGGAATTGCTGGAGCTGAAGAGGAAGTGTGAGGATTATGTATGTCTGGAGGATGAGGAGGCGGCTCCTTTTATAAAAGCCCTTATCCGTCTCTCGGCCCTGATAGAAACCTATCTGGAAGACCATGAAGACAGTCCTGTGAAAAAGGCAGTTCTGGATTTTTATTATGAAGTGTCTCATTTTCTGCTTATCAATGATAAACTGGACAGAAATTATGTGATTTATACACAGATGGAAGCAGATGGAAGCTTTATCATAAAACTGCTTTGTGTCAATCCTTCCAAAAACCTGCGGGAGTGTATGATGCGGGGGCGGAGCAGTATATTGTTTTCCGCCACTTTTCTCCCCATACAATATTATAAACGTTTGCTTGGGGCAAACGAAGAGGATTATGAAGTATATGCCCATTCAGTTTTTGACCCCAGGAAAAAGGGATTGTTTATTGCCAGTGACGTGACCAGCAGATATAACAGAAGGTCGGAAGAAGAATATCACAACATTGCTGCATATCTCCACAATATTATCTCTCAGCGGGAAGGTAATTACATGTTTTTTTTCCCTTCCCATGCTTTTTTGCAGACTGTGTATGAGGCTTTTAAGAAACAGTTTCTGGATTGCACAAAAATGGAATGCCTGTTGCAGGAGGATTATATGGACGAGGAGGGCAGAGAGGCGTTTCTTGCCCGGTTTGAAGAAAAGGCGGAAAGGTCATTGCTGGGATTTTGTGTGCTTGGTGGAATTTTTGGAGAGGGAATTGATTTAAAGAATGACAGGCTGATTGGCGCAGTGATTGTGGGAACCGGGCTTCCACAGGTATGCGGTGAGAGAGAAATCCTAAGGAAATATTTTGATGAAAAAGGAGATAAGGGCTTTGATTTTGCGTATAAATACCCAGGAATGAACAAAGTATTACAGGCAGCCGGAAGAGTAATCAGGACGGCGGAGGACATTGGAATCGTGGCGCTATTGGATGAAAGATTCCTCCATGCTTCCTATAAAAGCATGTTTCCAAGGGAATGGGAGGATTTTGAGATAGTTTCTTCCTCACAGATAGGTAAGAGAGTGGAGAGATTTTGGGATGAGTGGCTTTAGAGAGGAGATATCCCCATTTTACAGATAAATTTTGGATGTGGACAAATAAGTATGTGGATAACTTTCACATACTTATTTTTTTTCTGAATTGTAATCAAATGGAATTATTGACTGAAAACGAATGGAAATGTTGTAAAATGAAGGATTTTCGGGAAACTGACGCCGCCTTTTGTTTGAAAAAGTAATTAGTGGATAAAAACTGACATGTATGTCATTGTGGATAACTCTGTGGAAATTGGGGATTTCTTTGCTTTTTCCCCAATTTCTGCAAAACTGCAAGTGGTTGGTTTAAAGATAAAATTTGCAGGAAAAATATTTCAAAAGTGAAAAAATACTCGTTCAGTCAATAAAAACGCCCCATATATTGACTGGGTGGGTACTGCAGAAAAACAGATTTTTATGTATTTTGCAGGAAGCATATACAGCGGAATGGAAATATGGTACACTGTTAAAAGCTGACTGTGGATAATTGCCGGAACAGGAAACGCTTCCAGATTATTGGACGTTTACTGCGGCAGAGAGCATAGGGCTTAACAGTGTGGCTATGAGAAAGTTAGGAGGCGAAAGAGATATGTGGGCTTATGAAAGTGTTTTTTATCAGATTTATCCCCTGGGATTTTGCGGGGCGCCCTTTGAAAATGATGGGGCGCTGGTAAGCAGAATCAGGAAAGTGGAGGAATGGATTCCCCATATGAAGAAACTGAATGTAAATGCGGTCTATTTCTCACCGGTATTTGAATCTGATACCCATGGATATAATACAAGGGATTATAAGAAGATTGATACGCGGCTGGGTACCAATGAGGACTTTAAGGAGGTTTGCAGGAAGCTTCATGAAAATGGAATCCGAGTGGTACTGGATGGTGTGTTCAATCATGTTGGAAGAGGATTTTACCAATTCCAGGATGTGATTAAGAACAGGGAACGTTCTCCGTTCCTTAATTGGTTCCGGATTAGTCTGGATGGAAATTCCAACTATAATGACGGGCTTTGGTATGAGGGATGGGAAGGACACTATGATTTGGTGAAACTGAACCTGCAAAATGGGGAAGTGGTTGACCATCTGCTGGATGCGGTAAAGTATTGGGTGGATGAGTTTGACATTGACGGGCTGCGTCTTGATGTGGCTTATTGTCTGGATGAAAATTTTCTGCGCAGGCTCCACAGCTTTACGGAAGGTCTGAAACCGGATTTTTATCTGCTTGGGGAAATGCTGCACGGGGATTATAACCGTCTGGTTAATGACAGTATGCTTCACTCGGCAACCAACTATGAGTGCTATAAAGGTCTGTTTTCCAGTTTCAACAGTATGAACATGTTTGAAATTATCCATTCCCTGCTGAGGCAGTTTGGGCCGGAGAACTGGACTCTTTATAAAGGAAAGCATATGCTGTCTTTTGTGGATAACCATGACGTTACCAGAGTGGCAAGTATCCTTGGTAACGAAAAACATCTGCCCCTTATCTATGCGCTGTGTTTTGGAATGCCAGGCATTCCCTGTGTCTACTATGGCAGCGAGTGGGGGACTAAGGGAGATAAAAAGGAAGGCGACGGGGCGCTTAGAGCTTGTTTTGAGGAACCAGTGTTTAATGAACTTTCCGAATGGATTAGCAGGCTTGCAAAAGCAAAGAGGGAGTCGGCAGCGTTAAATTACGGTGCATTCCGTTCAGTGGCGCTTACCAACAAACAGTGTATTTTTGAAAGAAGGACAGAGGGCGAACGTGTGATGGTGGCAATCAACGCAGACAGTGAGCCTTATGTTGCCCATTTTGATGCGGGATGTGGTCTGGCGGAGGATTTAATTAGCGGTGAGACTCATGACTTTGGCGGAGGGAGCACACTGCCTCCCTACAGCGCTTATTTCTGGAAGATGGAACGCTGATTCTATAGGTATACATCTAAATCCAGACATGGGAGATGACAGAAATCTGAAAGAATGTCAGTACGTGATAAGGAAATAAATAAAGGAATAACAGGCATAAGCCGCCATTCATTGTTTTAAATGAATGGCGGCTTAAATTTTTGTAAAGTATACTTGACAAATAATGTAAAGTAAACTATACTAAAAATGTAAAGCATGCTATACAGTATCAATATCACATTATAGGGCAGAGAAAAGGAACGGAAGTGATGCAGACGAAAATCGCACAGTACAGGAAGGAGAAAAAGGTTACGCAAGAAGAACTGGCTGATGCGGTAAATGTCACCAGACAGACAATTATCTCCCTGGAAAACGGGAAATATAAGGCGTCTCTGGTGCTGGCGCATAAGATTGCACAGTTTTTTAATGTAACAATTGAAGAAATGTTTATTTTTGACAGGGAGGAAGAAAACTTATGAAATTTATAGGACTATTATGTGGGACAACAGCGGCAAATAATGAAGAATACAGAAAAGTTCTCAAAAGAAGAAACATATGGATAGCGGCCTTTGCACTGCTGGGATTGATGATTGCGGCAGCGGCTTTTCTGGCAGCTGGAAATGAAAGGGTGCAGCTGCCGGAATATATTTTGGGTGTGTATTGTGGTGTCGGCGCTGGGATTTGTCTGGGATGTATTTTCTTGATTGTGAGGAATCTGTTGATAATGGGCAACGAGGAGAAATTAAAACAGGGACGCCTGGAAAATTCTGACGAAAGGATTGCAGAGATTAGAAACAGAGCTTGCGGAGTGGCAATAGGCGTTACACTGCTTTTATGTATGGCTGCAGGGCTTATTTTGGGGATCTATGAACAGGTGTTAATAAAGGCTGTATTGTTTGTGTTGGATGTTTTTATTTTTTCATATCTTATAGCCTGTGCTTATTATAAGAACAAAATTTAATTAGGAAACCAGTAAATTTTATGTTACCATGATAATTATCCAAATCTGATGATACAAAAGAGGAGAGTGGTTACTGTGAAAAATAAATTTTTCACAGGCAAATTTGTGTTTGCGCCCAAGTTCGAGGGCTGAGCAAGAAGGGAGGTTATCATGGTATTTTCATTTTATGAAATTTGCTGGTTCTTTTTTATTTACTCTTTTATAGGGTGGTGTGGGGAAGTGTGTGTAGCTGCCATTTATAAAAGAAAGTTTATTAACAGGGGGGTTGTCAGCAGTCCCTTTTGTCCGATTTATGGAACTGGAGCGGCTGCTTTTACTGTTTTTCTGCCGGAGCTTAGAGGCAATCTTTTCTTTCTGTTTCTGGGAGGCGTTATATTGGCTTCATTTATAGAGTTCGTAACAGGAGCGCTTCTGGAGAAAGTATTTCACAAAAAATGGTGGGATTATTCAGGTATCCGTTTTAACTTTGAGGGATATATCTGTCTTAGATATTCAACGCTTTGGGGCGTTTTTGCCATTTTACTTATTTATTTTGTAAATCCATTTTTGGCTTCTGTGGTTTCGCTTCTTCCACAGCTGATAGGGATTTTCCTGCTTTGGGCGCTTTTGGCGCTGCTTATTCTGGACGCTTGCGGAACGGCCCTTGCAATTTGGGGAATGCAAAAAAAGATACAGCAGCTTTCTCAGCTGACAGAAGGAATGGAGCAGCTCTCCGGCATTCTTGAAAATGCCATTACCAAAAGAATTACAAGACGTATGGAGAGGGCTTTCCCGGCACTGGATGCCCATACTTTGGCAGAACATGCGGCGGCTAAGGAAAAATCCGGGATTTTTGCCAGTGGCTGCAGCTTTTATAAGCTTGTATGTCTGTTTTTGATAGGCGCCTTTTTGGGAGATATTACAGAAACAATTTTCTGCCTTGTTACTACAGGGCGTCTGATGAGCCGCAGCAGCGTGGTTTACGGACCTTTCAGCATTGTCTGGGGGCTGGGATGTGCTCTTTTGACAGCTGTTTTGTACCGCATAAAGAGTAAAAGCGATGGCTATATTTTTGCAGCGGGTACGCTGTTGGGGGGCGCTTATGAATATGTGTGCAGTGTTTTTACAGAGCTGGTTTTTGGCACGGTTTTTTGGGATTACAGCGGTTTTAAGTTTAATCTGGGAGGAAGGATTAACCTGCTTTACTGCTTTTTCTGGGGAATTGCGGCTGTGGTGTGGATGAAGCTTTTGTATCCCAAATTGTCAGGGTGGATTGAAAGACTGCCTGTAAAGCTGGGGACTGCTTTATGCAATGGAATGATTGTGTTTATGGTTTTTAACTGCCTGATTTCAGCTTTTGCGCTGGCAAGATATGAACAGCGGCAGACAGGAATGGAACAGGAGGTGGAGCCGAAAGCAGGCTGGGTGGAATTTTTGGATACCTATTTTGATGATGAGAGGATGGAACGGATTTACCCCAATGCAAAGATTGTGGGATAAGCAGTTAAAGAAAAACTTAAGAAAAAACATATTGACAAAATAATATTATATGGCATATAGTATGTTTAAAGAAAACAATACTATATGCCATATAATATTATAAATATCCATAGCGACCAGCCTGTGAAAGTTCATTTTCACAGTAAGACGGTGAGGCAGATAGGATAAGGCAAAATATAAAAGACACAGGCAAGAGGGTAAGGAACAAATTTGAAGGGAAAAAGAGGCAAAGCCAAGTGCAGAGAGCAAAATACAGAGTGCAAATGAGAAGCGCAAAAGAAGGGGACCGGGAAGGTAAGGTGAAAATACAGATATTGTAAGAGGAACTTTGGATGAAAGGAGAGGCAGATATGGTTTTTAATACAGGAGCGGCGCTTCTGGATGCTATTGTGCTTGCAGTAGTGTCAAGGGAGCATGAGGGCGCTTACGGATACAAAATTACTCAGGATGTCAGGCAGGTGATTGAGCTTTCGGAGTCAACGCTGTATCCGGTACTGCGAAGACTCTTGAAAGATGAATGTCTTGAAGTTTATGACAGGGAGTGCGCAGGCAGAAACAGGAGGTATTATAAGGCCACAGAAAAGGGCAGGCTGCAGCTGAATCTTTATGAAAGTGAGTGGAGGAAATACTCTGCGAAAATAAATAGTATTTTTGAGGGAGGAATGACAAATGAGTAGATGGGAGTTTATGAGGCAGCTGGAGGATTTGCTCTTGGACATACCGCCAGGCGAACGGGAGGAAGCGCTTCAATATTATAATGATTATTTTAATGATGCGGGCAGAACAAATGAACAGGAGGTTATAAAGGCTCTTGGAACCCCAGAGCAGGTGGCGCAGATTGTAAAAGACGGTATCAGCGGCAACGGCGAGTCGGGCGAGTTTACTGAAAACGGTTTTTCCAGCACGGCTTCCTCCGGGCAGAACGAACTTATGAAAAGAACAGGCTTAAGGAACGGGGACAATGCTTTTAAAGGAACCGGCGGCGAGGGGGAAAAAGATGGAAACGGAGGCACTGGCAGTTATACGGGAAACAGTGGCAGCTTCACAGATAACAGCCGGGAAAATGGCAGTGACAGGTATGCCCAGAGCAGCAATGGAAGCTGGGATACGAATCATGGCGGAGACGGAGCAAAAGCAAAGCAGAAAGATGAAATGCCGGCCTGGGCGATTGTACTTATTGTTATTGGCTGTATTTTGTTTTCTCCGGCTATCATAGGTTTGTTGTGCGGAGGCTTAAGCCTTGTGCTTGGCATATTTGTCACAATGTTCGTGCTGGTATTTGCGTTTGGAATTGCGACGCTGGTGTTGTTTGTGGTAGCGGTAGCGCTTGTAATAGCAGGCTTTGGCTGCATATGGACCCATCCGATTACGGGAATCGGTTTACTTGGCGGCGGTTTTATCAGTTTAGCTTTTGGCATTTTGCTTATGATTCTTACCACTTTTTTGACGATTAAAGGCATTCCCGGAATTTGTAAGGGAATAGCTTCTATATTTAAGAAACTTTTTGGCAGTAAGGGAGGTGCAAGGTAATGAATAAATTTTTAAAGGCAAGTCTTGTGACAGCGGGAATTTTGATGGGAATCGGAATTATTTTGTGTTTTATATGTGCTCTTTTTGGAGGCAGAAATTTTGTATATTATGCAAAAAATGATGATTATATGTTAAGCAAGTTTGAGGCGGCAGGAGAAAAATTTGAGTATGTGGTGGAGCGGCTGGATAAAACTTTTTCTTCTAAACACAGGGATGACTTTTTCTTCTGGGGAGAGGAAAACGGTACAAAAAACCTGATTGTAAATGGTGAGGTATATTTGGATATTCCCCACGAAGGGCAGGTACAGGCAGGAAGTATTGAAAAACTGAATTTGTCTCTGGGCGCAGGAAGAATTATTATTACCCAAAAGGAATCAGGGGCAGATAGGATTGATGTTCGGATACAGGGAACAGGCGCCTGTGATTATTATGTGAAGGGCGACACCTTCTATATAGAAGGATTCAAGGAAAATCGTCTCCTTAAGGGTGACGCTAAACGGAATATAATTACAGTGGGAATCCCGGAAAACATGTATTTTGATGAAGTAGAGACGGAAATTGGCGCCGGAATTATGGAAGCTAATTTCTTACAGGCAGAGGATTTGAAAGTTCAGGTTGGCGCCGGAATGGCTGTATTGACAGACATGAAAGCAGAGGAATTTTCCGCAGAATTAGGCGTGGGGCAAATTGAGGTGGAAAATGCAGAGGTTAGAAATGCAGAAATTCTGGTAAGTATGGGTGAATGTATGTACCAGGGTAATATTTCAGGGGATATGAAGGCGGAATGTGATATGGGAAATCTTGAAATGCGCCTTGGCGGGAGAGAGGAAGACCATAACTATGAAATAGAGTGCTCCGCAGGAAATATTACTTTGGGAGGAAGAAGCGCCGCTTCCTTTGCCTTAGAGGGGGAAATAGACAACGGGTCTGACAGCGCCTTTGAGCTGTCCTGTAATATGGGAAATATTACAGTCAGCTTTGAAAAATAGCCGGAAGGGGGAGAATATATGATTACATTATTTTTGATTTTAATCATGCTGATAGTGTTTCTGGTACTTGGGATTTGTTTCCATCTGGTGGGAGGTATACTGAAGCTGGCGCTGAAACTGGTATTTTGCCTGCCATGTGCTTTGCTTTGTGGGGTATTTGGAGCGCTGCTGTGCTGTACGCTGATACTGATTCCTGTGGGAATTGGATGCTTTAAGATGGCGGGATGGTTTTTAAATCCTTTTAAATTTTGCATTTCCTGATACATCATTTAAAAATATTGTCTTTTAATAAGGAAGAAACACTAAAAACAGGCGCTATAATGGCGCCTGTTTTTTACTGTTAAATACTGCTGATTAATCTAAAAAAAGAATAAATGTAATGGATTAATACGTCAATGTAATGAAATGTTTATTGAAAAGAAGTAATGATAGATAAACCATTTGCCATTTGTTATTTTTTGTAGTAAAATATCAAGTAAAAATTAAGAAAGGTTATTTGATTTGTAAAAAAGCTTTGTCCAGTCATTCCAATTTTGTGCAAAATAACGTTAGAATTACAGACTGTATCTGAAACAGTTGGAAAAATTTACTAATTATCAGGGAATATCAGGCGTAAAGTCAAAAACAGGTGCTATAAAATGAGTTCATACATAGATATCCATTCCCACATTTTGCCCCAAATTGACGATGGAGCAGAAAACTTTGAAATGTGCATGAAGATGCTGCGCATTGCACATGAAAATGAAATCAACAAAATTATTTTAACTCCCCACAATAAACCTACCCATCACAGCGCAGGTCCGGGACGGATTATGCGGCAGATAAATGAACTGCAGGAAGAAATAGAAAAGCAGGGGCTTGCCATAACTTTGTATGCTGGCAATGAAATTTATTACCGCAGTGATATTCTGACTTTACTGGAAGAAAAAGGGGCATGTACGATGGCAGGGTCAGACTATGTGCTGGTGGAGTATAATCCCATGGATGATTTTTCCTGTATCAGAAAAGGAATTTATCAACTGCTTTCCGGTGGTTACTTTCCGATACTTGCCCATGCAGAGAGGTATTCGGCATTGTACGCTTCCACTGACAGGGTAAAAGAGCTGATAGATTTGGGGTGCTATATACAGGTAAATGCAGGCAGCATAATGGGACAGTACGGATTTGGAATAAAAAAATGCAGCAGGAGGCTGCTTAAGCAGGAGTTGGTTCATTTTGTGGCGACGGATGCCCATGACGATGTCAGCAGACCCCCCTGCCTTTTAGGGTGTACAAAATATATAAGAAAAAAATACGGGGATGAACGGGTAGAGAGAATTTTTGTGGAAAACCCTTCCCACATAATTGCAAATGAATATATCAGGAGAAGATAGATGGAAAATCAAAAGAACCATGACGAGATTGAAATAGACCTGATGGAGGTTTTTGGACTTTTATTAAGTAAAATATGGCTAATCCTTGGCGTGGGAGTCGCCTTTGCTGTAGCTGGGTTTATTATCAGCCGGTTTCTTATTACGCCGGTTTTTGAATCGACTACCAAAATTTACATATTAAATAAAACGGAAAATGCGTCCATAACATACAGCGATGTGCAGATGGGCACACAGCTTACCAAGGACTATGCAGAGCTGATTGGCGGCAGATATGTGCTGGAAGAAGTGATTGCCGCGCTTTCTCTTGATATAGAATATGAGGACTTATATAAAACAGTGAGCGTTGCCACACCCAGCGATACCCGTATTGTTTCAATAACGGTGGAATCCACTATCCCGGAAGAAGCCAGGGATATTGCAGACTGCATCAGGGAAGTGGCAAGCGACCATATCCAGAATGTAATGGACATTGATGCGGTTAATGTGGTGGAAGAGGCAAATCTGCCTGTGGAAAAAGCACGTCCAAGCTGCCTGAAATGGTCTTTGGCAGGAGGGGCGCTGGGATGTTTTCTTATTTGTGCGATTATTCTGGTGCAGTATTTGATGGATGATACCATTAAGTCATCGGAGGATGTGGAGAAGTATCTGGGATTAAGCACACTATCACTGATACCGGTGGAGGAGGAAGAAGGGGCGTCTTCCAAAAAGAAAAATAAAGGATAAAACAGCAAACCAAAGACAGATAAATAGAAAGCAGGAAAGATGCTATGCAGAACGTAGAGTTACATTTTGACAAAAATGACAACTACCGGACAAGGGAAGCGTTTAAAACCCTAAGAAGTAATATTGAATTCTGTGGGGAAGAAATTAAGGTGGTTGCAGTTACAAGTTGTACGCCAAATGAAGGAAAGTCCAGCGTTGCCATGGAGCTTGCAAAGTCTTTTGCAGAGGCAGGGAACAGAACCATACTGATTGATGCTGATATGCGTAAATCTGTAATGATGGGACGGTACCGGACTGGAAGTGTAAGGATGGGGCTTACCCACAGTCTGATTGGAAAGGCGGACTATAAGGATGTTATCTGTGGCACTAATCTGCCAAAGCTTTATGTGATTTTTGCAGGGCCAATTCCGCCAAACCCCAGTGAACTGCTGGGAGGGGAACGGTTTGAAACTCTTTTAAAGACACTGAAAGAAGTGTTTGACTATGTTATTGTTGATACGCCGCCCCTTGGCAGTGTAATTGACGCGGCGGTGACTGCAAGGAACTGTGACGGAACAGTTTTGGTGGTGGAGAGCAATGCAGTCAGCTATAAGTTTGCCCAGAGAGTAAAAGAGCAGCTTGACAAGACAGGATGCCGGATACTTGGAGCTGTACTGAATAAAGTGGATATGAGCAGCAAGGGCTATTATGGACATTATGGAAGATATTATGGAAAGTACTATGGCAAATATTATGGCAGGTACGGAAAAGATAAAGAGAAATAAAGCAGGGAAGGTAATATAAGTTGGAAAAGCGGCAGAAAAATGAGCGGAAAGGAATGAAAATCCTGCTGAGAGTGTGCTTTGGAATCCTGCTTGCGGCAGGGGCGCTTTATGCCTCTTTTGAAGGAATCCGTGCCATTGGCAGGGAAAATTTAAAGAAAAAAGCATCATCCGCTGCACCCCTTCTGGTCAGGGAAATAGAGCAGGAGGTTAAAGAACAGGCAGCTGTCAAAGAAGAGGAAAAATGGCAGGAGGGCTGGGTGCGTTATGAAGGGAAGATTTACGCATATAATGAAGATATCCGAACATTTCTTTTTATGGGAATTGATAAAAATTCTGACGTAAAGGAAGTAAAAGAGGGAACAAACGGAGGTCAGGCAGACGCTTTGTTTTTGGCAGTGATGAATCCCCATAAAAAATCAATACAGGTAATTGGCATTAACAGAAATACCATGACGGATATTGACGTTTATGATAAGGAAGGCGAATATGTGAACACCACCAAAGCGCAGATTGCCGTACAGCACGGATTTGGAAACGGCATGGAGGAAAGCTGTGAATATCAGATGAAGGCGGTGACTAATCTTTTTTATAACCTGCCTGTTCACGGTTATGCTGCAATCAACATGAGCGCGATTGCAACTATAAATGATGCGGTAGGCGGTGTGAGCGTCAATGTGCTGGAAGACCTTACACAGGCAGATAAGAAACTTGTTAAAGGCGCTGACGTACATCTTATGGGAAAAACGGCATTCTGGTATGTGAAGTACCGGAACACCAAAGAGTTTGGCTCGGCAGACATGCGCCTTGCAAGACAGAAACAGTATTTAAACGGTTTTATCAATGAGGCAAAAAAAGCGGCTAAAAAAGATATCACTGTTGCCCTGGATTTATACCAGGCGGTAATTCCCCAGATGGTAACAAATATCACTCTGGACGAGGTGGCTTATCTTGCCCCGATTTTGGCGGACTATGATTTTAACAGTGAGAACTTTTTCATGATAGAAGGGGAAACCGTCATGGGAGAGCGGTTTGAAGAATTTTATGCAGATGAAGATGCCCTGTATAAACTGATACTGGAGGTTTTTTATGAAGAAGTGGCAGATAAGTAAAGGGGCTGGCAGCTTTGACAGATGGGGGTCAGGTCTGACAATGCTTTTGCTGGCATGTGTGCTGTTTTCAGGCTGCAAAGAAAAAACAGAGGGCCAATTGGATGCTGCTGGAAGAGAGCATATAGCCAAAGAGCAGGATAAGGCGGATGGAACAGGCGGGAGTGTGGAGGATGAACAGGCAGAGAAGGGCGTGGGAATTGCCAATGAGACGGCAAAAGACGGAGAGATTGACTTTACAGAATTAAAAAAAGAAAATCCGGATATTTTTGCCTGGATTTATATACCGGATACAGATATTGATTTCCCCGTGCTTCAAAGTACAGAGGCGGATGATTTTTATGAAAGCCACAATGCTTATGGCGAAAGCAGCGACCAGGGCGCGCTTTATACGGAACTGGCGAACATGAAGGATATGTGCGATTTTAATACTGTGATACATGGTAAAGCGTCAGGGGGAGAGACAAAAGGCCTGTTTGAAGACCTGCACCGCTTCTCTGACCAGGCTTTCTTTGAAAAGCACGAAGATATTTATCTGTATACAGAAGATAATGTACTGACTTATACCGTATTTGCCGCCTATGAGAGGGAAAACACCAGCCTCATTCGAACTTACGACTTTACCTATGGAACCGGATGTGAGCAGTTCTTAAAAGATATGTACAGTATAAGGGAGATGGGGAAAAACCTAAGGGAAGGATGGGAGGAAGTGACCCCATATCATTTCCTGATTACGCTAACAACCCAGAGTCAGTCAAATCCGGAAAAACAGTTTGTTGTGATTGCTGCCCTGACATCAGATGCGGCAGGAAAAATTAACCGTCAGGTAGAATGGTAAAGCTCCATGATTTAATCTGATATTTCTGTCCATGGGCCGGAAGTGAAGCGGATAAATTATTTCTGAGGCAGTGTTTATTTGGCTGTAACAGGGATGATTGCCTGGGGTTCCGGACCGGAGGATAAAAATATAAACCAAATGCAGGATACCCGCCACATGGGTAGAAAGGAGGAAATGTCCAATGAAAAAATTAATTGCACTTGCCACTGCAGGTATTATGCTTTGCGCAATGCCCGTAATGGCAGCGCCCAGCCCTTCGGCAGCAGTTATTGCCACCGTTACGGAGGCAGCCGCTTCAGAAGGAAAGTCTGTGGGGGAATACACCAACAATGCCGTGGTGGAGCTTCCGGGTCTTAGCGAGGTGACGCCTATCGGACAGGGAGGACACGTAATCATCAACGGAGCGCCCAGTAATGTTATTTTCTTTTTGACAAAGCCCACAACACAGGTTGTAAGCGCAGCAAAAAGTCAGGCAGAGGCGCTTGGCGGAAAGGTGATGAATGTAGTCGGAACCAAGTCACAGGCAGTTGGCAAATTCAACACAGCGCAGGTTAACTTCTATACTAAGGGAGTAAAAGCTGGTCAGGTTATCAAAGTGTTCCAGCTGATTAACGGCGAATGGGTAGAATTGGAAGTCGCTGAAATCAGGGAAGACCATGTAATCGTAAATATGACAGCACATGGTATGCTGGCATTTATTGAGATGCCGGAAGGATATGTGGAAGCTGAAAAAGATGAGCAGGCAGAAAGTGCAAATGCACAGCCCGCTGCGGCAGCAGCAGAAGAGCAGCTGGTGGCAGAGTAGCTTAATAGCTGGAGCTTTTGAGGTTATGATGGGTGTGGTATTACGGGCAACCGTGATACTGCACCAGTATAAATTTGAAAAAGTTTTATTTTCCAGATGGGTGGAGGGAGGCGCTGCTATAAATAAGGCAGTGTTGTTTTGGAAAAGGAGATATTTGATAATGGGGGATGTAACAGCTAATAAAGCTGATATTCAGATGATGCAGAAGAAAAGGGAAAAATCGGACAGAAATAATATGCAGGCAGTATATTGCCAGAAAAGTGGATTATATAAATTTATTAAAAGGTTGTCTGATATTTTTTTATCTGGTATTGCTCTGATATGTCTGTCGCCTGTTTTTTTGATTACGGCAATAGCGATTAAGCTGGAGGATGGCGGGCCGGTACTGTATGTGCAGACCAGGGCCGGGAAAAACTTAAAGTTGTTTAATATTTATAAATTCCGCAGCATGTATGTGAATGCCGATGAAAAATTTGAGGAAATGTTAAAAGATAACGAGCAGACAGGTCATGCGTTTAAAATAAAGAATGACCCAAGAATTACTAAGGTGGGAAAGTTTATCCGTAAGGTTTCTATTGATGAACTGCCACAGCTTATTAATATTATTAAAGGTGACATGAGTATTGTGGGGCCAAGACCTATACTGCCGTTTCAAATGGAAGAATGTAATAACTATGAAAAGCAAAGGCTTGTGGTAAGGCCAGGGCTGACCTGTTACTGGCAAATTAGTGGCAGAGCTAACATCAAGTGGGAAGAATGGGTGGAGCTTGATTTGGATTATATAGAAAATATGGGATTGTGGACAGATTTTAAGATAATTTTGAGGACAATTCCAGCGGTGTTTGATAGTGAAGGGGCGTATTAGAATAGTATTGTGGAGATAAAATTGTGAAGAAAATATTGCATATAGTTGAGGCTTTTGGAAGTGGCGTATTTAACTATGTAAAGAATCTTTCTGCTTGGCAATGTAAGGATTATGAGGTTTATGTGGCATATGGAATAAGACCGGAAACGCCTGTTGACTTTAAAGGCCAATTTGATAAAAGTGTGAAATTTGAGAGGATAGATGGATTTACAAGAGAGATTAAAATACCAAAAGATCTGAAGGCTTTTTTTTGTATAAAAAAAGTTGTTAGTAGAATATGTCCAGATTTAATTCATCTGCATTCAACAAAGGCAGGAATTTTGGGACGGTGGGCAATCAACTGTAATAAATATAGAGTGATTTATTCACCACATGCCTATAGTTTTTTAATGTTGAATTGTAGTAATTTTAAGAGGAGAATATATAGGGAAATTGAAAGACTTTCAGAAAGAAAAAATTGCATTACTGTAACGGACATTGAAAGTGAGTATGAAGTAAGTAAACAAGTGACAGACAATGCAATATGTATTCCTAACGGAATTGATTTAGATGAAATGGATAAAATTATAGAACAGGCAAGAAAGCAGATAAAAAAACATGATAAAATAGTAGTATGTACATTAGGAAAAGTAGTATATCAAAAAAATCCGGATTTATTTAATGAGATAGCGAAATCTTTTCCTAATATAGATTTTGTATGGATAGGAGCAGGACCATTGGAATATAAATTGACAAGCTCTAACATAGTTGTCACTGGATGGGTGAATAGGGTTGAAGCTGTGGCTCAAATATTGTCATCAAATATTTTTTTATTTACTTCTCTATGGGAATCACTTTCAATAGCTTTATTAGAGGTCATGTATATTGGAAAACCTTGTATAGTAAGTAATGTTGATGGAAATAAAGATGTTATTTGCTCAGAAATAAATGGGTACATATGCGATAATAAACAAGACTATATAAAAGCAATTGAGATGCTTATTGATAATAAAGATATGGCTGAGATAATTGTAAAAAGAGCTCGGCAAAATATAATAGAAAAGTTTAATATATGTGTTATGAAAAAAAGCTATCAAGAATTATATGAAAGATTAGAACTATAAAGATACTTAATAAAGCTCAAGAAGGATTATAATGTGAAAATATATAAATTTTTCAAAAAAGTGATAAAAAAGCATATTGGGAAATTTTTTTATGGAGATGAAAAACATATAGATAGCTTAATTTATAATTCATGTGTAGTTTCTTTTGATATTTTTGATACACTAGTTAAAAGAAACATACCAAGTCCAGAGAAGCTATTTTGGTTAGTGCAGGAGGAGTATAAAAATAGAACTGGAACTCAGATAACGAATTATTTAGAGATAAGAATTAGAGCTGAAGAAAAAGCGAGAAAATGTAATGTAAAAGAAGAGGTTACCATTGAAGAAATTTATGATAACATGGACAATGTACATTGTGATATTAAATTATTGAAAGAAATTGAGCTGGAATTGGAAATCGGTATTTGTTGTGCTAATTTACATATAAAGCCTTTTTTTGAAAAAGCCATTAAAGAAGGTAAACATGTTATTATTACATCTGACATGTATCTTCCAGAAAAAACTATAAACTGTATATTAAAAAAGTGTGGTTATGAAGGATATGAGCGGTTATATCTCTCATCAACTTATGGTAAAACAAAGTCAACAGGAAACCTGTTTACTCATGTATTACAAGATTATGAAAAGTATATAGGGGCAATTTGCCATATTGGTGATAACATTAAGGGGGATTTTTTTGTACCTAAAAAAATGGGAATTAACGCGTTTTTGATAAGTGTGGATGACCATTCCCTAAAATTTTGGAAAAAAAGAAGTAAAGTATATCAAAAATCTGTTGAATGCCAAATTTTATATGAATTTATCAAAAATCATAAAGAAGTAACAGATGATGAGTTAGCGGAAGCAATTGGATATGAAGTGTTAGGACCTATGTTGCTGGGATATATTCAATGGCTGCACAAAAAAATACATGAAGATAAAATTGAAAAGTTATTTTTTTTAAGTAGAGAAGGATCTTTGATGCAAAAAGCATATAATGTTATATTTCCAGAGAGTGATATTTATCAATGTTATTTATATGTGTCCAGACAAGCATTATTGGTTCCTTTGTTATGTGAGAGCAGTAATTATGATGACATGCTACAGGTAATTAAATTCATGGTGCATACCCCCTCATTAGAGAATATTGGAAAAGTGTGTTTACTTGAAACGCAATTATACTACGAAGAACTTGATAAAATAGGCCTTGAAAAAAACTTGAATGTTTTTGATATTCCTGATAGCAAGAAAGAAGCATTTTATTATATAGTTTCTAAATTGGGGAGTAGACAATACAAAGAACAAAAAGAATTATTACAGCAATATTTGAAAGAAAAGAACTTTTATGGAAATATTGCTATATTAGATATTGGTTGGCAGGGAACAATGCAGATGGCTCTTCTTCACTATATTAATAAACAGCAAACAACTATGAGGGGGTATTATCTTGGGGTCAGAAATGTTATAAATGAAGACATTTATTCACAAATTAATAGAGAGGGGTATTTATTTACGCCAGAAGAACATTATGAGAATGGATTGAAATTGAGGTTTACTAATGAAGTGATAGAAATATTATTTTTAAATTCCACTGGAAGTGTAAGGAGATATGAGAAGAAAGGGAAGGAGATAGAACCGGAATTAGGAAAGAGTGAATACTTTGGAAAAAATGAGCAAATTATAAAGCAAATACAAGAGAGTTCTATAAGGTTTTTGAACGATATAAAGAAAGCCGATATTTTTTGTAATGGGTTTTCACTTTCAGAAGATATAGTTATGCTACCCTATGAAAATTTTGCTATTTACCCTTCTTTACGTACAGTAAACTATTTTAAGGATTTTTGTTTTCTTGATGGAGGTGGTATGTTGAAAAAATTACTTCCAGTTCATCACTTAGGATTTTATATTTTACATCCCAGGGTATTTGTTTATGAGCTTAATGATAGTATATGCAAAATATATTTTTTAAGAAATTTGTTTAAAATTAGACTTCCATATTATAAAATTATAAAATTATTAGTATGTAGATTTCATATGAAAAGCAAGTATTTGAAGAATATGGAAAAAAATGATCGTGTTTAACATTTATGTTATACTGTTTATAATATTGATGGTGCATGTTTGGGGGATATTAGAAAAAGATGCATGTTTTAATTATCGCGGATGGTGATTCTAGGTATGGAGCTTCAAAATCAATGTTGCAGATGGCAACAGAGCTGGTGAGTATGTATAAAGATTTAAAAGTAAGTATTGTTTTAAAGAAGAATTCGAATCAAAAAGAAGATTTTGAATTATTGGGGTGTCAGGTATATTGTATCCCATATGAGCCATATTACCAGAGTATTCCTTATCAAAGATGGAAAATAATTCCTAAATATATATTGAAAGGTATTGGATATATTTGGAGTAAATTCTTTGCAGAAAGAGTATTATGTAAAAGTTTGGATATTAGTTTAATTGATGTTATACATTCAAATTCTTCTAGAGAAGATTTTGGAGCATTGTTAGCTAAAAAATACAATAAGCCGTTTGTATGGCATATTAGGGAATACGGAGATATGGATTTTAAATGCTTTTCTTTTCGAAAGGATTATATATCATTAATGAATCAGATGTCTGATCAAATAA